>JAYPXD010000157.1:5703-8843 GCA_038135395.1 Alphaproteobacteria bacterium | reverse complement strand
GTCCACGACCTTGGCAACCTCGGCGCACTGGGCATTCTCATGCACATCGGTCAACACAGGGCAGCCGAATTTCTCCTTTACCTCGGCGAAAACCGGCAGCGCTTCGGGCAGACCGATGCCACGCTTTCCGGAGAGGCTGGTGCGGTTCGCCTTGTCGAAGCTCGACTTGTAGACAAAGCCGATGCCAAGCCGCTTGGCGATAACGGTCAGCGCTTCCGCCATTTCCAGCGCATGCGCCCGGCTTTCCATAGCGCAGGGCCCGGCGATAAGGGCAAGCGGCGACGCCTGGGAAAAAGTGGCCGACCCGGCGGAGACAGACGCGTTCGGTTTGGTCATGGCAACTGCACTCGCTCTGCGGGGGCCGCAGCGAATGGCCGCCCGGCGTCCGGCATGAGGTCCCAGGGCTGACCCCAGGACTGGGAAAGGCTAAACCAGCCGCGACTGCTTCACCGCCGCGGCAACGAATTCCGTGAAAAGCGGATGCGGGTCCATCGGGCGCGACTTCAACTCCGGATGGAATTGCACGCCGATATACCAGGGATGATCGGCCAACTCGACGATCTCGGGCAATTGACCGTCGGGCGACACACCAGAGAACCGCAGGCCGGCCGCCTCCAAGCGCCGCCGATAGGCCATATTGACCTCATAGCGATGCCGGTGCCGTTCCTGGATGTTCCGCCTGCCGCCATAGACATCGGCCACCAGACTGCCTTCCGCCAGCACCGCTTCATAGGCGCCAAGGCGCATGGTGCCGCCCATGTCGCCGTTTGCCTTGCGCTGCTCGACCTTATTGCCGTGGGTCCATTCGGTCAGCAGCCCGACAACGGGGTCTTCGCATGGGCCAAACTCGGAAGAACTGGCGCCATCCAACCCCAGCAGGCCGCGCGCGGCTTCGACCACGGCCATCTGCATGCCGAAGCAAATGCCGAAATACGGAACCTTCTGCATACGGGCATACCGGGCCGCCGCAATCTTGCCCTCGGAGCCCCGCTCGCCAAATCCGCCGGGCACAAGGATGCCTGCGACACCGGCCAGCGTTTCCGCCGCGGTGCCGTCCTCGACCTCTTCCGAGGCGATCCATTCCAATTCGACCTTGACCTGATTGGCGATGCCGCCATGCGCCAAAGCTTCGATCAGGGACTTATAGGCGTCGGGCAACACGGTGTATTTGCCGACGACCGCAATCCGCACATTGCCTTCAGGCGCGCGCACCCGCTCTGCAATCTCGCGCCATTTCGCCAAGTCCGGCTCCGGCGATTCCATGCCGAAGAACGACAGCACCTGGTCGTCGAACCCGGCGGCGTGGTATGTCAGCGGCGTGGCATAGGTGGTATCGACGTCCAGCGCCGGGATCACCCGCTCCTGCCGGATATTGCAGAACAGCGCCATCTTGCGCCGGGCGTCGGCCGGAATTTCCCGGTCGCATCGGCAGAGTAAAATATCCGCCTGAATACCCAAATTCTGAAGCTCGCGGACCGAATGCTGGGTTGGCTTTGTCTTCAACTCGCCCGCGGACGGGATGTATGGCACCAAGGTCAGGTGGCAGAACATCGTCCGCTCCGGCCCGCGCTCCAGCCGCATCTGCCGGATCGCTTCCAGAAATGGCAGGCTTTCGATATCGCCGACGGTACCGCCGATTTCAACCAGAACGAAATCTTCGTCGCCCAGGTCCCGGGCCATGTATTCCTTGATCAGGTCGGTCACATGCGGAATGACCTGCACGGTTGCGCCCAGGTATTCGCCAGCCCGCTCGCGGCGCAACACCTCCGAATAGATCTGGCCGGTGGAGACGCTGTCGCTGCGCCGCGCCACGATATCGGTGTAACGCTCGTAATGCCCCAGATCCAAGTCGGTCTCAGCGCCGTCGTCGGTAACGTACACCTCGCCATGCTGGTACGGGCTCATCGTACCCGGATCGACATTCAAGTAGGGGTCGAACTTGCGAATGCGCACGGAAAAGCCGCGCGCCTGCAACACGGCGCCCAGCGCTGCCGAGGCCAAGCCCTTGCCCAACGATGACGCCACGCCACCGGTAATGAAGATAAAGCGCGGACCGCCGCTCGCCCGCTCGCCCATCACAGTCGACCCGTCATTTCGACAGTGGAACCTGCGGCTCGGTCGGAGCCGCCGGCGCAGAGGTCGCCGCCGGAGCATCCATGATCGAGCCGGTCTGCCGCGATCCGCTGGCCAGGATCGCCAACAGCAGGCTGGTGGCAAAGAAGCATGCCGCCAGGATGCCGGTCGTGCGGGTCAGCAGGTTCGCCGTGCCGCGACCGGTCATGAATCCACCGCCGCCGCCGCCGCCAATGCCCAGGCCGCCGCCTTCCGACCGCTGCAACAGCACAGCGCCGACCAGAGCCAGAGCGATAAGTAAATGAATGACAAGGATGATCTGGATCATGACACTCTAACAAAATCTTGGCCGCGACGTTAACCCATTAACCAGGCAACGCGCAGGGCGTGGGTGCGTAAAGCATAAGCACCCTATGTACTGTTTTTGCCCGCCCAACGCCAGACGCATTTGGTAGCGGCGCCCGCGCGACGCGAGATGCCCTGACTTAGCAGCTATTTGTTGACGATCCCGGCCTTGCGCCACCCCTCAAGGGTCGCCGCGTCGATCCCGAGTTAGGCCAGAACCGCCGCCGTGTGCTCGCCCAGGTGCGGGGCATGCGCCGCCGCCATTCCATCGGCCAAAGGCTCGACTCCTGGTGGGTTCGGCACCGGGATCGGCTCCGGCACGCCGGAATGGTTCAACCAGCTGATCAAGCCGCAGGCTTCGATATGCGGATGTTTCAAAAATTGGAAATAATCCAGCACGGCCTCGTTTTGCAGCTTGGCCTCGGTCAGAATTTGCGTCCATTCCGCCGTGGTGCGCTGCATCAGCGCCTCGCTGACCGTGCGAGTCAGATAGACCGAATGCGTCACCCGGTCGTCACGGGTCTGAAACCGCGGGTCGGCTCCCAGGTCGGGCAAGCCCAGGCAATCGCACAGAATCCTGTAGTCGCGGTCGCGCAGCACGACGATCTGGATATAGCCGTCGGCGGTCTGGAAGGTGCCGGATGGCGCGGACGGCGCTTTCATTTCGCCCTTCTCCAGATATACCGCCATCATGCGCACGATCTGCAGGTTGGCTGCCGCCG
>JAYPXD010000157.1:1992-5693 GCA_038135395.1 Alphaproteobacteria bacterium | reverse complement strand
AACCGGCCCTTGGGCTCGTCCCGCTTGGCATAAATCGCTGCGGACACGGCCAGAAAGCAATAGAGCGCCGTCGACATGTCGACGATGATCGGATTGGCCCGGTGCGGAATGCCATCCTGGCCCTTGTTCTCCATCATAAAGCCGGAAAAGGCCTGTAACACCGGATCCATCGCCGGCTTGGTCGACAAGGGCCCCCGCTGGCTGAAGCCTGAAATCGACATGTAGAGAATGCCCGGGTTGCGCCGGGCCACGTCGTCATAGCCGAAACCCAGGCGCTGGATCACGCCGGGACGAAAGCCTTCCATAAAGACATCCGCGCCGTCGATCAGCTTCTCGACGACCTCCCGGCCCGCATCGGTCTTCAGGTCGAGCGCAATCGACCGCTTGCCCAGGTTGCCGGCAATGGAAAAGGCCGAATGGTCGCCATATACCGTGCCGAGAATCCGCGACCAGTCGCCCTCCAACGGCTCTACCTTCACGACATCGGCGCCGTATTGCGCCAGCAGCATCGCACAATAGGGACCGGCGATGCCTTGCGAGAGATCGACGACCTTGATGCCCTTGTAGGGCTTCTCGTAACTCATGGGCTGGTATCCTCCGCAGCGGGCCCGGCTTATTGCAGCCCGTAGGTATTAGCGTCCAGCCTATCAAAGATTTCGGAGGTGAGAAGCGCTATCGCATCGCTATGTTGTGAGCCCTTGGGCAACAGAACCTGGTACTTGTCGTAAAGCTCCTGCAGCCGCGCCAGGAACAGGGCGGCGTCATCGACGCCGAACCGCGCCTTGGCGCTGACCTCGACCCTGGCCCGGTCGCTGGCGGCGAAGCGGCGGACAGCATCCTCCAAGTCCTGGGAAGCCTCCGCCAGCGTAACGCCGCGTTTCACCGCTTTCGCCAGCGCTGCCGCGGCATTGCGGTGGTAGGCATCGGTGATCCGCACGATACCCGCCGCCGCCGCCGCAAAGGCCCGGCGCCGCTGTTCGGCCGAGAGCTTGCGCCAGGCATCGCGGTTGATCATGAACGGTCCTGCGCCACGATACCCCCCCAGCGACAGCTTGGTGATCGCGAACGTCCGGCCGGACAATTTCGGATCGCGCAGCGCCGCCGCAATGTCGATCAGCGCTGTCGCCCGTCCGGCCACCAGGGCCGCGCGCGGATCGGCTTCGACCGGCGCTACCGACCCGCCAAGGTCTTGCACCATCCGATCCCAATAGCTCCCAGGCGTCGCCACCCCCTGCCCAGCAAGGCTGTCGGCGGTGGTCAGTGGCGCGGGCGCGATCAGGCGGTAGTGGTCTGTGCCGTAGGTCCCAAGGAAGACCAGATTTTGCCGGGCGAAGCTGTCTTGGCAGGCGGGGCACTCGACCATGACCAGTTCAGTGATCGCCGCCGCCGCAGCCAGGCGCTCGCCGTCGACCATGAATGACTCGTTCAGCATCGCCCAATGCGGAAACACATCCGGATAACTGGCCAGCGCCAACAGCCCCATCTGGTGTAGGCCGCTCCGGAGCGCGTCCAATGCCGCCGCACTGCCGAGCCGGGGACCGAGCAGGCGCAGATGCACGTCGACCGCCGGCTTCAGCGCCGCCGCCATCGGCGACCAGCCCTCGGTCACCACCGGGTGCGTCGGCGCCAGCGGGTATTGCGCCTGCCAGACCACCGGCTTCGCCTTTGCCTGGGCAACGGGAACCCGTGGCGGTGGAATTGCCGTCGTGGCGGCGGCGGCCAATCCGGACCAGACGAGCACTAGGCAGACGAGGAAAATCCGGAGCATGCAGGGCCTGGCGCAAGGAAAGGGGCGATACAGGCCCGTTTTAACGAAGCCCTGGCCCCTGGGATAGCTCTGTTTGCTGCCTGCTGTCACACCAAGCTCGACAAACCGGAGGACAGAGCGGACGCGGCCAGAGGCCCCGGATAGCGCTTTCGCGCTTCCGGGGTTCCTTAAGAACGGACCTGGCTTACACCGGGTCCCAGTTGAAGTAGCTGGCGCTGGGGGCGCTTGGCGTGAAGTGCGGGCGCAGCGCCGGCATGGCGTGCTCGTGGATCAGTTCCGGCGTCCAGCCCTCGCCACGGTGGATGATGCGGACAGGCCGGTGCTGGCTCATCAGCATGATCTCGTTCGAGCGGACATAGAAGATCTGGCCGCTGACGTCCTTGGCCGCGTCGCTCAGCAGGTAGGCGACCGGGGCGGCAATCTTGGCCGGGGTCATGGCTTCCTGCCGCTTGCGCCGCTTTTGGCCTTCCGGGCCCTTGATCGGGATGGTCTCGATCATGCGGGTAAACGCCGACGGCGAAATGATATTGGAGCGGACGCCGAAACGGCTCATGTCCAGCGCGATCGAGCGGGAAAGGCCCACAACGCCCATCTTCGCTGCGCCATAGTTCACCTGCCCGACATTGCCGACCAGGCCGGAGTTCGAGGTGAAATGCACCATCGCGCCCGATTCCTGCTTGCGGAAATAATCCGCCGCGGCGCGGGCGACATAGAAATAGCCGGTCAGGTGCACGCCGATGACGCTGTCCCAGTCATCCTCCGTCATCTTGTGGAAGATGCGGTCGCGCAGGATGCCGGCGACGTTCACCACGCCGTCGATCTGGCCGAACGTGTCCACGGCCTGCTTCACCATGGCCTGGGCGTCGTCCCAATCGGCGATGGAGCCGCCGTTGGCAACGGCCTCGCCGCCCATGGCCAGGATCTTGTCCACGGTTTCCTGGGCCGGGCCGGTGTCGCGGCCCTGGCCTTCGACGCTGCCGCCCAGGTCGTTGACAACGATCTTCGCGCCTTCCTCGGCGCAGGTAATGGCGATCTGCTGGCCGATGCCGCGGCCCGCGCCATTGACGAGGACGACTTTGCCCTCAAGAAGACCTTCACTCATTCTACATTCCTCTTGTCATTTCATCCCGAGTGCGCCGTAGGCGCGTATCGAGGGACGCCCTTCGATACGAGGCTGCGCCTCTACTCAGGGTGAGAGTTTCTTGTTTCCCGCAGCGCAGGCGTTAAATCGGGTCCCAGCAGAACACGTCGCCGGAGCGGTCGAGCGCCTGGAAGCTGGGCAGCAGGGCCGGCATGCCGTCCTCGGCGATGCTGCGCGGCGTCCAACCCTCGGCATTGTGAACCGAGCGGATCGGGCGGGACTGGCTGAACAGCACCTGCTCGTTCATGCGGGAGCCGAAAATCTGGCCGGTAACGCCTTCCGCCGCATCGGACAGCAGATAGACCACCATCGGCGCGATCTGGGCCGGCACCATGCGCTTGATCTTGGCGAGGCGGGCTTCCTGCTCCGGCGAGTTGGACGGAATGGTGCCGATCATGCGCGACCATGCGAACGGCGACATGCAGTTGGAGCGCACGCCATAGCGCGCCATGTCCAGCGCGATGTTGGTGCTCATGCCAACGATGCCGAGTTTGGCGGCGGAATAGTTCGCCTGGCCGAAATTACCGATCAGGCCGCTGGTGGAGGTGAAGTGCACCATCGCGCCACTTTCCCGCGTGCGGAAGTGCTCGGCAGCCGCGCGGGCGACGTTGAACGACCCTTTCAGGTGCACGGCGATGACCATGTCCCAGTCCTGCTTGCTCATCTTGTGGAAGATGACGTCGCGCAGGATGCCGGCGACGTTCACGATACCGTCGATGCGGCCGAACGTGTCGATGGCCTGTTGGACCATGCCCTGAGCCGCCTTGTAGTCGGCGACGCTGTCGCCATTGA
>JAYPXD010000157.1:0-1955 GCA_038135395.1 Alphaproteobacteria bacterium | reverse complement strand
CCACGGCCTCGCCACCGGCGGCGGCGATTTCGTTGCAGACCTCCTGCGCCGGGGTCGCGTCGCCGGAACCAGCGCCATCGACCGCTCCGCCCAGATCGTTGACCACCACCTTGGCGCCCTCTTTGGCGGCGAGCTTCGCCACCTCCGCGCCAATGCCACGGCCAGCGCCGGTCACCAGCACCACTTTGCCGTCTAGCATTCCATCAGCCATCTTTGAGTCTATCTCCCTTGGGGATTTGCAGATGGCGGCAATCTAGAGAGAGGGGCGGATGGGTGCAATGGGGGCAGCCAACGCGGGACATGAGCCAATCGGCGCGTTGGCAGGTGGCGGGGGGTGGCGGTAAAACAGCTTCATGCCTGCACCAACCTCCCTCCAGGCCCTAGAGGCCGACCTCGCCCGCGATCTGCGGTTGTTGAATTACCCGCCGAAGGGCTGGGTGCCGGAGGCGCGCGCCGCCGATGGCCGGCTGGTCAGCGACGTGATCGTCGCCGGCGGCGGCATGCTCGGCCTGGTCGTGAGCTTTGCCCTCCGCCGCCAAGGGATCGAGCGCCTGCGGGTGCTGGATAAAGCCGAGGCGGGGCGCGAAGGCCCTTGGGTCACCTATGCCCGCATGAACACGCTGCGCAGCCCGAACCACCTGACCGGGCCGGTATTCGGCATCGCTAACCTGACCTTCCGCGCCTGGTATGAGTCGCAGCATGGCGCGGTGGCTTGGGAAACTCTCGGCAAGATCCCGCGCGCGATGTGGATGGACTATCTGGTCTGGTACCGGCAAGTGCTGGCCCTGCCGGTGGAGAATGGCGTCGAGCTGACTGCGATCCGGCCGGCGGCGCACGGGCTCGACCTGGAGCTTCGCCATGCAGACGGGCGCACCGAGACCGCCGCGACGCGCAAGCTGATCCTGGCGACCGGCCGGGAGGGGCAGGCCAAGGCCCGCATCCCCGCGCCCTTCGCGCCCTATCTCGGCAGCCTCGTCAGCCATACTGCCGACGCTATCGACTTCGCCGCGCTCAAGGGCAAGGACGTCGCCGCCATCGGCCTGGGAGCCTCCGCCCTCGACAACGCCGCCTGCGCGCTGGAAGCGGGGGCGCGGCAGGTGACCGTGCTGGCGCGCGCGCCAGCGGTGCCGCGGATCAACAAGGCCAAGGGCATCGTCTACGGCGGCTTCACCCATGGCTTCCCGACGCTCTCGCCGAAATGGCGACTGAAGCTGCTGGACTATGTCGGCAGCTACCGGGTCGCGCCGCCGCATGACACGGTGCTGCGCGTGTTTGGGCACAAAAACGCGGCGCTCTGGCTGGATTCGCCGGTGCGGTCGGCGTCTTTGGAGGACGGGCGGTTACGGCTGGAGACGCCGGAGCGCGCCCTGACCGTGGATCACGTGATCCTGGGCACGGGCTTCGCCATCGACCTCTCCGCCCCGGCGGAACTGGCGGAGCATGCGCCGCTGATCCGCACCCATGCCGACCTGCTGGCGGGGCATGCCAGCGAGGCGGAATGGCTCGCCTTCCCGGCGCTTTCTCCCAGCTTCCAGTTCGTCGAGCGGCAGGCGGGGACAGCGCCCTTTCTCGAAAACATCTACTGCTTCACCTACGCCGCCGCCATGACGCACGGCAACGTCTCCGGCGACATTCCGGCGGCGGGCGAAGGGGCGGAGCGCCTGGCCCAGGGCCTGGCCGCCGACCTGTTCCGCGCCAATATCGCAGCGCACTGGAAGGCGATGCAGGACTTCGTAGACCCCGAACTCTTCGGCGACGAACTGCCGGAGGGAACGCCGTGGTGGCCGCCGGTGGATTAAGCCCGCCGCACTCTGAAGAAAAAAGTCAGCGGGGCGGCGCAGAGCGGCAACAGGGTCAGGAAGTGAAAGGCGTTGATGTAGCCGATCATGGCCGCCTGACGCCGCACCTGCTCCCCCGCCAGAACCTGGAACGTGCCGTCCGTCACATTGCCGTAC
>JAYPXD010000156.1:8450-8887 GCA_038135395.1 Alphaproteobacteria bacterium | reverse complement strand
CTTACGAACTCTATGCCATCAAATATGGCTCGGTTCAGAACCGGGCTATGAGTGACAATTTTATCGGCGGCGATCCGCACGACCGGTCCAAACATCTGGATTATTTCATCTGGGTCGCAACCAACAGCGAGCGCACCTTCGTTATCGATACCGGCTTCAACCATGAAGTGGCGAGCCTGCGTGGCCGCAAGATCGACCGGTTGCCGCGGGAGGGCCTCGAACTCCTGGGCATCGATGCGGGCAAGGTCAAGGACGTCATCATTACCCACCTGCACTATGACCACGCCGGCACGTTCTCCGATTTCAAGAACGCCCGCATGCATCTTCAGGAAAGCGAGATGCACATGGCCACCGGCAAGTGCATGTGCCACGCGCCGCTGCGCATGCCCTACCATGTCGAGGACGTGTGCGAGATGGTGCGCAAGGTCTATGCGGAG
>JAYPXD010000156.1:7670-8440 GCA_038135395.1 Alphaproteobacteria bacterium | reverse complement strand
CAGATCGCGCCCGGCATCAGCCTGCATCTGTGCTCCGGCCACGCCAAAGGCATGCAATCGGTGCGGGTCAAGACCAAGCGCGGCTATGTCATGGTCGCCAGCGATGCGACGCATTTCTATATGAACTTCCGCGATAAAAAGCCTTT
Source organism: Alphaproteobacteria bacterium (assembly GCA_038135395.1). Taxonomy (GTDB): domain Bacteria; phylum Pseudomonadota; class Alphaproteobacteria; order Bin95; family Bin95; genus JACKII01. The sequence continues at coordinate 8,294 of JAYPXD010000156.1, read as the reverse complement.
CCCCATCCTGGTCGATATGGCCAGCATGATCGAAAGCTGGGGCAAGCTAAAACGCCTGGCCGATAGCATCGACCATGTGATCCCCGGCCATGACCCCGCGGTGCTGGAATACTACCCCGCCGCCGATCCCAAGTTGGAGGGTATTGTCGCCCGCCTCGACGTAGCTCCGAAGGTGTCCATAGCATGACCAGTTGGACCGAACGCCGCCGCAATTTCCGCGCTGTGATCGAGGGGCCGCGCTGCGTGCATCCTGGCTCTGTCTATGACCCCATGTCCGCCCGGATCGCACAGCACATCGGCTTTGAGATTGGCATGTTTGCCGGCTCCACCGGCTCGTTGACCGTCCTGGGAGACCCGGACCTGATCGTTATGACCCTGACCGAGTTCGCCCAGCAATGCCTGCGCATCAACCGGGCGGCGGAAATTCCGCTGATGGTCGACGCCGACCACGGCTATGGCAACGCCCTCAGCGTCATGCGCACAGTGCGCGAGCTGGAGACCGCCGGCGTATCCGGCATGTCGATCGAGGACACCGACCTGCCTCAGCCCTATGGCGAGGCCAAGCAGCGCCTGCTGTCGCTGGACGAAGGCATCGGCAAGATGAAAGCCGCCATGGCTGCCAAG
>JAYPXD010000156.1:6363-7660 GCA_038135395.1 Alphaproteobacteria bacterium | reverse complement strand
CTGGTGGTCGCGGGCCGGACCTCCGCCGTCGCCATCGCCGGCCTGGACGAAGGCATCAAGCGCGCCAAAGCCTATGAGGCGGTCGGCGTTGATGCCCTGTTTATGGTCGGCGTCAGAACCCGCGCCGAACTTGACGCCATCAGCGCTGCAACAACCCTGCCCCTGATTTTGGGGGGAGCGACACCGGAACTGACGGACAAGGACTATCTGTCGGCCCGCCGGGTGCGCATCGCCCTGCAAGGGCACCAGCCGATCATGGCGGCGCAGCAGGCGGTCTATGCGACGCTGAAAGCGCTGCGCGATGGCGTCAAGCCTGCCGACCTGACTGGCCTGCCGTCCAAGGAACTGGTCGAAACCATGACCCGGTCCGACCGTTACGACGCCTGGACGAAAGATTTCCTGGCAGGGTAAGCCGCCGGTCTAAAGGATCGCCCGATCCAAACGGATCGGGTGAACCCACTCTTGCAGGCGGCGCGCCTTACTCTCCGGGTAGGGGGCGCCGCTCGCCTTCAGCCAATTCCCGTTCCAGCTCCCGTTCCAGCTGGCCGCGCGGGCGGGTAATGCGGGCAAACCAGTTATAGAGCACCGGCGTCACCAGCAGCATCAGCGCGGACGACAGGGCCAGACCGGCGATGATCACGCTACCGATGGCAATGCGGCTCTCGGCGCCCGCGCCAGTTGCGAGAACCAGCGGCAGAGCGCCAAGGATCGTTGAGACCACCGTCATGACGATCGGGCGCAAGCGCACCACCGACGCTTCAATGACCGCCTCTCGAATGGTCATGCCCTCATCGCGCAACTGATTGGCGAATTCGACGATCAGGATTCCGTTCTTCGCAATCAGGCCGATTAAAAGGATAATGCCGATCTGGCTATAGACGTTGACCGAGAGGCCGCCGAGCGTCATTGCATAGATTGCGCCGGCCAGGCCCAAGGGCACGGTCAACATGATCACGATGGGATGGATAAAGCTTTCGAACTGCGCCGCCAGCACCAGGAAAACAATCAACAACGCCAGCCCCAATACCAGGCCGATGCCGGCCTCGGTGTCCTTGAAGGTCTTGGACTGGCCGGCAAAGCCGATCTTGGCCTCGGCAGGCAGAGACTGGCGGGCGGCATCTTCGAGAAAGGTCAAGGCGTCGCCCAAAGTATAGCCTTCCGCCAGCGCCGCGGTCAGCTGTACGGACGGCAGCCGGTCGTAGCGACGCAGCGACGGCGAGGCGGCGTTTTCCTCCTGCTTGACCAGGGCGCTCAGCGGCACCAGGGTCTTGCCGTCGCCGCTGCGGACACAAATATT
>JAYPXD010000156.1:5916-6353 GCA_038135395.1 Alphaproteobacteria bacterium | reverse complement strand
ATCCGACGGCCCGCGCCGGTCGTCGGGTTCCGCCTGTACGATTACTGGGTATTCCCGGCCACGGCTGACAAATGTCGTAACCTGCTTCGACGCCAGCATCGTTTGCAGCGTAGACGCTATCGTTTCAGCCGATATGCCGAGATCATCGGCTCGCACCCGGTCAATCGACACTTCAAGCTGCGGCAGGTTCTGCTCGAAATCTGTGTCGGGATTGACCAGGCCCGGATTGGTTTCGGCAATGGCCAACAATTCATTGGCCCACTGCTTGACGCTGTCGAAGTCAGGGCCGCCGATCACAACGACGACCGGAGTCGAACTGCCGCGCAGTCCTAATCCCGCCGGGGTGACCGGAAAGCCGCGGGCCACCGTCACATCGCCCATGCGCGGTGCGATCTTTGCCACGATCTCGGCGACACCCATTTTGCGCTCTTCCCACG
>JAYPXD010000156.1:2671-5906 GCA_038135395.1 Alphaproteobacteria bacterium | reverse complement strand
CGGTATGTTCAAGCGTGCTGCCTTGCGGAGCGTTTAAGGGAATGAATGCGACGCCGCGATCCTCTTTCGGGGTCAATTCCCGCGGCAATTGCTCATAGATCGGCACTGCCGCCGCCGCGACGGCGATGGCGATGGCAATCACCACCAACGGCGCATCGATTGAACGGTGCAGCAGCCAGCGATAGCCGCGTTGGATGCGATCTTCGCCAGCTTTGTGGCTGGCGCGCGCCTTGAGCACTTTCGAGGCAAGGGCAGGACAGGCGGTCAGCGCAACGAAGGTAGAGATGACGACCGCGCTGGCCATGACCCAGCCGAATTCCACAAACAGCCTGCCCACTTCACCCGGCAGGAAGGAAATCGGGACGAACACCGCAATCAGCGTCACCGACGTCGCCAACACGGCGAACGTTACCTGGCGGGCGCCGCGGAAACTGGCGACGATCGGGCTTTCTCCAAACTCCATCCGACGCTGGATATTTTCCAGCACGACGATGGCGTCGTCCACCACCAGCCCGATGGCCAGCAATAGCGCCAGTAGGGTTAGCGTATTGATGGAATAGCCAAACCCGCTGATAAGAATGAAACAGCCGATCAGCGCAACGGGGATTGTAATCGCCGGCACGAGCGTAGCCCGGATATCCCGCAAGAACAGAAGGATAACAAACACAACCAAGACCAGAGAGATACCGAGCGCGATCAGAACCTCATGGATCGATGCACCAATAAAAATAGCGTCGTCAGATCCGATTTGGATCGCCATGCCTTCAGGCAGATTCGGCTCGATCTTTGCGATTTCTGCCCTGATGCGTGTGGAAATATCCAGTGTGTTTGCCTGGCTTTGACGTTGCACCGCGATCCCAACGGCGTCGGCGCCATCGCTACGCACAATCGTAGTCTCGTCCGATACACCGGGTGCAACGCGCGCGACATCGCCCAAACGCACGGGGTAGCCGCCGACACGATCAAGCACTATCTGGCGGAAGTCCTCCAGCGAACGCAACCGGCTGTTCAGGCGAACGCTTAGCTGCCGCTCGCGCGATTTCGTCTCTCCGGCCGGCAGTTCGACATTGTTTCGACGCAGAGCTGCCTGGACGTCGGCGACCGTCAGGTTGCGCGCAGCCAATGCTCTGCGGTCCAGCCAGATGCGCACAGCAAACGGTCGCTCCCCGTAAATGCGGATATTGGCGACACCGTCCACCGTGGCTAACCGGTCGGCCATGAACCGGTCGATGTAGTCGGTGATTTCAGCCGTGGTCATCCGGTCGGACGTGACGGCAAGCCGAAGCACGGGGGATGCATCGGCGTCGCTTTTCGATATTCGCGGTTGCTCTGCGTCTTGCGGCAGTTTGCTCAAAATTCGCCCGACGGCATCCCGGACATCGTTGGTGGCTTCGTCGATTGACCGTCCAATGTTGAATTCTATGTTGGTGCTGCTGCGACCTTGCCGGCTTTCGGAACTGATGGACTGGACCCCGGCAATACCGGAAACAGCGCCCTCTATGATCTCGGTGATGTCTGTATCGACCACCTCAGGTGCAGCGCCTGTATAGAGAGTTGTGATATTGACGACTGCTGTATCAGTATCGGGAAGTTCACGGATCGGCAGTCCAACAAGTGCTGCAATGCCAAATACGACGATCAGCAGGCTGGCGACGGCGGCAAGGACTGGGCGTCGTACCGAAAGATCAGACAGTGTCATGACTTTGACTTTTCTTTGCCGGCGTTACGCGGCTGCTTCTTGTCCGCCGCATCATCGCCTTTAATTTTGACCGGGCCATTGTCCTTGACGCGTTGCAGCCCTCGGGTAATGACTTGATCGCCTGAAGACAAACCGGAGAGGATTACGATTTCTCCATCCTGCCGCAGGCCGGTCTTGACCGACACCCGTTTGGATTTGCCCTTGTCCACAATGAAGACATAGGTATCCGCCGCCTGAACCACGATGGCTTCCTCCGAAACCACCAAGGCCTTTTTCTCCTCCAAAGTCAGTTGCAGCGACAAAAACATACCGGCCGGTAGAGCACCATCGGGATTGGGGAGATGCGCACGGACCTTGAAAGATCGGCTGGCCGCATCGACCCGGCTGTCTATCTCACTGATCTTGCCTTTGAAGCTGCGGCCCGGAAAGGCGGAGGAGATGGCGGTTAGGCCTTTCCCAATCGCCACCTGGCCGAACAGCATCTCCGGAAGAGAAAACTCCACCTCAACCTCGGTTAGGTTATCGAGCCGCGTAATCATGGTATCCGTATCGACCCTGGCGCCCACCTCAATATTGGTCAGGCCAACAACGCCTGCAAACGGCGCTCGGATCGTTCGGTCGGACAGACGGCGCTTTGCCCGCTGCAATGCTGCCTCGGCGACTGCCAGTTTCGCGGCCGCCTGCTCCAGCGACGTAGGCGCAACTGCGTTGCGGCGGCGCAACTGCTGCATCCGATCTTCACTGCTTCGCTGCTCTGTCACGACAGCTTCGGCCTCAGCTAGGTCGGCCCGTTGGATTTCATCGTCCAGTTTAACGAGGACTGTGCCTTCGCTAACGACCTTACCGGGTTTGAAGGAAATCGCTCTGACGGTGCCCGTCGCCAGCGGGCGAATCTCAACCGAATTCAACGCCCGAGTCGTTCCAACGGCCTCAATCGTACGGCTGACAATCTTCTCTCTAGCGGCATCGACTTCGATAACAGTGGGTTTGGCAGTCCGCTTACCTGCATTCGGGTCGGCATCTGCCGAGAAAAAATAATTGTTGCCAACAAATCCAAGCACCCCGGCGCTTGCCAACAGCAGAAGGATCAAAAGCTGCTTCCAGACGCGCATGGAAATCTCCAGGGTAGCACAAGTATTAGCGGTTGAGAGGGAAAACCGTGAGGAAAAGCCAGCACCCCGGTTATCGGGGTGAGTCTGCGGCAAGCCTCGCGCTTCTTATCCACCGAATTTCGTGTATCTACTATAACCCTGGACCCGCGTAAGCAAAATACACACATCTGTTAGAACTTTGCGCCTGCTACATCTTAGCGCCACGTTAGCTGCCGGATACAACAATGGTGCGGACTTTTCAAAAATCGCTTGTAATCTTCCCTGCATGTAGATCGAATATAATGAACCTCGATAAAAACAGAGCAGAAATCAAAGAATATTATGTCTTGTAATTTATTGGTAAAATCTATTCATATAATTATGTATAAAAATATACATATATTTTTTGAGTCAAATAATATAAAAAAGTAAGTCGTGTATAATG
>JAYPXD010000156.1:0-2661 GCA_038135395.1 Alphaproteobacteria bacterium | reverse complement strand
TATTAGAGCTAATTCATTAACTATATATATCAAATTTTTACCTTTTCTGGTGGGTCCGATGACCATCATTATCGCTGGATTATTGTCTTTAATAGCGTTGCTAGCCGCAGCGTCGCTGGCGGTCCCGTTGGCCCGTTGGTTGGGCCAACCCGTTGCGGTACTGTTTGCCGCGGTCGGATTGGCTGTCGGGATTTCGCTGACGCTAATGGGCGAAACATTCGCGCTGAAATTTCTGGATACTTATGATCTCTGGTTCTTTGAGCAGTTGGCGTTCGATTCTCACGCCATGCTCTACCTGTTTCTGCCGCCGCTTTTGTTTGAGATGACGTTGGCAGTGAATGTCCGGCGGTTGATGGATGATCTGGTTGTCGTCATGGTCATGGCAATTCTGGCGGTGTTACTGGCGACGGGCGTAATCGGCTTTGCGTTGTACCTTGCCTCGCCCTTGGTGTTGGCCGCCTGCCTGTTGTTGGGAGCCGCCGTAGCGACTACCGATCCGGGCGCGGTGATTTCCACATTCCGCGAGATCGGCGCACCGCGGCGCCTGTTGGTGATCCTGGAAGGCGAGAGCCTGCTGAACGATGCCGCCGCTATCGCGGTATTCGGCTTGATGCTGGGGATTCTGCGGCGTGAAGTTTCACCGTCCGTTGGCGATATCGGCCTGGAGTTTCTCTACAGTTTCGGCGCAGGCGCTGCGGTCGGGTGGGCCATCGCGGTTGCCGCCGGACAGGTATACCGAATGCTGGTCCGGTCGAACGTTGCGGAGACGACGGTGACCGTAGTGGTCGCCTATGCATCGTTCATCATTGCAGAACAGTCCATCGGCGGTTCCGGCGTCGTCGCAGTGGTCTTTGCCGGCCTGGCCACCGGATGGGCTGGCTTCATGCGCATGGGCCCAGGCAATTGGCAAACCGCCCGCGCCGTATGGCACCAGATCGGCTTTTGGGCGAACGCGCTGATCATGATCATTGCGACAGCAATGGTGCCTGGCCTGATCCTGGAATTCGGATGGACCATCGTGCCGCTGACGGCCATCGTTTACTTAGGAGCCATGGCGGCCAGAGCCGCCATCCTTCTGGGCGTGCTGCCGTTGTTGGCCATGCTGCGTCTCGCATCCCCTCTGACCCGGCGCCAGAGCTATCTGCTGACATGGGGAGGGGTGCGCGGGTCCGTTACGCTGCTCCTCGCAATCTCCATATCGAATGTCGATGCACTGGGGGAAAACGCCCGCTTCCTTGCCGCCATTGCGGCTTCCTACACGCTGATGACCATCTTTCTCAATGGTTCGACATTGGCATGGCTGACAGGCTTGCTGGGGCTAAACCGCCTGTCCTCCACCGACCTGGCTCTACGCGAAAAGATCGTCGCCGGCTCGCTGATGCGGGTGCGGGAGGTGGTGCGCAACATCGTGCGAGAACGCCATTTGGAGCCGGAAGCGTTGGCAACGGTCGAAGAGGCGCTGGGACAGCAATATGCCGAAGCCGACGCCCTCGCCGCGGCGCAGGCCGGGGGCGAGCGCATCCCCTTCGGAGAGCGTCTTCGTTTGGGCCTGACCATCGTCAGCGGCCAGGAAAACCGTCTGATCCGACGCGCCTTCGAGGAAGGCGCCATCGGGCCGCGGGCCGCCGGATGGTTGCGCCTGTCCGCCGACCGCATTGCGGACGGCGCGCGTACCGATGGCCGCGACGGCTATGAGATCGCCTCGGAGGCTGCGCTCAAGCCTTCGGCGTCGTATCGGGCGGCCTTATTGCTGCGCAGATTGCTCTGGCTGGACCGGCCGTTGCGCGCCGCGATCGAACTACATTTTATCTCGCTGTTGGAAAGCGAGCGGATCGTCCGCGAATTGCGCAACTATGTGACCTATACGGTTGCGCCGATGATCGGAGACGATGCCGCCCAGAACCTTGCCGCCCTGCTGGCTGCCCGACACGATGCAATCAACGACCAGATCGACGTCATCGCCGCGCAATATCCGCATTATGCCAGCGACGTCGAAAAAAACCTGGTCGCGCGTGCCGCCATCCGCCGCGAGCGACAGCAGTACGAACGCCTGTTGAACGACGGCGTCGTTGGCCAGGAATTATTCGATAACCTGCGGGTCGATCTGGATCGGCGCGAGCGGCAGGTTGCCCGTCCGCCACGCCTGGACCTGACGCTGAAGCCTGCCGCACTATTGGAGCGGGTGCAAATTTTCCACGACCTGGACGACCGCCAGCGCGCACTGGTCGCGCGGTCGTTAAGAACGCAATTCACCAGCCCGGGCCAAGTTGTGGTACGGCAGGGCGAACGTGGCACGGCAATGTACTTCATCGCTTCGGGAGCGCTGGAAGTTTTGATCGAACCGGAACCGGTGCAACTGGGCACAGGCGACTATTTCGGCGAAATCGCCCTGATCTACCCATTGCGTCGGCGAAAAAGCACCGTCGTCTCCAAGGGCTTCTCTCGACTATTGACGTTAAAGCGCAAGGACTTCGTCCGCCTTGCCGAAAAAGACCCCAGCATCGAGGCATTGATCCGCAAGACCGAAAGGGAATGGCGGCCAGCAGCCCAGCCCGAGGTCTTGCCGATGCCCGCTGCGGACGAGTGAGGGGAGGGGACCTGGCGACATCGGATTGCCCCGGCGGGCGTGATGCCCCTAACATCGGGTGCTCTGTTCACGGT
>JAYPXD010000155.1:2945-8902 GCA_038135395.1 Alphaproteobacteria bacterium | reverse complement strand
GGGCGGGTCTGGCGGCCCGCGCCGATTGGCGGACCCAGCGTCGTGCGAATAGACGGCGCGCGGGTGGTCGACATTACCGGTACCTTTCCGACCATAGCCGACGTGCTCAATGCGCCTGACTATGCGGCGCGGGTGCGGGCCGCATCCGGGCCGGTCATCGGCGCTCTGTCCGATATCTTGGCGGAAAGCGCGCCGGACCGCAGACGCGGCCTGCACTTTTTAGCGCCCAGCGACCTGCAGCCAACCAAAGCCGCCGGCGTTACCTTTGCGATCTCGATGTTGGAGCGGGTTATTGAGGAACAGGCAAAGGGTGACCCGACCCGCGCCTCGGCTTTGCGCGAGACGATCCAACGGCAGATCGGCGCCGACTTGTCCGCGATCGCGCCTGGCTCAGAACAAGCTGGCGCTTTGAAAGCCAAGTTGATCGAAATCGGCGCCTGGTCCCAATATCTCGAGGTCGGCATCGGCCCAATGGCGGAAATTTTTACAAAAGCGCCGCCGATGGCCGCCGTTGGGCTGGGGGCGATGGTTGGGCTGCATCCCGATTCGACCTGGAACAATCCCGAACCGGAAATCGCTTTGGCAATCGCCGCGTCGGGCGCAGTGGTTGGCGCAACCTTGGGCAATGACGTGAACCTGCGCGATATCGAAGGCCGCCGCGCTGTTGCTCGGCAGAGCGAAAGACAACAATGCCAGCGCCGCGCTGGGACCGTTTCTGCGGTTGTTCGACGAAACCTTTGGCATCGACGATGTCCGCAATGCGCAATTGACCCTGAAAGTCTCGGGCGAAGACCAGTTCGTCATGCAGGGCGCAAGCGATATGCGCGCCATCAGTCGCGATCCGCTGGACCTGGCGGCGCAAACCCTGGGCAAGCATCACCAGTATCCCGACGGCGCATTTCTGATGTGCGGCACGCTGTTCGCGCCAATCCAGGACCGCGATGCCAAAGGCGAAGGCTTTACCCACAAACGCGGTGACTGGGTTGAAATCGCCAGTCCCAAATTGGGGCGGCTGGTCAACAAGGTTGGCCTGACCACCGACGCGCCGCCGTGGGACTTCGGCGCTCGCGCGCTGATGCGCAACCTGGCGCGGCGGGGAATAGCGGTCTAGCCGCCGCTCAACGGACCGTTGGCGCCCAACCGGACGCCGGCACGGAGATTGCGGTAGGGCAGGGCGGCTGGATCGGCCGTTACCGGGCCAGGGGCCGTTGCGATCAGAATTGCGCCGCCGGGAAAGGTGAAGTCGGCACGGAAATGCACCGACGACTTGAGCACCAGCAATGGGGTCGACGCTGGCTCGATGCCGACATGGCGGAACATTTCCTGATCGGCGGCCTGCACTTTGCGGCTGGCGACAACCACCCGGATGTCGCGGCCCTGCAGGCGCAGCAGGGCCATCGGCCCCAGGTCCATGTCGTTGCCGCCATAGAACGTCCCGGTGCAATGGAAGCGACCATCGCCCAGCCGCTCCACTACGACAGGATGCTCGAATGCGTGGTCCTGGGGCCAGTTGCCCCCGAAGCCGGCGGTGAATTTCTGACCTGCCCCAACCGCATGGGCCTGTAAGGCCAATTTGGGATCGATGTACAATCCCAGCACAGCGCCCTGCGCGTTTTCCGCGAGTAATCCCGCCAGCATCCCCGCGGTGTTGCCATCCCCGCCACCGCCCGGATTATCCTGGGTATCGGCAATCACAACGGGGCGCTTACCGCTGTCGATCAATCGTCTTGCTTCAAGAACCCCGGAATTCGGCGAAAAATACCCACCGTCGAACTGTGCTTCCCGCGTAGCAATGGAGCCTGCCGTCGAATGTGCTGCTGTATCCGCAGTTTCAGCAGACGATGCGTAAGCCAGGATTGCGGGGCCGCATTCCGCAATATCGGCGGGTGGGAAGCCAGGCAGGAACGACTGGCTCCATAATTGGTCGGATTCAGCTGCCTCTAATTCTGCGTAGATTGAATTGGCTGGTTCAATCAAGGTGCATTGCCAATTGATGGAGATGAGAAAGTCCAGTTTCCGCCAGGCCTTCGCCGGCTTTCCGTCCCTCAGCATCCTTGCCAACAGCGCCGCGCAACGCCAGCCGGTCTCGGCCATATCGACATGCGGGTAGGTGCGGTACCCGACCAGCATGTCGCTGTGCTGCACCATCGCCGCCGTCACGTTCGCATGCAGATCGAGGCTGGCGATGATCGGAATGTCATGCCCAACCGTTGCGCGCACCCTGCGCAGCAGCTCGCCTTCGCCATCCTGCAAATGCTGGCAGACCATGGCGCCATGCAAATCGAGGAAGATCGCGTCGATATCGGTCAGACCAGCCAAATCCTCGATCATCATGCTGACGATCCGTTCGTAGGCGGATTCCTCGACATGGGCCGATGGGCTGGCGTTGCACCAGACCGTCGGCAGCAATGTCCAGTCGCTGGGAGCCGCCGCCGCAAACCCAGATAGTGGGATGTTCTTGTTGCGCAATGCCGGCAACATGGGGCTGCCCCGCAGCAGCCCTGGCCAGCCATCGGTGCGCTCAAAATCGTCATATGTGGCGGGGGAGGGCGCGAAAGTATTGGTTTCATGATGGAAACCACCGACAGCGATCCGTGGCATGGGTATCTCCTGCAGATAAAGTCCGATGCAAAGCCAGTGCAAAGACAGGCGGCTGGGGCGTGGCCCGATAGCGAAAGATGCGCGATGGCGTTATGGTATAAGGCTTCGAAGCGTGATGCACAGGGCAGAGTGTCGAGTTGACATTGTTCCGTCCTGCGCGTTTGGGTTGAACGAGTTCCGCCATCGAATGGAATAGGCCATGTATCGCTATGCTGTACCGATTGTGCTTGCCCTGCTTCCAATCCCGGCGTTGTGCGCGACGGTAGATTTGAATGACGTTTCCCGCACAGACCGCGCGATTCTGATCGTACTGCCGGAAGAAGAAAAGCATAACGCGCCGATGCGGCAAAACCCTGAGGACTGCGGCAACGAACGATGGCTGACGCGCGCCGGGCAGGCGATGGCGTCTGAGTTGGCGGATACCCTTCGAAAAAACGGCTTTGGCAAATCTGCGGTATATTCCAGTCAATCGTGCGCTGCCGTTGAAGCGGCGAAATTGATGAACCTTAAATACAAAGGCTCATTGAATTTTTTGAATGATGTTACGTCGAGCCTAATCAATCGCACAAAAAACAAAGAAAATTTAGCATTTTTCTTGGCTGACAAACAGGGTGAAGATACTCTGATATTTATGACCCATAAAAGCAATATAACAGACTTGAGCGGACTGTATCTTGATTATGGCGAAGCAATATCTATTACCGTGAATTTGGCAAAATTTGAGTCTGTATTTGAATACCAAGTGCGAATGAAGTAATTTTGATCACGATGTTCTAGGCGGCCAGCAGTAGGGGGTGGACGTCAGGATTTGCCTTGGCGCTATTGTCTTGCCAGACAATTCGTCCTTCATCCAGTATGGCAACGTTGTCGAAGCGCTCGCCCAAGTCGTGAACATCCGCTGTTACCGTCAAGGCGGTAGCGCCACCCTCGCGAACCAAGTGCCGAATTAATTGCTCCATGCTGGCCGCCAAAACTGGATCGAGCCCGGCCGTTGGGTCGTCCAGCAACAACAGTTTCGGAGCGCCTGCGATCGCACGGGCCAAAGCCGCGCGCTTTCGCATGCCACCCGAAAGCGCGCTGGGGGCTGAATTGCCGGCGCGTTGGTCCAACCCGACCATAGCCAGCAATCTTTGCGCTTCCTGCCGTGCGGCAGAGGGGGTTTGTCCGCGCCGCAGCAGTGCGAAGGCAACGTTTTGCCATACGTTCATACTGTCAAACAGCGCGTTTCGCTGGAACAGCATGCCGATATTTGACCGAATAGGCCCCCAATCCGAAACATCATCAGTGCCAAGAATTCCGATGCTGCCGGAATCCTTGCGCAGCAGCCCAGCGGCGCATTTCAGCAATACCGACTTGCCGCCGCCAGACGGGCCGATCAGCGCGTTCATCCGTCCTTCGGGGACCGACAGGTTGACATCCTGCAGCACAATCTGGGCTCCGAATGACTTTCTAACATTTCGAAGCGTCAAAATTTCGCCCATATGGCGGCAAACTCCCAAATTTCGTCGATAGCGATAAAGCCTGAAGGGTAATAGTCGAAGGCGCTACTTTCGTCTCACGTCGATGCTCACAGTTGCGCCAGAATGCCGGAAACCAGAAAGTTCCGGCATGCCGGATCGCGCCGATACCGACCGGCCACGGCTTCAACCACCCGCTACTCCCTGAGCATTTACATAGATGGCATAAAGCGACTGGCTCGCCGCCATGAACAGGCGGTTGCGCTCGCGCCCGCCGAAGGCGACGTTGGCGCAGCGTTCCGGCAGGCGGATAAAGCCGATGCGCACGCCGTCCGGCGCATAGATCGCGACGCCGTCCAGGCCGTCCGCGCCCATGCCCCAGCCGCACCAGAGATTGCCGTTTGTGTCGCAGCGCATGCCGTCCGGCGTGCCGCCCGGGCCGGCGTCGATGTGCACCCGCCGCGTCGCCTTCTGCACGCTCTTGCCGTCGCTCGACATGTCATAGGCCAGGATGGTCCGCGTCGGCTCCGACCGGCTGGCGACAACGTAAAGAATGCTTTCGTCCGGGGAAAAGCAGAGTCCGTTCGGTCCGGCGATATCGTCGGCGATCACGGTCATCTGGCCGCTATTGGGGTCGAGGCGGAAGACGCACATCGGCAGTTCTGCTTCGGCCTTTTGGCCTTCGTAATTGCCGAGAATGCCGAACAACGGGTCGGTGAACCAGATGGAGCCATCGGATTTCACCACGACATCGTTCGGTGAATTCAGGCGCTTGCCCTGAAAGCTATCCGCCAGCACGGTAATCGAGCCGTCGTATTCGGTTCGGGTAAGCTTGCGCGCATGATGACAGGTCACCAATCGGCCTTGCCGATCGCGGGTGTTGCCGTTGGCAAAATCGCTGGGCTTGCGAAAGACCGTGGTCTCGCCGGTCTCTTCCTCCCACTTCAGGATGCGCTGGTTCGGAATGTCGCTCCACAGCAGGTAGCGGCCGTCGCCGAACCAAACCGGCCCTTCCGACCAGCGGCAGCCGGTGTAGAGCCGCTCGACGGCGGCGGAGAAAATTTTGATCGGCGCGAAACGTGGGTCCAGCGCCTCGACCGCCGGGTCGGGGTAACGGGGGAAGTCGCGCCAACCGGCGGAGGCAGGGTAGGTGACGGACATGCGCGGGGTTCCTCGGTATCGCGGTTTGTTGCTCAGCAGCCTACCAGACCCGAGCCGCCCGCGCCTAGCCCGGCAACACGATCTCTGAGTCATCCCGGTTGCCCCACTCCGCCCACGAGCCGACATAGTTGCGCACGTCCGGATAGCCCAGCGCCTTCAGCCCCAGGAAGGTATTGGCCGAGCGGTAACCACCCTGGCAGTAGGCGATGATGCCTTTGTCCGGCGTCACGCCGCGGGACTCATACAGCGCCCGCACCTCGTCCGCCGGGCGGAAGGCGCCGTGCTCGTCCAGGTGGTCGCGCCAGAACACGTGCGCCGCGCCCGGCACGGTGCCGACCCGGCGCGCGCGCTTCTCCGTGCCCTCGTATTCGGAGCGGCGGCGGACGTCGAGAATCACCTTGCTAACGTTGCCGATGGCGGCGGCGACATCGAAGCGGGTGGCCAGGAACTCCAACCGGCGGCCACCGACAAAGGGCGGCGGTGTCGGTGGCGCCTTGCCGGGATCGACCGGCGCTTCCGCCTCCCCTACCCGCACCAGCGGATGACCGGCGGCAGTCCAGGAGTCGGCGCCGCCGTCCAGCAGCTTGACGTCCGGATGGTCCAGCACGGTCAGCAGCCAGACCGCGCGCGCCGCCCGCTCGCCGCTCTCATGGTCATAGACCACCACCGGCTTCTCCCGCGACAGCCCGCGCGCGCCGAACGGCCCCTGAAACCTCGCCAGGACGGCCTCGGTATTCC
>JAYPXD010000155.1:0-2935 GCA_038135395.1 Alphaproteobacteria bacterium | reverse complement strand
CTCCGGTGCGGAATTGTTCAGGCTGAAGCTGCAGATATCCAGATGCTTTGCGCCGGCGATATGCCCCAGAGCAAAATCCTCCGCTGGCCGCAGGTCGAGGATCGAGACGTCGGCCTGCACCGCGGCCAGTTCGGCGGCGGAGATCAGGCGGCTGCGGTCGGGGTAGTTGTCTATGGGCATGAACAGATGTCCTGATGGAGGCCTCGGTACAGGCAGGCCGCGGCCTGTCTTTTAGGGTCAGCGGCAGTCTGAGCGATACCGGCCGCAGAAGGCAACTATCCTGGTTTTCGCCTTAATCCCTCTACAAATTGGAGCCTGGAATACCCAGAGTATCCAAGCTGACCTATCGATCCAAATGGAACAGGAGCCACCACGATGCAAAGCCGCCTCGCCGTCAAAACCCTGACCGCAATGGTCCTCGCGGCCACCCTTTTGGCAGGGGTGGGACAGGGTGCCCAGGCTGGTAGCGCTGGCCCTTGCCCGCCCGGATTGGCCAAGAAAGGCTCCTGCGTTCCGCCGGGCCAACAGAAAAAGTGGGCGAGAGGCGATACGATTCCCGCCGACGCGGATTATCGCGTAATCGCCCGCCATCGCGATTACCGCTTGCCGCCGCCTGGCGCCGGTCAAATCTATATTGTGAGCGGCCGCGATATCTATCTGATTGCAGAAGCCACCAAACGGGTGATCGAGGCCGTCAATCTGGTGAAGAAGGCCACGCAGTAGACCTTTTCACTAGCGCACCCGCGCCATGACCTGCTCGGCGAAATCTTTAAAGTTCGCACGCATGTGGACTACGGGAGGCAACAACGTAACCTCCTTTAGGCCTGCCGCCTCCAGTTGGCCTAGGCGCTCGACGATCTCATCCGGCTCGCCGACAAGGCCGCCGGCGACGCGGATCAGATCTGGCGTGATGAAGCGACGTTCCTCTGGCGGACAGAAGGCGCAATGGCCGGTGTGCAGCATCAGGTGGCGGCGCTTCGGCGGCATGGTGGTCTCGACATAGCGTTTGTAGTCCTCCCAGGTGCCGCGCACCCGGTCAGAGACGAAGTCGTCTCGGCCCCATTCCTGATACAGTTCATACCAATAGTGCAGGGTGGAGATGACCGCGGCGTCGACTTCGTCAATCACGCGCTCTGAGTCCAGGTTCTCGCCCGCTTTTAGCACGCAGGCGAAGGTCAGTGCGGCGGTGTGGAAATCCTCCGGAAAAGTGCGCCCGGCCTCCGCAGCGCCGGCCTGCACCCGTTCCAGATTCCGCGCGAGGACGCCCAGCGGCTCGTTGCCCGCGCATATGCGGCCATCGCCATACGCTCCCGCGGCGGCCAGAGCCTTCGGCCCATTGGCGGCAACATAAATTGGCACTGGCTGCTCGGTGTTGACGCTGCCCAGCTTGCGGTCGAGGAAGCACACGGTCTTCGTTTGGCCGTCGCCGCCCGGCATCGTGTATTCGACCTCCTGCCCGTGCAGCAACCCGCGAAGCACGCGCAGGTATTCGCGGAAGGCCGCCGCCTTCATCGGGCGTTGCCCCATGATCCGCATAGCGGTATGGCCAGTACCGATGCCAAGGAACACCCGACCGGGCGCCAGTTGGTTGATCGACGCGATCGAGTGCGCCGTTACCGGCGCCAGCCGCGTTCCGGCTATCGCCACGCCCGTGCCCAGCCGAATCCGCGAGGTATGGTGCGCCGCTAATGCCAGGGTCGCATAGCTGTCCGACCAGATCATCTGGCTATCCGGCGCCCAGCCGTGGTCATAGCCTAGCGCCTCCAACTCCGGGAAAATCCGCCAGTCGTCGATCTTGGTCGCGACCATGCCGCCGAATTTCATGATGTATCTCCTTTGCACCGATCTTAATGACAAGCGCTTCCGATGAGCTAGAGTGCATCTTGGACGGTCGCTGGTTTCCCATAGAGCCGGTGGTCGCAACAAAAGTTCTTAACAGGAGTGTCCCAATGGATATCGGATATGTTGGCCTCGGCGCTATGGGGGGCGCGCTCGCCCGCCGTTTGATGCTTAGCCACAAGCTGCACGTGCTCGACCTGCGCCCGGACGTGGTGCAGAAGTTTACGGACAATGGCGCTATTCCCGCCCAGAACGGTGCGGCGCTGGCTCAGACCTGTGATATCGTCCTGATGTGCCTGCCGCGCTCGTCCAATGTGCGCGAGGCCATCTTTGGCCCTGGTGGGCTGATTGAGGGGCTGGAGCCGGGCAAGATTTTGGTCGACCAGACCTCCGGCGATCCGGACGAGACCCGGGCTATGGCGGCAGAACTGGCGGAGAAGGGCATCACCCTGATCGACGCCCCGGTCTCCGGCGGACCGGCCGGCGCCGACGCCGGCACCATCGCCATTATGGTGGGCGGCCCGATGGAAGCGTTCGAGAAGGTGAAGCCTTACTTCCTGTCGATCAGCCCGAACGTCATGCATTGCGGCGCCATCGGCAATGGCCACGTGGTCAAGATCGTCAACAACACCATTGCAGCGTGCAATCGCTTGGCGATGTACGAGGCGGTCGCGGTAGGCCGTAAATATGGCCTGTCGCTGCAAACCATGTCCGACGTGATCAACAAGTCGTCCGGCCGTAGCGGCGCGACGGAGCGGACCCTACCGGCTATGCTGGAAGGCAAGCAGGCCTCGAACTTCGCCATCGGCCTGATGCTGAAGGACGTGAGCCTGGGCGCGAAGCTTGGCATCAACGCCGGCGCGCCGATGCTGATCGCTAACGTCGTGCGCGGCATGTTGCAGGCCGGCACCTATGAATTGGGCGAAAGCGCGAACCTGGACGACATCACCCAGCAGATCGAGGCCTGGGCCGACGTCAAACTGGTTGGCTAGCGCAGGCGCCATTGCCGCCAGTTGAAAAGGGGAGGGCTAACCTCTCCCTTCAGACTGCTGACAAAGTCCTCGCGTTGATCGGGGACTTTTGATTCAAAGGGGTA
>JAYPXD010000154.1:6256-8955 GCA_038135395.1 Alphaproteobacteria bacterium | reverse complement strand
CGGTGAAAATGGCCAGGTCGGACCAATAGGTCAGCTTGCGCCGTTCTTCCCAGGGGAAGTCGAACAGGGTCGCCAGCATCATCGTGGTCAGTTCGATCGACACCTGATCGACCCAATCGAATTCCTCGTTGCGCGGCAGGCTATCCAGTACGAACCGCGTGCGCTCGCGGATGGTGGGCGTAAAGTTCTTCAGGTTGAACGGGGCGACGATGGGGGCCACCGTCTTGCGCTCCACCGTATGGCGCGGCGGGTCCATGCGGATAAAGCTCTCGGTCTCCAGCCCCGGCTTCGGGTCGCGTATCTGGATGCCGCCAACCTGGTTGGAATAGGCCTCGGGATCGAGCTCGACCTGCATGATGTCGTTGTACTTCGTCACCGACCAATACGGCCCGAACTCCGAGTCCGGACAGTAGTGCAACGGGTCCTCGCGGCGGAGCCGGGCGAAGGGCTCGTGCCAGGTGTCGGTACGATACCACTCTGGATTGCTCATATCGAGCGATGCTAGGTCAATCGAAGGGATCGTGGCGTTCATGGGCGGTTTTCTCCGTCAGGCCTGCAGAATTTTAGCACAGAATGTCCGCAGCATTCTAGCTGCCCACGCGCATCGACTTGAGGCCGGGCGTGGCCAGGCGTAACGTCTGTGGCGTCGTTGGGTCCCTGCGGCGAGGGCGCTGACCGAAAATACAAGGAACGATCATGGCGCATCTGGCGATTGACCCGCGCCTTGCAGCAATCATCGACCCTGCGGCAGAGGTCCGACAACTCGGCACAGGCTTTGTCTTTACCGAAGGGCCGCTGTGGCACCCGACCGGGCGCTATCTGCTGTTCTCGGACATGCCGGGCGATACGCGCCGGCGCTGGTCCGCGGGCGGCGGTGTTGCGATTGCCGCCAAACCCTCGAACAAAGGCAATGGCCTGACTTATGACGCCGCGCTGAACCTCTTGGTCTGCGAGCATGCAACGTCCGCTGTCGCCCGGTTTCGCCCGGACGGAACGCGGGAGGTGCTGGCGACGCACTTCGAGGGACGCGAGTTGAACTCGCCGAACGATATCTGCGTTGCCGCTGACGGCTCGGTCTACTTCACCGACCCGATCTTCGGCCGGATGGAGCACTACGGCGTGCCGCGGCCCTTGGAGATGGGTTTCCAGGGAGTGTACCGCCTGCCGCCCGGCCACCGTCCCGGCGACGAGGCCCAGCTTGTCTGCGAGCGCACGTTGTTCGGCCAGCCCAATGGCCTCTGCTTCGCGCCCGGCGAGCGGCTGCTCTACGTCAACGACACACAACAGGCCAACATCCGCGCCTTCGAGATCGCCGGCGACGGCAGCCTTGCCAATGGCCGGGTCTTTGCCGAAGGCATCGCAGAAGATGGCCGCGCCGGGCGGCCCGACGGGATGAAGGCGGATGCCGACGGCAACCTCTTTGTGACCGGCCCGGGCGGCGTCTGGGTTTATGACCCTGCCGGCGTGAAGCTCGGAGAAATCGCTTTCCCCGAGGGCGTCGCCAATCTGCACTGGGGCGGGGAGGGCTGGCGGACTCTGTTCGTCACCGCCACGACCTCGCTCGATGCCGTCGACCTGAAAGTGCGCGGGCGGGTCGAGCCGTTCATGGCTTGACCGTTGGCGGCTAAAACCCCTCCAGCCGCTCCCAGGTGAAGGGGGCGAGGGCGGCGGGCGCCTCGCCGGAAACGATCAGGTCGGCCATTAGTTCGCTCACCGCAGGCGAGAGGGTTACGCCGGAATGGGTGGCGACCACATAGAGGCCGTCGCTGCCGGGCCAGGCGCCGGCCAGGGTCTTGCCGTCACTGGGATAGGGCCGGATGCCGATGCCGACATGGCAGGCGTCCAGCACGTCCGGGCCGGGAAAGCCGGGCAACAGGCGGCGTGCGCGCTCCAGCAATTGGGTGGCGCCGTCGCGGATGCGGTCCGGGTCCTGGTCGTCCGCACTGGCGAGGCCGTCGGTATCGTCCGCGCCGATCTTGATGCCGCCGTTCGGCAAAGGCAGCAGGTGCACTTCCGGGTCGCAATCGGCATAGATGACGTGGCGGATCAGTTCGGCGGGCGCGGTGCTGGGCGTGCTGACCAACAGGCCGGGGACGCGCTGCACCGGGATGTGGTTCGCGAACCCGGCAAAGCCGGTGAGTTCGCTCATGACGGCGGCGGTGTCCGGGCCCGCCGCGATCAGCACCCGCCGCGCCTCGATCCGGCCCTGCTCGGTCTCCAGGCCGGTGACTGCGCCGTCGTCCTGCATGACCAGTTCGCAGGCCGGGCAGTTCTCGAACACCTGGCCGCCGCCCCGGCGAAGCTGCTCTGCCAGGAATCGGGTGAATTTCGGCGCGTCGAGGCAGGGGTCGGCGAGCGCATAGAGCGCCTCCGCATCCGCCGGAAAGGCCATGTGCGGCTCCAGCCGTTGCAGGGTCCGCGCGCCGATCCACTCCGCCGGATAATCGAAGCCGCGCAGGCGCTCGAATTGCTCGCGCAGCGGGTTGTAGCGGGTCGCATCGCCCTTGCTCGCCCAGCGGAGCATGCCGCAGCGGTTCAGGCCGATCTGCTGCTCCCCAAACTCAACGGCGAGCGCCCGGTAGCCTTCCTGCCCGCGCGCGTTCAGGCGGTGATAGTCCGCGTCCGCGGTCTTCGACGTGGCGTTGACCCAGGCAAAGCTGTTGGAGGTGGTGCCATGAGCGACGGCGCCCTTCTCCACC
>JAYPXD010000154.1:0-6246 GCA_038135395.1 Alphaproteobacteria bacterium | reverse complement strand
GCGCCTTTCAGAGTGGCTTGCTACGCTCCTTTGGGCCAGAGCGTTTGATGGGCAAGCGTAAGCCAGGGCCGCAGATTTCCATCTTGCACATTTCCGGGGGCAAAACGACCGTGTCGGACTGCAGCCGTCTCGTTCAGGCCTTAACCCGCACCGGCAATTCCTTAATCCCCCGGATAAAGTTGTTTTTCATGCGAACCGGCTCGCCTAGTACCTCAATCTGCATATCCCGCTTCAAAATCTCTTCCCAAAGGATCTGCAATTGCAGGTCGGCCAGCCGGTCGCCGACGCACCGGTGGATGCCCGCGCCATAGCTTAGGTGCTGGCGGTGCTTGCGGCGGTCGACCAGGAATCTGTCGGCATCGTCGATCATTTCCTCGTCGCGGTTGCCGGAGACATACCACATGATGACCTTGTCGCCTTTCCGGATGGTCTTGCCGCCCAGTTCGGCGTCCCGCGTCGCCTGGCGGCGCATGTGGATGATCGGCGACTGGTAGCGGATCGTCTCGGCCACCAGCTTTGGCACTAGCTCATGGTCGGCGCGGACCTTGGCAAATTCCTCCGGGTGTTGCGACAGGTACCAGAGGCCGCCGCTCATGGAGTTGCGGGTGGTGTCGTTGCCGCCGACGATCAACAGCGTCAGCTGGCCCATGAATTTCTTCAGGTCCATGTCCTGCGTCGCCGGCGAGTGCGCCAGCATCGAGACCAGATCGAAGCGCGGCTCCTGGTGCTTGCGCTCGTCCCAAAGCGTGCCGAAATAGGCTGCCATTTCCTTCAGCTTTTCGAACTTGTCGTATTCGCTGGTCGCCAGCGCGTCGGGCGCTTCATAGTCGGTGAAGGTGGAGAGATCGGACCAATAGGTCAGCTTGCGGCGGTCCTCCCAGGGGAAATCGAACAGGGTCGCCAGCATCATCGTGGTCAGTTCGATGGAAACGTGCTGCACCCAGTTGAATTCTTCATTGCGCGGCAGGCCATCCAGGACAAAGCAGGTCCGCTGGCGGATGGTGTCGGTCATGTTCTTCAGGTTGAAGGGCGCAACTATGGGCGCCACCGTCTTGCGCTCGGCCGTGTGCCGCGGCGGGTCCATCGAAATGAAGCTCGGCCGGCGGATTTCGGATGGAATGTCGCGGATGGTGATGCCGCCGATTTCGCTGGAATAGGTCTGCGGGTCCAGCTCCACCGTCATGATGTCGTTGTATTTGGTGACCGACCAATACGCTCCATAGGCGCTGTCGGGCACATACTGGACCGGGTCCTCGCGGCGGAGCTTGGCGAAAGGCTCCTGCCAGGTGTCGGTGCGGTAGAGCTCCGGGTCGCTGACGTCGATGGGGGCAATGCCGGCGCTGCCGATGTGGGCGTTCATGGTGGTAGTCTCCCCATTGATGACGCGATAGGGCGAAGTCTAGCGCCTCTTTCGCAGCAATAACAGCGTCGGAATCAGCGGGCATACGGCAACCATGGTCAGGAAAAAGAAGCCGTCCTGGAATCCCAACATGTTGGCCTGGGCGGTCACGACGCTGTTGAGATAACTCATGGCGACGCCTTGCTGAATGGCGTCCGGCAGGCCGGTGCCCGACAATTGGCCGGTGACCATTCCCAGCATTTCCACCGTGGTGCTGTTAGCCGAAGTCTGGGTCGCGTTCAGTTGATTGGCGTGAAACTCGATCCGCATCTCCAGCAGCACAACGTAGACGCTGATCCCGGTCGATCCGCCCAGCATCAGGGACAGGTTGGTGACGCCGGCGCCGCGGCGCACCTGTTGCGGACTGAGGGCGCCAACCGCGCTGGTATTGAGAGCCGGCGAGACGAATGCCGACCCCAGCCGGCCCAGCAACAGCGACAGCGCCACATAACCGAACACGGTGTTGGCGTCGGCGCCGGCCAGCATGGAAACGCTGGCCACGATAATGACCAGTCCGAAAATCATCATCATCGGCGCCGGCACCTTGTCAGCGATACGTCCCGCGAGCGGCAGGACGATGGCGGCGCAGAAACTGCCCGGCAACAGCATCGACCCTGCGATCGTCGGGGAGAATCCCTGGACGATCTGGCCGAATATCGAAAAGGAGTAGACGCTGGCAAAATTGCCGAACCCGAACAGGAACGAACACATGAGCGCTGTTACAAAGCGCGAGTTGGTGAACAGGGTGAGGTCCAGCAACGAGGCGGCCTTGCGCTTTTGGGAGGCGATAAAGCCGATGCCGGCTGCGATAGTGACCAGAAACAGGATCAGGTGGTTGTCGGAAAACCAGCCCCAGCGCTGGCCGTTGCCGAGGAAGGTGAACCAGCCGAATACAAAGACATTGATCAGAACAAAGCCCAGCACGTCGAAACGTCCGGAGGGCATCTTCTGGTCCTCTGCTGGCAGGAACATCAGACCGAGGAAGCCGGCAATCAGGCAGGCCGGGATCGGGATCAGGAAAATCGCGCGCCAGCTGACCGCGTCGATGGTCATGCCGCCAAGCGACGGGCCCAGCCCCAGCGCAACGGTAACCCCCATGCTGAACAGGCCCATAGCCAGGCCCCGTTTTTCCAGCGGAAACACCTGAAACAGCACCAGCATAACCAGGGGCTGCAGCAATCCGGCGGCGAAGCCTTGCAGCACCCGCCCGAAGATCAGTACTTCAAGGGTCGGCGCGATGTAACAAAGGACGCTCGCGCCGGCAAACACAGCCATGATCAGCAGAAATGTCTGCCGCTGGCCGATCTTGGCAATAGTCCAGGAACTGGCCAGCAGGCCGGTGGTGTTCATCGCCAAAAAGGCCGTGGAGAGGAACTGCGCCTGGCTTTGGCCAACGCCGAATGATCCCATCACATGTGGAACGGCGACGTTGGTGAGAGAACTGGTAAAAATCGAGGTGAAAAACGCAGACAAGGCTGCCGCTGTCGCCAGCCACCGGGCAGCCGGTGTGAAGGCTGGAATGGAAATTGATGTGCCGGTGGCTGCGGTCATGGTCGCAGTAGCTTGTCCTGGCGTTTAGATCGTTATGATTGCTATTAAATAGCACGCTATCGAAGTCGGCGGCAACCGATCTGCATCGGCGGACCGCATCGGCGTTTCTCGTTAGCGATAGAACTGCTTGCGGGAACAGGGAATGCGATATGAGCGCCAGATCGAAATTGATGCCTGCGCTATGGTTGGCGCTGGCCGCCATCCTGATAACAGGACACGACGGATCTGTTGCGGCCGAGGCACGCTCGCGGGTTCTGTCCGTGGTGTCATTCAATGTCGAATCGGACCGCGACACCGATCCGGAACTCGTTGGCCGAGTCATTGCGCGTATCAGCCGGACGCACGAGGTTGACCTGTTTGGCCTGGCTGAAGTTGGCAGTCAGGCCGATGCCCAAGTATTCGCCATGGCCGCCAGCCGTGACGGCGGTAATTTTGAGCCCGTTTTGGCGGGCAATGGCGACCGTGACCGGGTCGCGATCCTCTATAATGCCGATACCTTGAAGCTTTCCCGGACATTCGAGCTGGATCGCTTTCCGGGGTCCCGCAAAGCGTTGGTGGCGCAGTTGTCGAATAGGGCATCAGGGCAGGATTTTCTGTTTATCGCCAATCATTTCAATCGCCGCGACACGGACCGCCGCAATCGGCAGGCGCAGTTGGTCCGCGATTGGGTGCTGGCGCAGGACCTGCCGGCAATCCTGGTGGGCGACTTCAATCGGGAACGCAACGGAGGGTCGGACCATCGCCCGGTGTTGGGGCTCATCACGCTGCAGTGATGCGCCAGACAAGAAGCCGGCGGCTTGCGGTGGCGGCTGCCGGAAGGCACACTCGCGGTTGATCATTTGCTCAACGATTAGGAAACCGGCCCATGTTCCGCACTTCGATTTGCGACCTGTTCGGCATCGAACACCCCATCGTGCTTGCCGGCATGGGGCAGGCGAGTACGCCGGAATTGGCTGCGGCGGTCTCGAACGCCGGCGGCTTGGGCGTGTTGGGGGCTGCCAGTGCCGGCCCACGGCAGTTGCGCGAATGGATTCACCGAACCCGCGCGCTGACCGACAAGCCATTTGGCGTCGATACCTTGCTGCCGGCCTCGGTCCGCCGTGGCGCCAGCCTGAAAGCACCCAGCAATGGGCCTTTGCCCAAGGACCTGGTGCCCGAGTACCAGGCATTTGCGACCGAATTCCTCAAGGGTCAGGGCATTGCGCCCGCCGACCCGAAGGATATCTGGCCTGAGCCGGACGGTCCCGCCATGCTGAGCAAAGAGTTCTTCGAGGCGCAGATGGATGTCATTATCGAGGAGAAGGTGGCGGTTTACGCCAGCGGCCTCGGCAGCCCGCAGCCCTGGATGGAGCGGCTCAAGGCGAATGGCACTAAGGTGATCTGCGTCGTGGGCACGGTGCGCCATGCCTTGCAGGTGGTGCCCGTCGGCATCGATGCCGTGGTCGCACAGGGCCATGACGGCGGCGGACATAACTCGCCCATTGGCACGTTGGCGCTGATCCCGCAGGTGGTGGACGCCGTCGGAGACAAAGTGCCCGTGCTGGGTGCGGGCGGCATTTCCGACGGGCGGGGCATTGCGGCGGCGATGATGCTGGGTGCCAGCGGCGTCTGGATCGGCTCGGCCTTTTTGGCGTCGGAAGAGGCTGGCATCCTGCCCGGGCAGAAACAGGCGATTGTTGAGGCAAATGAGGAAGGCACGACGGTCTCTCGCTCTGTCACCGGCAAGCCGGCGCGGATGATCAAGTCGAAATGGACCCAGCTCTGGAACGAAAGCGAAAACGAGCCGCTGCCGATGCCCTATCAAAGCCAGGTGTCGCGGCCGGCGCTGATCTCGGCGAACCTGGCGGGCCGGTCCCAGGACGTCATCCCTGGCTTTGCCGGCCAGGGGGTCGGCATGATCAAGGCCGTGCGCCCTGCGGCAGTGATCATGGCGGACCTGGTCGAAGGCGCCGACCGGGTGCTGCGCGAGCGGATGGCGGCGCTGGTGCGGTAGCGATCGCGCCGTTTACGTCGCGCGGGAGCGTTGGCGGCCGATCAATTCGCCCGCCGGCGATAGCTTAAGGCCTCGGCGATATGGCGGCGATAAACGCCATCTGAGCGTTCAAGGTCGGCTATGGTGCGCGAGACCCGTAAGGTGCGGTGGTAGGCGCGGGCCGAGAGTTGCAACCGCTCCGCTGCCCGTTGCAACAGGGCCTGGCCTTCGGCGTCGGGCGTGGCGATGGTCTCGAGCAGACTGCCCTCCGCCTCGGCGTTGACGCGCAAGCCGGAATCGGGCGCCAACGCCCGGAATCGCTCGCGCTGGACTGCGCGGGCGTGGGCCACCCGCTCGGCAACCTCGGCCGTGCCCTCTTTCGCCGATGGCAGAGAGAGGTCGGCGGTGGATACCCGCGGCACCTCCACCACCATGTCGATCCTGTCGAACACCGGGCCGGAGATGCGGGCCTGGTAGTCGGCGGCGCAACGTGGCGCACGGCTGCAGGCCCGGCTCGCATCGTCGATATGACCGCAACGGCAGAGGTTCATGGCGGCGACCAGTTGCACATTCGCCGGATAGGTCACGTGCCGGTTGGCGCGGGCGACTGTGACGGTTCCACCCTCCAGCGGCTGGCGCAGCGCCTCCAGCGCCGGGCGTGCGAATTCGGGCAATTCGTCCAGGAACAGGACGCCATAGTGGGCCAGCGACACCTCTCCCGGTTTTGCGCCGACCCCGCCGCCGACCAGCGCCGGCACACTGGCCGAATGGTGCGGGTCGCGATATGGCGGATGGCGCAGGATCTGACCGCCGACCAGGTTGCCTGCAACCGAATGGATCATGCTGACCGCCAGCGCCTCGGCCGGCGTCAGCGGCGGCAGCAGACCGGGCAGGCGCGCCGCCAGCATGCTCTTGCCGGAACCGGGCGGTCCGCTCATCAGCAGGTTGTGGCCGCCCGCTGCCGCTACCTCCAGCGCCCGCTTGACGGTTTCCTGTCCCTTGACGTCCCGCAGGTCAGGCGCGGCGGCCGGAACGGCGAGCGGCGCGGGTTTCGGCGGCGTCAGCGTCGCATCGCCGTTCAGATGGTTGATCAATTCCAGCAGGTCGCGCGGCGCGATGACGTTGACCGGGCCGGCCCAGGCAGCCTCGCCGCCGTTTGCCGCAGGACAGATCAGGCCAAGGTTGCGGCTGTAGGCGTCGATGGCGGCCGGCAAGACGCCAGGTACCGGGGCAAGGGTGCCATCCAATCCCAGTTCGCCCAGCATCATCCATTGCGCCGCGGCAGCGGCATCGACCTTACCGAGCGCGACTAGCAGGCCGATGG
>JAYPXD010000153.1:6937-9082 GCA_038135395.1 Alphaproteobacteria bacterium | reverse complement strand
GAAAAAGCCGGTGCACCTGGCGATTTCCTACGACGAGGAGGTTGGCTGCATCGGTGTGCGCGGCATGCTGGAGCGCCTCGCCCAACAGGAGCAGCGCCCCGGCCTCTGCATCGTCGGCGAGCCGACCGAGTTCCAGCCGGTGGTGGCACACAAGGGCAAGTGGTCGTTCCGGGTGCAGGTGCGTGGCAAGGAATGCCATTCGTCGCTGGCGCCGACCGGCGTCAATGCCGTCGAATACGCCGCGGAGGCCGTCGCCTGGCTGCGCCGCGAGGGCCGGCGCTTTGCCGCGGAGGGCATCCGCGATGAGCTTTACGACCTGCCGCATACCACTGTGCATGTCGGCACGCTGACTGGCGGCACGGCGCTGAACATCGTGCCGAAGGAGGCGGGCTTCGTCTTCGAATACCGCTATATCGCCGACGACAATCCGGACGACATCCACCAGCGCTTCCTCAAATTCGTGCGCGAGGAGTTGGAGCCGGAAATGCAGGCGGTGGACCCCTCCACGGGCTTCACTATCGAAACCATCAGCCAGATTCCCGGCCTGGAGATTAACCCGGAGCACGAGGTGGTGAACCTTGCCCGGCAACTCTCCGGGCGCAACGACCACGCCAAGGTGGCCTATGGCACCGAGGCCGGGCTGTTCCAGGAAATCGCCTCCATCCCTACCGTGGTGTGCGGCCCCGGCAATATCGAGCAGGCGCACAAGCCGGACGAGTTCCTCTCCCTCGACCAACTGGCCAAGGGCGAGCAATTCATGCAAAGATTGGGGGACCGCATCTGCTCCGGATAGGCGGAGCATCGGCCGGGAGGGCAAGGGGTGACGGGCGAGACCTTTGACCGGAAATTGCTTTGGTTGGCGGTTGTACCGGCACTGAGCTACGTCATTGTGTATTTCATCCTCGACCGCCTGCGGCCGCTGCCCGTGCCGTTCGACATCGTCCCATCCGCCGAGTTCGCATCCAAGGCTGCCGATGAATCGCAGCGCCGCTATATCTGGCTCAGCGCATTCGCATTGCTGACCGTGGTCAGCATCGGTGTTTCGGTCAGCGGGGCGCTATCGCTGTGGCGCGAGACGCTGCGCCGGGACCGCACTTGGGTGTTTGGGTTGCTTGGTTTTGTCTCGGTCGTCGTCCTGATCGCGTCGGTCGTCCCTGGTTTGGGCGTGCCCTGGCAATCCTATATGGGCGCCGACCTGTACAAGCAGATTTTCGCCAAAGTCCATGCCGGCGATGGTTGGACCGCCTATGACCTGTTCCTGATCGGCAAAAAGCTGATCAAGGGATCGACGATCCTGGCGCTGGCGGTATTGGCCATCTGCCTGATCCTGACATTGAAGCGCCCGCCGGCCCGACTGCCGCGGGTGACGCAGGCCAAGCTGACCGCCGTCGCCATCGCCCGCCAGCGGGTCTATCTGAACCAGGCGGCGTTGGTCTATGTGTTCGCCGTGCTGGCGATGCTGTCGTGGATGTATTGGCCGTTGCCCTATCTGACGCCGGACAGCGCCGAGGCCTATCGCAAAGTGCTGTCCGGCGCCGCTGGGTTGCAGGGCCTGGGGTTCACGCTGGGCGTTGCGCTGGTGTATCTGCCGCCCGCGTTCATCCTGCGCAACCGGGCCGAAAAGCTGGCGACGGAGATTTTGGTCCTGGGGGGCGACGAAAAGAATGTCGCTGCGGACATCGGCCCGCTGGCGGCGCATCCGTTCGATCATCTGCGCCAGGTCATGACCATGGTGCTGCCGGTCATCGTCAGCCTGTTGCCGGCGCTCTACGATGCATCGAAGGTGCTGACGAAATAGGGATGGCAGAGTCCTATTGGCGGAAAGGGTCCAAGACATGAACGCGCCGACCTTCGACAGACGCTTGATCGGCTTGGCGATTATTCCGGTTGCGATCTACATCCTGGTCTATGCCGTGATCGATCGCGCCAGGCCATCCGGCATTGTCTTTACCACGCTCGACATCCCGCCGTTTCCCGATGTCGGCGTCGCTGTCGCCGAGGCGAAGCTGCGCTATTTCTGGTTAAGCGCGCTGGTCCTGCTGACGGCGGTCTCGCTGGCCGTCGCGGCCAGTTCGGCGTTTTCCCTGCTGCGGGATGCCCCCCGGCGCGACAGGGTGTTGATGTTCGGGCTCGCCGCGATGGCAT
>JAYPXD010000153.1:5825-6927 GCA_038135395.1 Alphaproteobacteria bacterium | reverse complement strand
AGCAGTCTAGTCTGACCGACCACTGGCATGTCCATATGGGGGATGGCCTGTTTGAGGGGATATTCAGTCGGGTGTCGGCGGGCAGCATCACGGCCCTGCAGGCGCTGAACATCGGACTGGACGTATCAAAACTGGCGACGGCCGCGGCGTTGCTCTTGCTCGTCGCCGGTTTTCTCACAACCCTGACGCAAGCGCCGCCTAACGCTACCAAGCAACAGCAGGCGGATCATTTGGCGGGCGCTATCGCCCGGCAGCGGACGTTGTTGCAGCACGCGGCATTGCTGTATGTCTTTGCCATCCTCTCCGTCCTGTCCTGGATGTATTGGCCTCTGCCGTTTATGGCCAATACAGCGATGGAGGCGGCTTACAGAGAGTTGTTGGTCGGCGCGGCCATCCTGCACGGCGTCGCCTTCAGCCTGGGCGTGGCGGCAATTTACCTGCCGCCAGCGCTGGTATTGCGCTCGCGCGTCGTGCGGTCAGAGCATCTGGTCAATGAAGGCGAGGCAGGAAAAGCTATCCAGGCGACCATCGGGTCTCATCCGTTTGACCAGGTCCGTCAGATCGCGGTCATGGTTTCGCCAGCGCTTGTCAGTATGCTGCCGGTCCTCAAAGATATTTTCGAGGTGACCTAGAGCAACGCCCGATCAAATTGAATCGCCAAGGCGATCCATTTGTCGGGGTAAGATGCTCTAATTTTTAGATTTAGAGCAGATCCCGATCCAATCGGATCGGGATCTGCTCTAGGGCAACGCCCGATCAAACGCAGTCATTGGATCGGGGGAAGTTGCTCGCCATTCATAGAGTTAGAGCTGCCTCAGCCCTTACCCGGTAATCGCCCTGGCCCGTTCGATGCTTTTCAGCGTTTCGGCCGTGTCCAGGCTTGGCCAGTGCATGCGCAGGATCAGGTGGTCAGCACCCGTGGTTTCGATCACGCGGGCGACCTGTTCCTTGACCTTGACGATGTCGCCGACAATGAAATGGCTGTCGATGAAGGCGTCGAAATTCTCCTCCAGGTCCGAGGCAAGATTGGCGTTGCCCCAACTGGCATAGGCTTTGTACTTGTACAGCAATGCCGGGCGGCAGGTTGCCAGCGCCGTCGCCG
>JAYPXD010000153.1:0-5815 GCA_038135395.1 Alphaproteobacteria bacterium | reverse complement strand
GCATTGTAATCCTGTTTCAAGCTGGCCAGTTCGTCGAAGGTTTGGCTGAAGCTGGTGATCCAGGCATCGCCGATTTTTGCCGCCCGGCGCACCGAGGCCGGTACGCTGCCGCCGACCCAGATTGGGCAGCCTTCGGGCCGGACCGGACGCATCGACAGGCCGACATCGTCCAGATGATAATATTTGCCGTGATGCGTCACCCGCTCCTCGGTCCACAGCCGCCGGATGACCTCGATGCTTTCGACCATGCGCCCGACCCGCTCGGAGATATGCGCGCCGTGGATCGAAAATTCCTGCTCGCGATAGCCAAGCCCCGCCGCCAGCACATAGTTGCCGCCGGAAAACCAGTCGAGCGTCGCGGCCTGCTCGGCCACGAAGACCGGGTTCTGCACCGGCAGCAGCAATACGGCGGGCCCGATCATGGTGTTGGGCACCTCCGCCGTCAGGCGCGCGGCCAGCGTGTGCGTGTCGAACATGCGGACGGGATTGGTAGCGAAATGGTGCGGCAGCCAGATCGAGCTATAGCCCGCATCCCGGGCGACGCGCGCCTGGGCCAGCAGTCCGTCCAATGCTTGCTTCGGGTCGCTGCCGCCGGGAAATTGCGGATTGAGGTAGAGGCCGTATTTCATCGCGCCAAAGTCCTTTGCGGGTAACAATGCTGTCGAAGCCTGCCACAGTTGGGAAACATCGTCATTCTTTCTGATTCGGCTTTTGCCGTTTGGCGAAACGCCGGGCGCTCTGGTGTTAAGCGCGATGGTCGAAGCCCCACGGGCAGCCCAGCCGGGCGTGTAGGAAGCGGATGGAGGGTTTGATGATTCAAATGCTGGTGCGGCAAGTGGCTGCCGCGGTCGTTGCGCTTGTGCTCGTGGCCGGACCGGCCAAGGCTGCGGATCCAATCCCCCCGGAGCGGCAGAAGCTGATCGTCGAAATGGTTGAGGCGGCTGGCATGATGCGGATGATCGACAACATGCTTCCCGCCGTTATGGCGGAATTTGAACGGGCCTTTCGTGCAAAAAGTCATAAAGGTCAAAACGATGAGGATGCAATAGCTTCGATCCGAAAATTTGTTCAGGAAGAAATATCAATTGTGATGCGGGAAACGATGGCCAACATCACACCTTTATTCGCTGAATTCTTTTCTGATGACGATTTGCGCCAGCTGATCCAATTCCACAAATCGCCGATTGGTCAAAAATCCCAGGCGGTCATGCCACAGTTGTTCGCAAAGATGATCCCGATCATTCAAAGAATGCAGGGTAACCTTGTCGAGCGTGTGCGCCGGCGGGTTGAACTACTCGCCCCTCCGCCCGCTAAAGGCAAACAGGGATAGCATCGCCCGAAACGGCCTTGCGCGGCCTATCCGGCGCGGCTGTCCCGGAGCATCGAGGCCAGCCTGAGTGCAACCTCAGCGACGCGGTGGCGGTCGCCGGCGGTCTGCATCAGGGTCGCCGTGACGGCGGTGGCGATGTCCAGGGCCGCGGTGTCCGCGGCGTCGGCCTCATCGAGCACCAGGCCGTCAAGCAGCCCCCCGTACTGCCGGACCAGCCCGGCATTGGTCACCTCCAGCCCCAGTTCGGTAAACATCTTGGCCGTCGGCCCCTTCACCGCCTGGCCGCCGATCAGCGGCGAGACTGCCACCACCGGCGCGCCCAGCCCCGCGAGCCACTCGCGCATGCCCGGCAAGGCAAGGATGGGGGCGATGGAGATAAACGGGTTGGAGGGACAGACGATCACGGCCGTCACATCCCGCAGCGCGCGCAGGGCCGCCGGCATTTCCGCCCGGTCTGCGCCCCGGTGGGTAAAGCCGGTCACCACCGGCTCACACCGCTCGCGCACGAAATAGTGCTGGAACGCCAGGTCGCCATGCGCTGCCGTGTGCACGACGGTCGGCACCGGCGTCTCGCTCATCGGCAGGATGCGGGTGGCGACGCCTGCCGCCTGGCACAGCGCCGCGGTGACGGCGCTCAGGCTCTCGCCTTTGCGCAGCCGGCGGGTGCGCTCCAAATGCAGCGCCAGGTCCTGGTCGCCGAGATTGAACCAGGTCTCAGCCCCGAGGCCGCCCAGCGCCCGCATGCAGGCCCAGGTCTCCCCCGCCCGGCCCCAGCCGCGCTCGGTATCGTTCAGGCCGGCCAGCGCATAGAAAACCGAGTCGATATCCGGTGCGATGTGCAGGCCCAGGTGCTCAAAGTCGTCGCCGGTGTTGGCGAGGACCACCAACTCGCCCGGCGCCAGAATGTCGGCCAGTCCCGAGGCGAGCTTCGCTCCCCCCACCCCGCCGGAAAGCGCCAATACCGTCATCGGAACATATCGTCTATGGCCGGACGCACCAGTTCCGCCGCCGGCAAGGGCGCAGGCTCGACCGGCAGGCCGCGAATCAGCACGGCGGGTGTGCCCTCTGCGCCTTCGCCCATGGCGACACAGGCCGCCGCCGCCAGCTGGTCGCCGTGGCCGACAATGGAGACCTTCAGCTCGCGTCCCATCATGTCCGGCTCGCCGCGAATGTCATCGACGCAGCGGATCCCGGCCGCGCCGATGGCGATGCCGCAGGTGCCGATCCGCCAGGCGCGCCCGACGCTATCGGTGATCAGCACCGCGGGCCTGACGCCGGTCAGCCGCTCCAACGCTCCCGCCAGCGCCTCCGCGGAGCGGTCCGGATCCTCCGGCAGCAGCAGCACCTGCTCGCCGGCGCCATCGATATTGCTCTGGTCGATGCCGGCGTTGGCCATGACCATGCCGAGCCGCTGCTCCACCACCAGCAGGTTCGGGCGATAGCGCAGCACATGGTTTGCCTCATCCAGCGTCACCTGCACTAGCGCCGGCTCCTTGCCGGTGCGCCGGGCCCAGTCCATCGCTTCCTGACTGGGCACGATGCCTTCGAGCCGGCGATAGCGCCCTTCGGCCTTGGATATGATCTTCTGCGCACACGCCACCACGTCCCCCGGCTCCAGCTTCAGGCCATTGGCGGCAATGCAATCCGCGATCTGTTGCGCCAGGTCGTCGCCCGGCTTCACCCGCGGAAAATTCGCAAGCGTGTAATAAGTGATAGCGTTAGTCATAAGCGGCAAAGCTCCGGCAATGAGGAGGGAGGCAGAGCGGGAGCATAGCCGTCTTCGCCGCGGCCCGGAAGTGGCGGCGCCGTCATCCGGACTGACGCATCGCGTGGCGCTGCGGTCCGGCTTTACCGTCAGGGCCGGCTTTGCTAAAGGCAGATCGCATCTGCGGCAAATCAAGGCCACCTAAATGGACTTTGCCCCGCTTTGGACCCAAGCCCCGCCCATTCCGCTGCATGCCGTCCTGGCCCTGGTCGCGGTGGTCGTCGGCGGCATGCAATTCGTGCTGCCGAAAGGAACGTCTCTGCACCGCACGGTTGGCTATGGGTGGGTGGCGATGATGACGGTCGTCGCCGGCAGCAGCTTTTTCATCCATACGCTGAAGGTCATCGGCCCGTTCAGCCCGATCCATCTGCTGTCGGTGCTGGCGCTGGGCAGCCTCTGGTTTGCGGCTCGCGCCGCCCGCGCCGGAAAATTGTCCGTCACAGGGCCATCATGCGGTCGCTCTACATCTTTGCGTTGATCCTGACGGGCGCATTTACGCTGTTGCCCGGCCGGGCCATGCACGCGGTCGTGTTCGGCGGCTGACGGCGCCTCTGCACATCGCCCTTGGCAGGGGCGATGGAATGCGCTGACAATGGCGGTCAATTCAACATTGCCAGAGGAAACGCGCATGCCCGCCCAAATCGGCTATCTGATACCAACGCGCGAGGCGATCATGGAGGGACGGCCCGAGGCCGCGCCACTGCTCCGCCTCGCAGAACAGGCCGAGGACCTTGGCTATGACTCGGTCTGGATCGGCGACTCGCTCACCGCCAGGCCCCGGCATGAGCCGTTGACCCTGCTGGCCGCCATCGGCGGCCGCACCAAGCGCGTCAAGCTGGGCACCGCGGTATTGCTGCCGGCGCTGCGCAATCCGGTGCTGCTGGCGCACATCGTCTCCACTCTGGACCAGGCGAGCGATGGGCGGGTTATCCTCGGCTATGGCATTGCCGGCGATGTCCCCAATATCCGCGCCGAGTTCGAAAGCGCCGGCGTGCCGTTCGACAAGCGCATCGGGCGGATGATCGAAGGTCTGCAACTCTGCCGGGCGCTCTGGACCGGCGACAAGGTCGATTGGGACGGACGCTGGACCCTGAAAGGCCAGCAGATCGGCCCGGTGCCGGTGCAGAAGGGCGGGCCGCCGGTCTGGGTCGGAGGCTCGCATCCGAACGCGCTGAAGCGGGCAGCCAAGCACTTCGACGGATGGTTCCCGACCGGCCCGGGCGCGGACGTTTGCGGCCAGCAATGGCGGGAGGTGCAGCAGTACGCCAGGGCCAAAGGCCGTAGCGACGGCGACATGACCTTCGCGGTCTATCTGACGCTTGCGATCGACGACAGCCACGAAAACGGCATCGCCCGCATCGACAAATTTCTGGAGGCCTATTACGGCGTCCCCGGCCATATCCTGCGCCGCCGCATGGCCAGCTTCGGCGGCCCGGCGGAGGAAGCCGCGGCCTTCGTCAAATCCTACGTCGACCAAGGGGCGAGCCATATCTGCATCCGCTTCGCCGGCGACCACGAGAACTCACTAAAAACCATGGCGGCGCTCCGCCAGCAGATGGGAGGTTAACCCATGCGTTTCGAAGGCAAGATCGCCCTCATCACCGCCGCCGGCGCCGGCATCGGCAAGGCGACGACGGAGATCATGGTGCGCGAGGGCGCAACCGTGATCGCGGTCGAGAACCAGCAGGACCGCCTCGACAAGCTGGCGGCCTCGCTGGACAACCAGCCGGGCAAGGTCGTGCCTAAGTGCATCGACGCCATGGACGAGGCGCAGGCCCGCCAGTGCGTGGCGGACGTGGAGAAAGAGTTCGGACGGATCGACATCCTGGTGAACGCCGTCGGCGGCTCCACCATCATCGAGAAGCCGAACGTCGATATCGACCAGATGCCGCTCGGTGATTGGGAGAAAATCCTGGACTTCAACCTGAAGGCCACGTTCCTGTTCACCAACGCCGTCGTGCCGGTGATGAAGAAGAACCAGTACGGCAAGGTGGTGAACCTGGCGAGCATCGCCGGCCGCGGCGTCAGCTTCGAAAGCTCCAGCCCCTATGCCGTCGCCAAGGGCGGCATCATCGCCATGACCCGCCGCCTCTCGTTCGAGCTGGGCCCGCACGGCATCTGTATCAACGCCATCGCCCCCAGCCTGACGCTGACCGAGCGCATCACGCCGCATTGGGAAAAACGCTCGGACGAAAACAAGGCCGCCGAACTGAAACGCTTCCCGCTTGGCCGTGTCGCGGTGGCCGAAGACCAGGCCAAGGTGATCGCCTTCCTCGCCTCGTCGGATGCGGATTTCGTGACCGGTGTGACCATTGATGTGAACGGAGGCCAGCTATGAGCCAGCCAGAGCGCAAGGATACCCTGGGCATTGTCGGCGTCGGCGTCATGGGCGGCGGCATTGCTGCCAACCTCTTGAAAGGCGGCGCCGACCTTGTCGTCTATGACAAGAATCCGGCCCGCGTGCAGCATTTCGCGTCGCTGGGAGCCTATGCCGCCTCCAGCCCCGCCGATGTCGCCCGCCAGGCCTCGACCCTGATCAGCATGGTCGAGACCACGGCGCAATCGGAGGAGGTCATCATGGGGCCGGGTGGCTTCCAGTCGGAAGCCAAGGCCGGTGATGTCATCTTGTCCATGGCCACCATCGACCCGCTGGCGGTGAAGCGCTGGCATGCCGAACTGAAGCCTCGTGGCATCGACCTGATCGACGCGCCGGTCAGCGG
>JAYPXD010000152.1:6586-9090 GCA_038135395.1 Alphaproteobacteria bacterium | reverse complement strand
GTATTCGCCATTTTTACCCATGAAAAAAATGATGGACGAGTGGTCCATAAGGTAATCCGTGGTGCCTGCGCTGGAGTTCTTGGCGTAGTAGACACGATAGGCTTTGGCAGCCGCCCGAATTTGCTCTTCCGAGCCGGTGAGGGCCACCAGCCGCGGATGGAATGCCGAAGCATACGCTTTCATCTCCTTCACCCCGTCTCGGGCAGGGTCGATGGTGACAAAGACCGGCGTGACGTTTGCGTCCTTCGGCAATTGGTCCATCGCCGCGGTGATTTTGGCCAACTCGGTCGGGCAGACATCGGGGCAGAAGGTATAGCCGAAATAGATCAACAGGTTATGCCCCTGAAAGTCCTTTTCCGTCCGAGTCTTGCCGTTCTGGTCGACCAAAGTGAACGGGCCGCCGAGTAACGCCTTACCGGTGACGATCGATTTGCCGCCACCTTGTTGGACTGCCACGCCGACCAGCAAGGCCACCAGCATCACCAATGCGATGGCGAGAACCAGGACAATACGGTTCCAGGGTAACGGTTTTGCAGACATCAAGCCACCGACCGCACCAGCACAACGCAAGTGCCAATAAACTGCACCATGTTGATAAATGCGCTGCGCTTATGCAGGTCGGCGAAATCCTCCGCAGCGCCGGGGGTTCCCTTTTCTCGTTCGTCATGCGCCCGAACCGTGCGCGGCATCAGGTAGTGGCGCGAGAACAGGAAGCCCGCCGCCACCAGTCCCATAACGATGGTCTCCGGCAGGCGGATCGGCGCAAAGGCTACCGTTGCGATGGCGGCAAGGATGAAGGCAAACAGATAGTATTGCGGGAACAGGTCGCGCACGAACTTGTCGGAGACGCCCTCCGGCAGCAACCGGAACGCCTGTGGGGCGAAAAATGCCGTAAACGCCAGCATGCCGCCGAAAACGGTGGCGCAGGCGACATTAGCGATGGGCAGCAGAATGGTTTCCAATGTGTGATCCTTTAAACTTGCGAATAGCCGGACCCCGGCAGTTGCACGCCCCGGCCTTTCGGGTTGTCCATCCAGCCGAACTCGCCGAGGATTTCCTGGCTATAGCAGACACGGCCGTTGACCTTTGCCGCCGGCTCGCTGGCCAGCAGCAGCGACGCGCGGGCCATATATTCCACCGGCTCGCCCTTGGGGTCATCCATGCTGTCGACCAGCTTGAAGTAAACGGTAGCGGCTGTCGGCACGACCTGGCTTGGCGAGAGGGCCGAAACGGCGATGTTTCCGTATTGCGCGGTTTCCTGGGCCAGGCCTTGGGTGAAGCGTTCCAGCGCCGCTTTGGTAGTTCCGTACATGACGCCGCCCAGCGCCTTATGGTTGGCGTAGGGGCCGCGGCCCGGTCCAATCGCGGAGCCGCTGGAAATGTTGACGATCGCGCCAGCGCCCGCCGACTTCATGTCCGGCAGCACCAGCTTAGACAGGATAAACGGCGCATGCACGTTGACCGCAAAGCAACGGACCCAGCGGCTAGTCGGGTAAGTCTCGGTCGGGATGTAGTAATTAAGTGCCGCATTGTTGACCAACACGGTCACAGGGCCGAAAGCTTCGCGCGATTTGGCGATCAATTCCTCGCAGCTTTCCTCCAGCGATACGTCGGAGGCAATGGCGACGGCGCTGCCACCCGCCTGGCGGATGCGCTCCACCGTGTTCGATAGCGACCCTTCCAACATGTGGTCGCCATCATTCAGAGTGCGCGCCGTGCAAACGACGTTTGCGCCCTCGGCGGCAAAGAGTTCGGCGATGGCCTGGCCGATGCCTCGGCTTGCGCCGGTGACGACAGCGGTGCGTCCTGCAAGTTTGCCCATGATGATCAGTTCTCCGGCGGTGCGGTTGCGTCTGCCGGTATCCTAGGGCGAAGTTACGCGGTTGGCGACCGCCTCAGTCGGCTTCGATAGTCGGCTGCGGCGCGATGGAACGTTGCAGGAAGAAGGCCGGCACCTCGTTATCGCCGAAGCCCAGGCCGGTATCTTCATGGTCGTCTCTGCGATTGCGGCGATGGCCGCCATGGTCGTTGCCCCGCCGGTCGTCATCCCGCCGGTCGTCATTCCGTCGGTCGTCATGCCGCCGGTCATTGTTGCGACCGTCATTGTTGCGACCGTCATTGCCACGGCGGGATTGGCGTGGCGCTTCCGCCAGGTCGTCCGTATCGCTGGCATCCTGGGGCTGCGGGTTATCGTTACGGTCGTTACGGTCGCTACGGTCGTTACGGTCGTTACGGCCCCGGCCGCGGCCGCCGGCATTGCGACCACGTCCCCGGCCGCGGTGATCGCCTTCGCTCATATCGGCGGTGGCGATGTCGGGCAGTTCGATTTCATCGATGGGCTTGCCCAGCATTGATTCGACGGCGGCCAGCAACTTGCCGTCTTCCGGTGAGACCAGCGTGAAGGCGCGTCCGCTGCGCCCAGCCCGTCCGGTGCGGCCGATACGGTGGACATAGTCCTCGGCATTCACTGGCACGTCGAAATTGAACACATGCCCGACCCGCGG
>JAYPXD010000152.1:5291-6576 GCA_038135395.1 Alphaproteobacteria bacterium | reverse complement strand
CCACAGAGGCGACCCGCAGGCTAACCTCGCCAACGCTGAAAATGACCAGCGTCGCCATGCGCGCCGGCTGGGCCATGTCGCCGTGCAGACCGGCCGCATCGAAATTGTGCCGCTTCAGCGACTTGACCAGAATATCGACATCGCGCTTGCGGTTACAGAAGATGATGGCGTTTACCACCTCTTCCTGTCGGATCAGCGTGCGCAACGCCTCGCGTTTGTCGCGCTCGGCCACCACCAGTTTGTGCTGGGCCACGGTCGCGGCAGGGGAGGCCGGTGGTGCGACGGTGATTTCCTTCGGATTGATGAGGAAGGCATCGGCCAGCTTGCGGATCGGCGGCGGCATGGTGGCGGAGAAGAACAGCGTCTGACGCATCCGCGGTAGCAGGCTGACGATCCGCTCGATGTCAGGGATGAAGCCCATGTCCAGCATGCGGTCGGCCTCGTCGATCACCAGGATCTTGCAGTCCGACAGCAGGATATTGCCGCGTTCGTAGAGGTCGAGCAGGCGGCCTGGCGTTGCGATCAGCACGTCGACGCCGCG
Source organism: Alphaproteobacteria bacterium (assembly GCA_038135395.1). GTDB lineage: Bacteria > Pseudomonadota > Alphaproteobacteria > Bin95 > Bin95 > JACKII01. Next base: position 6,035 of record JAYPXD010000152.1, on the reverse strand, counting down.
GTCCAGCGCGCGTTGCTGGTCGCCCATACGCTCGCCGCCAATCAGCAGGGCGAAGTTCAGGTTCTGGTATGCCGTATATTTCGTAAAGTTGTCGGCGACCTGTGCCGCCAATTCGCGCGTCGGCTCCAGGATTAGCGAGCGCGGCATACGCGCTTTCGCCTGGCCGGAAGCCAGGATATCGATCATCGGCAGGGTGAAGGACGCCGTCTTGCCGGTTCCGGTTTGGGCGCAACCCAGGACGTCTCGACCCATCAGAACGACGGGAATAGCGTCGCGTTGGATTGGCGTTGGCTCGGTGTAGCCGGAATCTGAAACGGCGCGTAGGACTTCATCGCTCAGTCCCAAGGCTTCAAAAGTCATATAAGCCTAACGCGCAATAGTGGTTTCGGAATATGCGTGCGGTGGCACGCGTGAACAACAGTAGCGGCTACCAGGGGATTACACGGAAGTCAAGGCGCGCCGGAGCGCTGTACGGCGAACAGAGTGCGTAATCTTACACTGGATTTTCAGGCCACTCTGATCAAAGCCGCAGGGCGAAAATATCCGGCAGTTTCGGTGCTTGGGTGGCAGAACAAGTCTGCCTTTACCTGTCAGGACCGACGGCATGCTCTTAGACCGAGAAACACCAGCGGCCCTAACAGCAACACCATCCCGGTCGGGGCCGGAACGGCCTCAATGGTCAGCGAGCCACCGTTGACAATCGCCGACAAGAGAGGTCCGCCTTGCGAACTGTTGGCGGTTGCC
>JAYPXD010000152.1:0-5281 GCA_038135395.1 Alphaproteobacteria bacterium | reverse complement strand
TTGCCAGTACCAGCGGCACGACAATGGGAGCAAGCAGTGCATCTTGGAAACTCAGGTCCGGCGCGATGTATCGGAATCCGAAATCGTCTTCGCAAGAACATGTTCCGCCAACATTGTCCGTGAGGATCGCGTTAAACACACGGTCGTCACCTGGTTCTGGAATGAAGGAACCCGCGCTGAACAGCGTCGATGTTGCATCATATGTCGTGGCGCCGACCGTGATCGGATCCGACATTCCGCCCATGAAGCCTGAAACCGGCCCCAAAACGCCGAAGTTATCAATCGACGCGAGCGGAACGTCGAAAAATACCATGAATGTACCGGAAAGCGACGTGGGCGTTACGCCGGCAGGTGTTGTGATGTCATAGCTGCCGGTCGCTTTGAACAGGATTGCTTTCGCGGTTTCAGGGCGCGCGAGGATGGCGGTCACAACCGCCAATCCAAAAGCCATCGCCAGTGCTGCTTTTCTCATTTTGCGTTTCCCGGAAGGTTTCGACTTGTAAGCACCCGCTGCACTTTTTTTATTATGATCCGTGCAGCGTTACCGGCCTCTTTTTTTGACACCGATAGCGCAAGCGGCCAGCGGGACGCCCAAAAGGATCAGCGCGCCTGGCGCCGGCACTGCAGCCTCCACCCGGACTGATCCACTATTGATCTGTGACGACAATAACTCCCCGCCTTGCGAGCTGTTCACAAAGGCCTGGACCAGCGGAATGATGACAGGGCTGACCAGCGCGTCGGCGAAATCTTGGCCTGTTGTAACGTACGACAGATCGAAGTCGTCAGCGCACGTGCAGTTACCGCCCGAATCGCTGCTAAACGAGACCGAGAACAGAACGGAGGGGCTCGCTGCCGGCGCCAGGAAGCCGCCTGGGGCTGCAGTATCTCTAACGCCGATACCGATGGTGGAGGAAGAGGCGTCATAGGTGGTCGACCCGACGGTCACTGGATTCGACATGCCGCCCAGGAAGTTATCGACGATCATGTTGGTCCCGAAGTCACCGAGGAGGGCGTCGGGTACGTCCAACTTGAACGAGAAAGTTCCGATCAAGCCCGCCGGTGACACGCCGTCTAGAGTCGTGACGTCATAGTTGCCTGAAATCCTGAACAGAACTGCATGCGCAGGGGATGTTACGGTTGCAACAGCCAGAACGGCCAGACCGAGGAATGCCGAAATCCTGGAGTTAGCCTTCATCATTCACCTCTCCACCAGATACTGCCGCGTTGACGCGGTTTTATGCTCATTATTGCCCAGTCGATAGCGCGGCAGTGTGCTAGACTCAACTCGGCAACCCGCAAAACCAGTTAGGGCAGAGGTTAATCCCAAACGGGCGAGCAGTCTTTGCCGGACAGTCTCAATCTTGTTGTCCTGGTGTCTCAGGCGCGCTTCCCGATCAATCCGACAGGTCAGATTGATCCGAAACCGCTCTAAATATCCAACCCCTCGACGAACTGGGCATTCTGCTGGATGAAAGCCAGGCGCAGTTCCGGCTTGCGGCCCATCAGCCGGTCGACCAGGTCGCCGGCCTCGCGCGCTGTGCCGGCGCCCTGGTCGGAGAGGCCGATATCGACGCGCAGCAGGGTGCGGGTCGCCGGGTTCATGGTGGTTTCCTTCAACTGTGCCGGCGGCATCTCACCCAGGCCTTTGAAGCGGCTGATCTCGACCGATTTGCGGCCCTTGAAGGTGGTGGCGAGGTGCTGCTCGCGGTCGGCGTCGTCGCGGGCATAGATGGTGGTGCCACCGGCGGCGAGCCGGTAGAGCGGCGGCAGGGCCAGGAACAAATGGCCGCGGGTGATGAGTTGCGGCATCTCGCGGAAGAAGAAGGTCATCAGCAGGCTGGCGATGTGGGCGCCATCGACGTCGGCGTCGGTCATGATGACGACACGCTCATAGCGCAGCCGGTCGATATCGAACTGCTTGCCCATGCCGCAGCCGAGCGCCTGCACCAGGTCGGACAATTCCTGGTTGGCGCGCAGTTTCTCAGCCGTGGCACTGGCGACGTTCAGGATCTTGCCGCGGAGCGGCAGCACCGCCTGGGTCTTGCGGTCGCGCGCCTGCTTGGCGGAGCCGCCGGCGCTGTCGCCCTCCACCAGGAAGATCTCGGTGTTCTCCGGCCCGGTCGATGAGCAGTCGGTGAGCTTGCCCGGCAGGCGCAGGCGGCGGTTGGTGGCCGTCTTGCGCTGCAGGTCCTTCTCGGCCCGGCGCTTCAGCCGCTCCTCCGCGCGCTCGATCAGGTGTTCGACCAGGATGGCGGAGGTCTTGGGGTCGGCGGAAAGCCAGTGGTCGAAGCGGTCCTTCAGGTTGGCTTCCAGCAGGCGCTGGGTTTCCGGGTTGTCCAGCCGTTCCTTGGTCTGGCCCTGGAATTGCGGGTTCGGGATGAACACCGAAAGGGCGAAGGCGGCGGAGCCCATCAGGTCCTCGCCGCTGATCTGGCCGGCCTTTTTCTGGCCGGAAAGGTCGCCGAACGCCTTGATCGCGCGCAGCAATGCGTTGCGGAAGCCGTTCTCGTGGCTGCCGCCGGACGGCGTCGGGATGGTGTTGCAGTAGGAATGGGCGTGCGGGTCGCCGTGGTCGTCGCACCAGGCGATGGCCCACTCGCACCGGCCCGCGCCGTCGCCCCGGAAGGTGAGGTCGCCGGCATAGACTGGCAGCACGGGGGCGCGTTCCTCCAGCAGCAGGCCCAGGAAATCGGCAAGGCCGTTCGGGAATTGCAGCTCGGCCTCGGCCGGAATCGGGCTTTCGGGCGGCAGCAACTCTGCCGCGCACTTCCAGCGGATTTTGACGCCGCGGTAGAGATAGGCCTTGGAGCGGGCCATGCGGTAGAGCCGGGCCGGCTGGAACTTGGCGCGGGGGCCGAAAATCTCGCCATCCGGCCGGAACTGGACGGTGGTGCCGCGGCGGTTGGCGATGCTGCCGACGGTGGCCAGCGGCCCGTCGGGAGCGCCACGCTGGAAGGTCTGGCGGTAGAGCGTGCGCTCGCGCGCCACTTCCACCAGCAACCATTCGGCGAGCGCGTTAACGACCGAAATGCCAACGCCATGCAGACCGCCGGAGGTGGCATAGGCCTTGGAGCCGAACTTGCCGCCGGAATGCAGCGTGGTGAGGATCACCTCCAGCGCCGACTTGTCCGGAAATTTCGGGTGAGGGTCGACTGGGATGCCGCGGCCATTGTCGCGGATCAGCAGCGAGCCATCGGCGGCGAGTTCCATGTCGATGACGCTGGCATGGCCGGCCACGGCCTCGTCCATGGCGTTGTCGAGAATTTCGGTGGCGAGGTGGTGCAGGCCGCCTTCGTCGGTGCCGCCGATATACATGCCGGGCCGCCGGCGCACCGGCTCCAAGCCCTCCAGCACCTCGATATCGGCGGCGGAATAGTCGGCGGTAGCGGCGTTGGTGGCGAAAAGGTCGGCCATTTTGGTACGGTCCTGACAGGCTGGCCCAAGGTGGTATGCTTGACCCAGGCCGGGGCGATAGTGCTGACTTTCGCAAGCAAGCTAGACCGATTCGGAGTTCGAACAATGCGGATGAAGCGCACGCTGTGGATGATTTGCGGACTGCTGGTAGCCGCTGCGGCGCCGGCCATGGCGGGTAAGGCGGATGTGTTAAAGGTTGGGGTCACATCCCGGCCCGACGGCTTGTTTACCTTTTCCGTTACCTTGCGCCATGCAGACGAAGGCTGGGATCACTATGCGGATCAATGGGATGTGAAGTCGGTCGATGGCAAGACCGTTTACGGGCGCCGCGAGCTGTTTCATCCACATGTGGATGAACAGCCGTTTGCGCGATTTCTGTCAGAAGTGAAGATTCCCGAGGATGTCCGCGAGGTCAACATCCGTGCGCGGGACAAACGTCATGGATATGGCGGGGTGGAAATGCGGGTCAGGTTGCCGGGGCGGTGACCGGCTAGCCGGGCAACCTGACGCCGGGCGTATCATTGACAGGCGGAGGCGGCGCCTTTGGCTTGGATCTCCATTTCTAAAGCCTCAATAGTTTCTGCCAGATTGAATCTGCCCTCGAAGTACCCCATTGCCGAAAGTGCCGGGACAAGTTGGAAAACCGAAGAAATTCCCAGCTTCCGCAGCATATTCGAGCGATGCACGTCGATCGTGCGCGGAGCAATGTCCAGGTGCCTGGCAATTTCTTTTGTGCTGTTGCCGGCAAATAGCAGGTCCAGGATTTCGGTTTCCCGCGCGCTCAACGCATCCAGCATTGGATTGACAACGGCTTCAGCGCGTTGCACCGACAGTCGATCCCGTTCCAACTTAGCAGCCTGGAAAACGGCTTCCAATATCTTGATCGGACTGGTCGTCTTGGCCAGCACATCAAAGGCATTTTTCTTGAATGCTTCCCGCGTCAACTCATACTCGGGGGACGCGGACATAATGATGGCCGGCATGTCGATGTTGCGGGCTGCCATCGCGTCAAGCAATTGGAAACCCGACATATCCATTGGCATTTCATCCAAAACGACGACGCCTGTCGAAGTCGAGTCGGCGAACTCCAGAAAGTCGGCTCCGTGTTCGAAGTGTGTTACCACCAAGGCTCTGTTCGCAAACAATTCTTTAAGCCGTTCGGCAGCCTTTGGGTCCGCTTCAACTAGGAACAGGTTCGATGGCTTGGCAGGCTCTTCGGACCCTGAGGAAGATTTTTCCATCAGAACAGCCGAATCGATATTGGCAGAGATTATCATAGTGGTTTTCCTTACTAGATGCCATTCTGGCGTGTGTTGGCGTAAGTTGGAATTGAAGCAGACCAGACATCTTTCCGATGATCTTTAAGGCATTTTTTGTTTTATCTTTGATCTCGGTCAAATTTGTTTTTTTTACCGAGGAAACCGCAAACCTATATTTTACCAGCGGTTGGGCCGCGGAAGGTGAGCCATAAGCCCACCATTGCCATGCCTCCGCCCAAAAGCCGCAGGGCAAGTTTGCTCCCGTCTTCGGTCGCTGATGTCGGGAGGTCCTTGGATTGTTGCGGCGCTGCTATCGCAACCGGCGCTTGCTGACGCTCTGCATCAGTGTGATGCGCTAATTCTGCAACGGCTGGTCCGGTTGCGAACATCAAGGTGCCCAAGATTGCTGCCGGGATAGCGTAGTCACTCATGGCGGGCCTCCGTTCAAAAAGTTGCAAGCGGGTGGTTAATCCATCTCGGCTGATGGATTTGACCATTGTCACAGTAATTTGTTATGGCTCAGCCTAGGATTGTTTCGTTCCAAAGAAAAAGAAAGCTTCAAAAAGCATATAAAAATATACTAAAGAATATAAACCATTTGAAGTAAG
>JAYPXD010000151.1:8412-9143 GCA_038135395.1 Alphaproteobacteria bacterium | reverse complement strand
CCATTGCGGGTAACATCAACCTTGGGTCCCGCGGGCGCTGCCGGCGCGGCAGACTTCTGGGCCGAGGCTGCAAAGGGAACTGAAAGCGCGGCGGCAAGCAAGGCGGCAAAAATCAAACGCATGAACCGGTCCTTTTGGCGATGGTGACCAAGGGTAAAGGTCGCACAAGTCAAAGTTAGTATCCGACGTCACTCAAATCCAGGTGTGGATAGATTCGGTTAAGGAGAGTGATGCCGTTCAGGGTGGACGGCACCGGCGGCACAGCGGCCAGATGGCTGCTGTTCAATTCGGCCAGTGATGTCACCCCCAGCAGACCGAGGGCAGAAATGACCTCGTTCTCGAAGATTTCCAGGGCGCGCACCAGACCGGGAATGCCGCCGGCCGCCAGTGCGAAGCCCTGCAGCCGGCCGAGGCCGACGGCGTTTGCGCCCAGCGCGATGGCCTTGACCATGTCCAGGCCACGCATATAGCCGCCATCGACCCAAACTTCCGCCTTGCCTTCGACGGCGTCGACGATCTCGCGCACGGCGTCGGTTGCGCCGCGGCCATGGTCAAGCTGCCGCCCGCCATGGTTCGAGATATAGACCACTTCGACGCCATGTTCGACCGCAATGCGCGCATCTTCGGCGGTCATGATGCCTTTCAGGGATACAGGAATGTCGAACTTCGACTTGAAGTGTTCGACGTCTTTCCAGTTCAACGCCGCCTGGTACTGACGTGCGTTTTCGCCG
>JAYPXD010000151.1:6938-8402 GCA_038135395.1 Alphaproteobacteria bacterium | reverse complement strand
CCGGCGGCCCAGGCGCGTTGCCGTCCGCGCGGCAGGTAGCGCTTGGCAATGTCGCGCTCGCGCCGGGAATAGACCGCAGTATCCACGGTAAAACAGAAGCTGCGGAAGCCGGCCTCGATCACCCGCGCGCCGACATCTTCGACAAATGACCGGTCGCCGCGGACATACAACTGGTACATCGACGGCTTCGAAACCGACTTGGCGACTTCCTCTAAGCCGGGGTCGCATGCGGAGGACAGCATGTGATCGCAGCCGAATTGCTCCGCGGCCTGCGCAGGGGCAATGCCACCTTCCGGCGTAAAGCTTTCCACAGAGCCGATGGGGGCAAGAATGATCGGCAGCCGCTTGCGCTCGCCCAAAACATCGCCCGATGGGTCGATGCTGGAGACGTCGCGCAGCACGCGCGGACGGAAGGCGATGGATTCCAGCGCCAGACGATTGCGCACCTGGGTCGTTTCGGTCTCGGAGCCGCCGGCCAGATAGTCCCAGGTGTTTTGGTGCAGGTTGATGCGGGCTTGTTGCACGAATTCGTGCAGAGTCATGTATTCGCGCTCGGCGTACACTGTGGCGGTCCTTGGAAGCATCGTCGAATTTGGCTGTTACCATATAGCCCCAGCCCGGATTCGCCAACCGGCGGAGGTTCCTGCGGCGGCGGCAACGCGCTAATGTCGCGGCATTGTGCATTGAATCGAGGCTGCTTGCCCTATGGTTGACCCTGTCTCCAAGACCGAAGCCTATCTGGCGGCAGGTGCCGCCCAGAACCCGCGCTGGAACGCCTATGTCCAGGTCACGGCGGATTCGGCCCTGGCCCAAGCGGCAGCGTCTGCGCCGGCGTCCCCACTGCATGGTTGGTGCGTGGCGGTAAAGGACAATATCGACATTGCCGGCGTCCGTACGACCAATGGCCTGCCCCGTGGCTCTGTCGCTGAGGTGGATGCATCGGTCGTGACGCGGTTAAAGGCTGCGGGCGCGGTGATCCTCGGCAAGACCAACCTGCATGAGGCGGCGCTGGGCTCGACCACCGACAACGCGCATTGGGGCTGGACGCACAATCCCTTGCGCCATGGCTACACGGCTGGCGGGTCATCCGGCGGTTCTGCGGCAGCGGTGGCGGCGGGGCTTTGCGATGCGGCGCTGGGGTCGGACACCATGGGTAGCATTCGGGTGCCGGCGGGCCATTGCGGGCTGGTGGGCTTCAAGCCGACCTTCGACGCCATCCCTTGTGAGGGCGTGGCGCCACTCTGCTGGGCGCTGGATCATGTCGGGCCGATCACGAAGACAGTGGCCGACGCGCGGGCCATGTTCGAGGCGCTGTCCGATCCGTTGGAGGCTGTGAGCGTACCGGACCGGCCGAGGATCGTGAGGCTCTCCGCCTTTGAGGCGCTGCCGCTTGAGCCCGCGGTCGCCGCAGCTTATGCCGAGAGTGTGAGGCGGATTGAGGCGCTCTATGGCCCGGTCGAGACC
>JAYPXD010000151.1:6627-6928 GCA_038135395.1 Alphaproteobacteria bacterium | reverse complement strand
GGCTTCGACCCTGTAGCGCTCCGCCGGGCGGCCCTGCTGGCGATAGAGGCCGATGCAGCGGCGATCCATGCCGACCGGTTCGACGATTTCTCGCCCGGCCTTCGCAAAATGCTGGAGTACGGCGCGAAGCTCTCCGCTCCGCGGCTGGCCTTGGCGCTGGAACAGTTGCGCCAGGCAAAAAGGGCCATCCTGCGCCTGTTCCGGGAGGTGGGCATGATCCTATCGCCCACCACCGCCATGACCGCCTTCCCCCTGGATGGCCCGAGCCCGCCAGGACACTCCGACTTCATGGGGCTTGCGG
>JAYPXD010000151.1:0-6559 GCA_038135395.1 Alphaproteobacteria bacterium | reverse complement strand
TGTTCGCGGGCGCGCCGGCCATCTCCGTGCCGATGCCTGTGGCGGACGGGGAACTGCCCGCCGGCCTGCAACTGATCGCAGCGCCGAATCAGGACATGGCCCTGCTGAATTGGGCGGAAGCGGTTGAGGGAGCGCTACGCCATGTCTGACCTGCCCACCCAGGCCAAGATCGTCATTGTCGGCGGCGGCATTGCCGGCTGCTCCATCGCCTATCACCTCGCCAAGCTGGGTGAGAGCGACGTGCTTCTGCTGGAGCAGGGACAACTCTCCGGCGGCACCACCTGGCATGCGGCGGGGCTGGTGGGCCAGCTCCGCGCCACGCACAACCTTACCCGGCTCGCGAAATACGGGGCAGAACTATACGAGACGTTGGAGGCGGAGACCGGGCAGGCAACGGGGTTCCGGCGGACCGGCTCTATGAGCGTCGCCCGCACCGCCGCCCGCACCGAGGAACTGCGCCGGGGTCTTGCCATGGCGGCGTGTTTCGGGGTGGAGATGCACGAAATCTCTCTCCAGGAGGCCCAGACGAAAATCCCGCTGATGGCGGTGGATGACCTCGACTCCGCCTTCTTCATCCCCGGCGACGGCATGACCAACCCGACCGACACCACCCAGGCGCTCGCCCGAGGTGCGCGGCGGGGTGGGGTGCGGGTGATCGAGGGGGTGAAGGTCGAGCGCATTGAACGCTCAGGCAGCAGCCCTTCCGCCGTCATCACCAACAAGGGCCGTATCGCCTGCGAGCAGGTGGTGCTGGCCGGCGGCCTCTGGACACGCGAACTGGCCCGGTCCCTGGGCGTCGCGGTGCCGCTGCACGCGGCTGAGCACATGTATGTTGTCACGCGGCCGATTGAGGGCGTCGAGCGCAACCAACCGGTGCTGCGCGACCCTGACGGCTACCTATATGTGAAGGAGGAAGTCGGCGGCCTCGTGCTCGGCGGGTTCGAACCGAACGCCAAGCCTTGGGGCCGGCGCAATGACGTGCCGGACGATTTCGTCTTCCAACTGCTGCCGGAGGACTGGGACCAGTTCGAGCCCTTCATGACCAACGGCCTGCAGCGCCTGCCCTGCATGGAGACGGCGCAAATCCGGCAGCTTCTGGTCGGACCCGAAAGCTTCACCCCCGACAACGCCTATTGCCTGGGGGCAGCGCCCGGCTGGCAGGGCCTTTATATCGCCGCCGGCTTCAACTCGGTCGGCATCGCGAGCGCCGCAGGCGCAGGCAAGGCATTGGCGGAGTGGATCAATGCAGGCGCGGCGCAAATGGACCTCGCCGACATCGACATCCGCCGCTTCCATGGCTGGGAGTGGAACAATACCTATCTGGCCGACCGCGTGACGGAGACTGTCGGCACGCTCTACGCCATGCACTGGCCCTATCGCCAGATGGAGACCGGGCGCGGGCTGCGCCGCTCGCCTCTGCACGAGGCGCTAAAGGCGGAGGGCGCGTGTTTCGGCCAGGTGGCGGGCTGGGAGCGGCCGAACTGGTTCGCCTCGCCCGGACAGAAGGCGGAGTACGACTACACCTACGGCCGTCCGAACTGGTTCGACAACCATAAGGCCGAGCACATGGCTGTGCGCGAAGAATGCGGGCTGTTCGACATGGCGAGCTATGGCAAGCTGCTGGTGCAGGGCCGCGATGCGGAGAAACTGCTCTCGCGGCTCTGCGCCAACACTGTGGCGGTGGAGCCGGGACGCATCGTCTACACGCAGATGCTGAACCCGCGCGGCGGCATCGAGGCCGACCTGACCGTCATGCGGCTGGATGGCGACCGCTTCTGGGTGATCCCGCCCTGCGCCTCCACCCGCCGCGACCGGGCCTGGATCGAGGATCACATCGAGGATGGCGAGCACGTGTTCGTCACCGATGTCACCAGCGGCGTCGGAGCCTTCTCCGTCATGGGGCCGAACGCCGTCGTTCTGCTGGAGCAGGCGAGCGGCGAGACGCTGGACAACGCCCGCTGTCCCTTCGGCCACTGGACCGAACTGGAGATCGGCTTCGCCACGGTGCGCGCCGCCCGCATCACCTATGTCGGCGAGCGCGGCTTCGAACTCTATATGCCCGACGAGATGGTGGCGCACGCCTATGAGACGGTGCGGGAGGCCGGGGCGGATCATGGCCTGAAACTCGCTGGCTACCACACGCTTGACTCCTGCCGCATCGAAAAGGCCTACCGCCACTGGGGCCACGACATCGGCCCGGACGACACGCCGCTGGAGGCCGGGCTCGGCTTCGCGGTGCGCAGTGAGGCCGCTTATATCGGCCGCGATGCCATCGAACGTCAGCGGCAGGAGGGCGTCGCCCGCGTCATGCGCCAGTTCCGGCTGGAGGACCCAAGCGAGCGCCTGTACCACGATGAGCCGGTCTGGCATGACGGCGAACTGGTCGGGCGGATCACGTCGGGCAATTATGGGCATGCTCTTGGCGCGGCGATTGGAATGGGATACGTCCCGAAAGCTCTTGCCGATGCCGAAAATTTCACCATACAAGTGGCGGGCCGGAAGGTTCGCGCTTGCGCAAGCCGCAGGCCGCTCTACGATCCGCGTTCGGAGCGAGTCCGCGGCTGACCTTTGCGCGTAACGAAAATTACGCTCAAGGGGCGGAAAGCGACATAAAAACATAATGACGGGCCGAAATTTGTAAGATAATTTCGTTCCCGGCGTAACTGATAGCCCTAAAGGAGCCCCTCACCATGGCCGAGGCCCCGCTTATCCCGTTTGACGACCGTGACGGCTTTATCTGGCTGGACGGCAAGCTCGTTCCCTGGCGCGATGCGAAGTTACACGTGCTGAATCACGGCCTGCACTATGCGAGCGGCGTGTTTGAGGGCGAACGCTGCTATTCCGGCAATATTTTCGCCAGCCGGCTGCACTCCGAGCGCCTGCACAACTCGGCGAAAATCCTGGACTTCAAGGTTCCGTTCTCGGTCGAAGAGTTGGAGGAAGCCAAGTACGCGACGCTGAAGGCCAACAACCTGACGGAGGCCTATGTCCGCCCCATCGCCTGGCGCGGTGCGGAGCAGATGGGCGTGTCGGCGCAGAAGAGCAGAATTCACGTTGCCATCGCTGTCTGGGAATGGCCGAGCTATTTCTCGCCGGAAGCGCTGATGAAGGGCATCCGCATGAAAACCGGCCCCTGGAAACGCCCGCCGCCGGATAGCGCGCCAGTCGCCTCGAAGGCCACCGGCCTCTACATGATCTGCACCCTGTCTAAGCATTGGGCCGAGTCGCAGAAGATCGACGACGCCATGATGCTGGACTGGCGCGGCTTTGTGTCGGAAGGCACGGGCGCGAACATCTTCCTGAACATCGACGGCAAGCTGCACACGCCGACGCCTGACTGCTTCCTGAACGGCATCACCCGCCAGACGGTGATGCGGATCGCCAAAGAGCATCAGATCGAAGTGGTCGAGCGCCACATTCCATACGATGACCTGGCCAAGGCGACCGAGTGCTTCGTGACCGGAACCGCGGCGGAGGTGACGCCGGTCGGCTCGATCGACGATCACACCTTCACCGTCGGTTCGATGACGCAGACGCTGATGAAATCCTACTCGAACCTGGTTCGCGGCAAGTAAGGCTGCTTCAGACGCGCTGATCGCCCGGCATCCTGTCCAGCAAGATAGGATGCCGGATTTTTTGTTTTCTGGGCTGCCATATGGATCAACCAACGCCCAGTTGCTGAAATTCGATCACTCCGGGCTTGCATCCTCGCGCAGAGGTACCACACTGGAACGGTAGATCTCTGACGCGGCAAAGGATCGAACTGATGTGTCGATGGCTCGCCTATATCGGCCCGCCGGTTGAAATGGCGGCATTGGTGCTGCGGCCCCAGCATTCGCTGGTGCGGCAAAGTCTTTCGGCGCAGCGGGGGGTGACGCCCGTCAATGGCGATGGCTTTGGCCTGGCATGGTGGGGCAACAAGCCCGAGCCCGGCCGCTATCGCGACACGCTTCCGGCCTGGAATGACTCCAACCTTCGCAGCCTGACCGAGCAGATCGAGTCGCGCCTGTTCTTCGCCCATGTCCGGGCTACGACGGGCACGGAGACCAGCCGGTCGAACTGCCACCCGTTTACCTATGATCGCATGGCGTTCATGCACAATGGCCAGATCGGCGGATGGAGCGCGATCCGGCGTGCGGTCGAAGCGCGTATTCCGGATCATCTTTACGCGCAACGCCAGGGCACGACCGATACCGAGGCCTTGTTCCTGCTGGCGGTTGCGAATGGCATGATCGAGGATCCGCTCGGCGGACTGGCGCGCGCGGTGGGACTCGTGCGTGGCGAGATGGAGGCGGCCCAGATCACACAGCCGTTTCGTATGACGGCCGCCATGAGCAATGGACATCGGGTGGTCTGTGCCCGTTGGTCGTCGGACCAACGCTCGCCATCGCTCTATTCCGCCGAATCCGCGGCCATAGCGGCCTTCACCGGTCGGGAACTCGGCTTGGAAAATGCCTGGCTGATTCTGTCGGAACCGCTGGACGAGCAGAGCGACGAGTGGACGCCCGTGGCGGAGGGGTCGGCATTGATCGCAGCGCCGGATTCGGCTGTGTGCCTGCCGTTTGAACCTGAATTTCCATAGAAGGTCCCGTAGCGATGCCAGACCGTGCCCGCGCGATCGCACGCGCCGAAGCTTTTATCGACGACGGTCGGTTTGTGTCCGATCTTGCGGACCGGGTTGCAGTGCCGACCGAAAGTCAGGTTGCCGCCCAATTCGACCAGTTGGTGCGCTACCAGCGCGATTTGATGGGCCCGGCGTTTGCGGCGCTGGGCTTCGACCACGTTACGCTCGACAATCCCGTGCCAGGGCGCGGGCCGGTGCTGGTCGCCAACCGCAGTGAAGATCCGGCGCTGCCGACCGTGCTCCTCTATGGCCATGGCGATGTCGTTCGCTCTGTTGCCAGCGAATGGGAAAACGGACGCGACCCCTACAGCGTGACGCGCGAAGGCGACCGGCTGTATGGTCGGGGCGTGGTCGATAACAAGGGCCAGCATACACTCGCCATGCTCGCGCTCGAGGCCGTGCTGGCAGAGCGTGGCCGGTTGGGATTCAACGCCAAATTTATGATCGAAACCGGCGAGGAGCAGGGGTCCCCGGGTCTGGACGCGCTGATGGTCCAGCACCTTGACGTGTTTGCCGCCGACGCCTTTCTGGGATTTGATGGCCCGCGGAAATCGTTTCGTCGGCTGGATCTTAACCTTGGATGCAGGGGCGGCGTGTTCTTCTCGTTGGTAGTCGACCTGAAACGGCCAGGCGGCCTGCACTCGGGCCATTTCGGTGGTGTGTTGCCCGATGCTGCGATTATTCTGGCGCAGGCTCTGGCCACGATCACGACGCCGAAGGGCCGCATTCTGGTCGAGGATTGGCTGCCGAAGCATGTGCCGAACTCCGTCCGGGCGGCCTGCCACGACATCATAGCCGATCCAGTCGACGGCATGCCGCAGCCCGATCCGGAATGGGGGTTCGCGGAACTCACCGAGCATGAAAAAGTGCTGGCCTGGACCAGCTTCATCATCCTCGCCATGAGCGCGGGAAATCCGGACAATCCGGTGAACGCCGTGCCGTCCTACGCCAAGGCGACCTGTCAGATTCGCCATACGGTCGATGTGCCGGCGGCGGTGTTCGTGCCGGCGTTGCGCAAGCATCTGGACGCGCATGGCTTTGGCCAAGTCGCCATCGACACCAACATCGGCCGCGATCAGTTTCTGGCAAGCCGCACCGACCCGGATAATCCGTGGGTGCAACGCTTCCGCCGATCCATCGTCGCGACGCATGGGCAGGAGCCGAATATCCTGCCGTCGTCCAGCGGCTCCAATCCATCCGAGATGTTCAAGGCGCGCCTGGGCGTGCCTGTCGTGTGGTTGCCCAGCTCCTATGCCGGCTGCAACCAGCACGGCGCGAACGAGCACGGCCTGATCCCGCTGTTCCGCGAGGGCATTGCATCGGCAGCCGGAATTTTTTGGGATCTGGGCGCCGGTTAACCCTGTGCTAACCCTGGTGCAGTTATCCCATCTGTCGGAGGAGGTCGGTATGCTCCTAAGCGATGAAGGGCGACCGGCATGGATTGGCGCAAATTGGCCCTGGCAGGGGTCGTGGCGCTGGCCGGGCTGAAAGCCGCGGCTGCTACGCCACCGCGCGAAGTCAAGGTGACAATCGTTGCCGATCCGATCCGGTGCCTGGAGCTGAATGCTTCCGGCACCATTGTCTATAACCATTGCGCCAGTTTCGTGCGCTTTGGCTGGCGCAACCGCTCGAATTGCGCCGACGGGTGCGAGACCGAGGTCTCGCCCGCTGGATTCGCGATGGTCAGCGGATTGAACGGCCAGTTCTTTTATGGCGCGTGCCGTGACGACCAGGTGTTGCGGTGGCTCGGCTGGAAGTACAGTTGCTATCCAAAGCCACGGTAGGAGCAGCGCCCGATCAATTGGCAGCGCTGAATCGGGCAGTGCGCTAAACCTAATGATTAGAGCATCTTACCGCGATAAATTAATCGCCTTGGCGATTCAATTTGATCGGGCGAGTTCTAGAGCAACGCCCGATCAAATGGAGTCATTGGAT
>JAYPXD010000150.1:0-9165 GCA_038135395.1 Alphaproteobacteria bacterium | reverse complement strand
GCCGGTCACCGAAGACGCCTATACCGCGTTGCACGCTTACACGGATGCAACGCGAGAGATCATGCGCGTTGTCGCCGGGTCGCGGCATGACGAGCAGCCCGTGTTCCATGCTATCCTGGAAAACTCACGTAATCTCTGCAGGGTTGACCTCTGCAGTTTGCTGACGGTGGCAGAAGACCCCAATAGCCTCCTTCTGGCGGCGACTTCCGGGCATACGCCGATTGCATTTGAGCCTGGTGTCACCACCTTCCCGGCCGACTCAAACCAAAATCTCGCCGTCGCATACCGTGAGAAACGAACGATCCACGCCGAGGATATGCGCGACACGGAGTTGTACCGGGTGGGTCACCCGACCCGCCGCATGATCGTCGACAAAGAAGGCATGCGCACACAACTGGTGATACCGCTCTATAGCGGCGATACCCCGATGGGCGTTTTTGCGCTCCACCGCCGACGGCTCGGCAGTGAACATGGCGGCGCGCCTCTGCGACCATGCCGAGGACGGCGAAATCCTGGTCAGCCCTCGGGCCTATACGGCGGTGGAGGACGACTATGAGGCCCGGTCCGTCGGCGAGATGACCTTCAAGGGCATCCGCCAGCCGACAGAGGTGTTCCGGGTGGTGGGGCCGAGGGCGGACGCCTAGGCCTTCGCCGCCGCCACCGCCTCGATCTCGATCAGCAGGCTGGGGATGACCAGGGCGCTGACGATGACGGTGGTCGAGGTCGGCCGCGCCTCGCCCAGATGGGCGGCCCGGGCCTTGCCGGCGGCGGGCAGGTCCTCGGCGCGCACCACGAAGGTGGTGATCTTGACCAGGTCGGCGACGCTCATGCCGGCGTCGGCGAGGCAGGCTTCGATGTTCTGCCAGGTGACTTCCGCCTGTTCCTCGACGGTTGCCGGTACGGACCCGTCCGGCCGCATGCCAACCTGCCCGGAGATGTAAAGCAGGCGAGAGCCCCCCGGCACTTCGGAGGCATGGCAGAACGGCCCGATTGGGGCGGCCATCGCGCTGGGATTGCGTTGTTTGTTCATGACGGCAGGCTCCTTGTAATTCGAGGCATGGGCTCGACCGCTTTGCCCGCCCCAGGTGGTTCATGCAAAACACTATGGCCGGGGGATATTTCGGGTCAAGCGCCCGAACCCATCGGCTTTTGCTGGCGTATCCGCCGGCTGAGGCGCAAACTGCGCGGCAAACGACCGATACCCGTTGGGAGAATGGCCCGCCCATGCGCCTGATCGATATAGCCCGAGTGGTGCGCTCGAAGAACGCCGGGCCGCTACACCTGACCTTTGACCTGATGTTTGCCGACCGCGCCAGCTATGACCGCTGCGTCCAGTCCCCCGAACTGAACGCTGGGCGTATCGCGCCGCTCTATGGCGTGCCGGAGGATAGCGTCCGCATCCAGCCTTATCCGGTGGCGCTGGCGGTGAAGATCACCCTGCCGCGGCTGATGCCAGCCGGCAGCCCTGGCGACCGCGACGTCTATGGCGCGCAGCAGCACGTGCCTTTGCTGGAGTTGGAGCTATGAGCGCCGTCAGCCGCTTGCGCGCGCACTTCGCCGCCGATCCCTCCCGGCCTCTGAAGCTGGTCGGCGCCACCGGCCAGTTGGGCTATGGCATTCCCGCCGCCTCTCTGGCTGAGGCGTTGCGTCGCGAGCCCGATATGATCGGCGCCGACATGGGCTCTACCGACATCGGCCCGACTTTCCTTGGCAATGGCGAGATGGCGACATCCGCCGCCCAAACCAAACGCGATCTCGCGGCTCTGTTGAAGGGCGCGCGTTCGCTGGATATTCCGCTGATCATCGGCTCGGCCGGCAGCGCCGGGGCGGGGCCGCACCTGGACGCGACGCTCGCCATGGTGCGGGAGATCGCGCGGGAAGAAGGCCTCGGCTTTCGCTTGGCGGTGATCCGATCCGACATGCCGCGCGATGTGGTGAAGGCGGCGGTGCGTGCCGAGCGCGTCACCAGCCTCGGCCTGCTGGAGGATCTGACGGAGGAGGAAGTGGACGGCGCATCCGCTCTGGTCGGCCAGGCGGGGACGGAGGCGTTCGTCAGGGCGTTGGAGCAGGACCCGGACGTCATCATTGCGGGTCGGGCCTGCGACACCGGCATTTATGCCTGCATTCCGCAACTGCTGGGCTTCCCGCTGGGGCCGGTGATGCACATGGCCAAGATCATCGAATGCGCCTCGCTCTGCTGTGATCCGGGCGGGCGCGATCCGATCCTGGCGGTGCTGGACCGCGAAGGCTTCGTGCTGGAGAGCATGAACCCGGACCGGCGCGCGACGCCGATGTCGGTCGCGGCGCACAGCCTTTACGAACAGGCCGACCCGAACGAGATCATCGAGCCGGAAGGCCGGGCGAACGTGGCGGGCGCGAAGTATGAGGCGGTGGACGAGCGGCGCACCCGCGTTGCCGGCGCAACCTGGCAGCCGGCGGCGCAACTGACCGTGAAGCTGGAGGGCGCAACCCGCGTCGGCGAGCGGGCAGTGCTGCTGGCTGGCTCTGCCGATCCGCGGTTTATTGCCGGCGCGCGCGACCTGACGGAGCAAGTGAAAGGCGTCGTGCAGGGGTTGGTCTGCGCGCCGGGCGAGGAGCCGGATTATTCGTTGACCTTCCGCCTCTATGGGCTCGACGCCGTCTACAACTGGCCGGAGCCGCCGGCTGCGCCGCCGCGTGAGATATTCGTCATGGCCGAAGTCATCGCCGACACGATGGACCGGGCGATGACCGTCGCCAAGTCGACCAAGCAATACCTGCTGCACCTGGGGTTTCCGGGCCGGCTCTCGACCAGCGGCAACCTGGCGTTTCCCTTCACCCCGCCGGAGTTGGCGGCGGGCGCGGCCTATCGCTTCAGCGCCTATCACGTCATGGCAGTGGATGACCTCGCGCCGTTGTTTCCGGTGGCAATGGAGACCATTGGATAAGGCTGTCGGTTGCCCGAATAGTTTCCATTTGGCGGGCGGCCGTCCCTCCCTGTAGGCTGTGCGCCGAAGGAGAATGACCCATGCCTTTCTATGAACACGGCCAAACCCGCGTCTATTACGAAGAAGCCGGCTCGGGCTTCCCACTGCTGATCGTTCCCGGCGGCGGCCTGAACGGTACGGTCGCCGGGCTAAGCGCCAGCCATCCGTTCAATCCCCTCAAAGAGTTCTCGAACGAATTCTGGGTAATTGCGCTTGACCACCGCAATGCCAATGCCGGCAAGTCCACCGGCCCCCTGGAGATCGATCGCCCATGGGATGCCCACACCGACGACCAGATCGGCCTGATGGACCACCTGGGCATCGACAAATTCCTGCTGCTGGGCTTCTGCATCGGCGGGCCGATGAACTGGAACATGCTGCGCCGGCACGGCCACCGCGTCGCCGCCGCCGTCATGACCCAGCCGAGCGGCCACCGCGCCTCGATTCCTGACCAGTTCTTCCAGCGCAACATCACGGGATGGGCGCCCGAGTTGCTGAAACAGCGGCCGGACCTGACCCGGGACCAGGTGGAGGCCTTCCTGTCCGCCATGTACCGCAAAAACCCGGATTTCGTGTACACGGTCAGCCGCGATTTCGTGCGCCAGTGCCAGACGCCAATCCTGGTGCTGCCGGATGATATCGACCCGCACCCCTATGAGGTGGCGATGGAAGTCGCGATGCTCGCGCCGCAGGCTCAGGTCAGCATGTATCCTTGGAAAGACCCGGTGGAGCGCATCCCAATGGCCGTCCGTCACATCCGCAGCTTCCTGCAGGCGAACCGGCCGGCCTAGGTTCCAATGGGCTAAAGCGCGCCATTGCTGTGGTTGCTGCGTGTTGGTAATCTCGCCGCCCGCATTTTGATACAGGAAAGCGTTTTGAGCGCATCCGTTCCGATTGTCCGAACCGTCGCCGACCTGCGCGCGCAGGTCGGCGCCTGGCATGGTGCTGGCCTGACTGTCGGCCTGATCCCGACCATGGGGGCGCTGCATGCCGGGCATCTCAGTCTGGTTGCGGCGGCGTTGGCGCGGTACGACCGCGCTGTCGCGACCCTGTTCGTGAACCCGAAGCAATTCAACGATCCCGCCGACTATGCCAAATACCCGCGGACGGAAGAAAGCGACGCGGCGAAGCTGGCAACAGCCGATGCGCACCTGCTGTATTGCCCCTACCCGGAAGAAATGTACCCGCACGGGTATGCGACCAATGTCAGCGTTTCGGGCGTCAGCGCGGGGCTTTGCGGTGGCGCGCGGCCGGGTCATTTCGATGGCGTGGCGACCGTCTGCTCGAAATTGTTCCTGCAATCCGGCGCGGATGGGGCGTTCTTCGGCGAAAAAGACTATCAGCAGCTGAAGGTGGTGCAGCGGTTCGTTGCCGACCTGAACATTCCGATTGCGATTCACCCCTGCGCCACGGTGCGTGATGCCGATGGACTGGCGCTATCTTCACGCAATCAGCACCTTTCGGCTGCACAAAGGGCCATAGCGCCGGCGATGCACCGCGCCATGACCGCCGCAGGCGCGGCCATCGGCGGTGGCCAGGACCGGACTCAGGCGCTGGAGGCGGCCAAGTCAGCCATTCTCGCCGCCGGGTTTGACCGCATCGACTATCTGGAGGCGCGGCGCGAGGCCGACCTGAGCCCGGACTTCGCGTCCGGCGAACCCGCCCGGATATTCGCCGCCGCTTTCCTGGGCGACACGCGGTTGATCGACAATATCCGGATTGGCTAGAGCAACGCCCGATCAAATTGAATCGCCAAGGCGATCAATTTGTCGGGGTAAGATGCTCTAATCATTAAATTTAGAGCAGATTCACCCGATCCAATCGGATCGGAATCTGCTCTAGCGTGCTGTCCCGCGTTAGCGCTGGGTCAGGGCTACACCGCTCAGCACCAGCGCCGCGCCCGCCATCTGTGGCAATGTCAGCCACTCGCCCAGCATGAGGTTGGCCAAGACTATCGCCGACACCGGCGAGAGGTAGAGCCAGACCGTCATTTTCGGTAGTCCCAGCCGTCGCAGCCCACCATTCCAGGTGAGCATGCCGTAGCAGCCGATGACCAGCGCCATATGCGCGAAATTGAGCCAAAGCCAGGGGGATACGGCCTCGACGCTCCAGTTCTGCGCCAGCCCGCCCGGTATGGCGAGCGGCAACAGCATCAGCGAACCCAGCATGGCCGCCCAGGCTGCCGACCGGGCCGCGCCCAGCCGGGCGATGATCGGCCGGGACGTTGCGCCGTACAAGGCCCACACCGCGGCGATCGCGACAAAGAGCACATCGCCGAACAGCGAGCCACCGGAGAGCGTGACCGCCTCAAACGAGTTGTTGATGACACAGAACACCCCGCCAAATGCCAGCAACACGCCAGTCCAGGCGCGTATCGGCAGCCGGTGGCCTTGAACGGCATGGATGATCGCACCGAAGATCGGCGTGCTCGCCACCAGTACGCTGCCTTTCGAAGCGGTGGTCAGGCCCAGCGCGATGCCCCATAGGCCCTGAAACACCGTAAAGCCCAGAAAACCGGTGAACGCCAACTTTGGCAGTTCGCGCCAGGGCACGCCGGCGCCGCGGCGCGAGAACAGCGCCAGGCCCAACAGCAGCACGCCGCCGGCCACGATATAGCGCGCAGCGGAAAACACGAACGGGTCCACGGCTTCGATGATCGGCTTGCCGATGGGATAGGCGCTGCCAAACGCGAGGGCGGTAAACAGCCCCATGCCGTGCCCGGCCGCGACCGAGCCGCCACTGTTGGCATCCGGCGACGCTTTTGCGCGGGCGGTCATCTGCCGGCGCGGCCTCGAACCACGCTTTCGCGCGCCGCAACGGCGGCCTGGGTCATCGCCAGAAATGCCCGCCTGTGCGCGATGCGCCAGGGCCAGTCATAGCGCCAGCGCCGGTCCGACAACCGCACCGATGCGGTGGGGACATAGATCATCGCCTGACCACTCGAGCCATCCTTGTACTGCACCGGCAGCATCTGCCGCCCGTACTCCGCGCCCTCGAACGCGTCGCCGCGGGCGAGAGCCCTGGCGCTGAGCCCTTGCAGGACCAGAATATCGGTCAGCGCGCCCGCGCACGGTCGGACTCCGGGGTAAACCTGGCCGGCCACGAACACCCGCTCCCACCCCACCAGCAGGGCGGGCCGCGCCTGACATCGGCCGAGCACCAGCCGCCGGACCTCCGCATCCAGCAGGGTGCCATAGACGCCAAGCAGCGGCGCATCCGATGGCGCCGGCACCTTAGCGCGCATCCAGCATTTTCAGCATAGCTTCGAGCGCGATCTCGTATCCCAGCAGGCCAAAGCCAAAGATGACGCCGGCGGCGGCTGCCGCCGGCACGTCGTTCGAGTGCCGGGCCGCGACATTGGTGATATGCACCTCGATGATCGGCATTTCGTCCTTTACCCCCAACATACAGTCGCGCAGGGCGTATCCGGCATAGGTAAAGCCGGCGGGATTCATGACGATGCCATCGACGCCGGCCTCGACCGCGTCGTAGATCCGGCGGATCGCCTCGCCCTCGACGTCGAAATATTCGATCGAGAGGGCGTAGCCGTGCTGTTGGGCATGCCGCATCAGGCGAGCGTCCAACTCCTTGGCCGACGTCGTGCCGTACAATTCGGGCTGGCGCTTGCCGAGCCAGCGCAGGTTAACGCCCTGGATCACAAGAATGTTTTTCATGGAGACAAAACCTCAGGGTCGGTTCCGGGCTGGTTGTCGAACCGGCCGACGGCGGTGACGAGTGCATAGATGCCCGGCTCGCTGCGCAGGACGCCGCGTGTGGCGAGGCTGGTCGGATCCAAGCCGGCCTGCACCGCTCTGGCAGTCTCCAGGTCGGCGCATTCAACCAGCAGGCCCCAGCAGGGCGGGTTATCCGGCTGGGCGCGCATCCGGGTCTCGTTGGACGTGGCGCCCGCGTCGGCGGAGGCCGCCAATGGCGCCGCCAGCACGGCGCCCAGCACGCCGGTGTTGCCTGCCAAAAGCGCCGGCAACACTTCATCCGCCAGCCATGCGGTCAGGCCGGCCTCTGCGCCGGCTGCCGGGGTGAGCCGCCAGGACGCGCATGCGCCGCCCAGGCCCTGGCCAAGCCGCGCCTTGACGACGCCGGCGACGCGGGTGACGTCGCGGAAACCAGGCATGACGGCCTGGGTCCAGCCGGTGGGGTTGTTCTGGCGTTCGGCATAGGGTGCGCTGGTAAAGACGGCAGGCGACTCCAATTCGTACCAGGCCAGGTACGCCGGGGAGCCCTCGACGGCTTTGTAGCGCCGGCCATTGCAGAAGCCCGGCACGTTGGTCCGTTCGGACAGATGCTGCCGGTTATACCAGCCGTTGAACAGAGCATCCCGCTCCTCGGTGATGCCGGTCCAGACGATGAGAATGCCGGGTTCATTCATCGCCGGCGTCACAGTCCCTGCAACCATGCGCGCAGCGCCTGTCCGATCTCGTTCGGCGAGTCCTCTTGAATGAAATGGCTGCCCTTGACCGTCACCTCAGTCTGGTTCGGCCAGGACCGGCAGTATTCGCGCTGCGGGCCGATCAGAATCGCCCCGGGCTCGGCA
Organism: Alphaproteobacteria bacterium; assembly: GCA_038135395.1. Classification (GTDB taxonomy): domain Bacteria; phylum Pseudomonadota; class Alphaproteobacteria; order Bin95; family Bin95; genus JACKII01. The sequence continues at coordinate 1,647 of JAYPXD010000150.1, read as the reverse complement.
TTGACGAACAGTTTCGGGACGGCGCAGGTCGATAGCCAGGCCGCATAGTCGTTGGCGATCGCCACCACGTCCGCCGGCTCGCCATCGATCGGGATCTGGCGCGGCCAGGTCAGGGTCGGACGTCGGCCCTCCCCTGGTTCGGCGAAGGGCTTGCGATAGACCGCCATCTCGGCCTCCGAAAGCTTGCGGATGATCGAGCCGGGCAGCACCCGCTCGACGAACACGTTCCGGTCCAGCACCATCGCCTCGCCCTTATCGGAGCGGAACCCCTGAAATACCGGCGTGGCCGGGTCCGGCCATTCCTCCCAGGTGACGGGGCGGACCAGCGCCTCCATGTAACAGATGCCTTTGACGGCGTCGCGGTTGCGGTTGGCCCAGTCGAAGCCCAGGGCCGAGCCCCAGTCGTGGATCACCAGCGTCACATTTTCCACCACTCCCAATTGCGCCAATAGCGCATTCAGGTAGCGGCGATGCTCGACGAACCGGTATGATTCCGGTCCGGCATTGTCCAGTTTCTCGGAGTCGCCCATGCCGATCAGGTCCGGCGCGATCACCCGCCCCAGGTCGGCGACATGCGGGATGATATTGCGCCACAGATAGCTGCTGGTCGGATTGCCGTGCAGGAAGACGATGGGGTCTCCGGCGCCGGCCTCGTAAAATGCCATGCGTTTGCCATGGACGGAGGCGAACGACTTTGGCAATGGCGTGGCGGAAAGGTCGGGCATGGGGCGGCTCCGGGTGAAAAAGCAGCGGCCAACTTACACGATCGGCAGCGGAAGAGAACCCGGAAGCAGCAGGCGTGATGCCCGTCTCAACCGCCCGCTAGAGTGCGGCGGCAATCGCTTGCACCTGCGATGCCGGCAATGTGCTGCCGTCGGCCAGTTTCAGTTGCGGCCCGGTCGGCGTCAGTTGCACCTCGGCGACCTTGCTCTGGCTGATAGCCGGCGCCTGAGAGAGCACGTCTTTGCCCTTGTAGTACAAAACCTGAATGGCATGCTGCCCGACCGTCACCAAAGTTCCGTCTTTGGCGCGGCTGTCCCAGGCCGCGTTCTGGCGCGACGCCCCCGCGGGGAGAGGAATTTCGCGCACAAGCCGGCCGCTGCTATCCAGAACCTGGGCCGATACGGATGTGGCTTCGGCGACGGGGTCATAGGCGAAGGGAACGGGCTTGCCATTGGCCTCGATCCTGCCGGTCTGCGACTCGACCGCCTTGCCAAACAGGGTTGTGGTATTAAAATCGACTAGACTACTGATTGCGGTAATCAGGCTATCCAGTTTTTCGTTAGACTTGATCGATTGCTCGACCGAGGAGAAGGTTGCCAACTGGGCGACGAATTCGGTCGGGTCCGCCGGATTGAGCGGGTCCTGGTGGCGCAGTTGCTCGGTCATCAGGCGCAGGAATTTGTCAAAATCCTCCGCTGAATTTTGTTGCACCAGATTGCTCGCCCGCGTCCGGACGAGCGCGCTGCTGGCGGTTGGTGTGGTTGCTGCGGATGGGGCGTCCATACGGCTTGCTCCTGCCTTGTCATGATACGCAAACGGTAAGGGTGGAAGGGGCTGGGGTGTTCGCGCGGACGCAGCACCGAGAGTCCAGCCTCACAGGCGAATGTCGAGCGCGCCGTCGATAGTTCTGGCCGTGGCCTGGCC
>JAYPXD010000149.1:3444-9228 GCA_038135395.1 Alphaproteobacteria bacterium | reverse complement strand
GAGCCGGACAGCCTGTTCGCAATTATCCTGAACCGGTGCAAACGCAGCCTCGCCCTCGACCTTTATGGCGACGAGGGCAAGGCGGTGCTGCGCGACCTGGTGCAGGCGGCGGACGTGTTGGTCGAGAACTTCCGCCCTGGCACGCTGGAGCGCATGGGCCTCGGCTGGGACAACCTGCACGCGCTGAACCCGCGGCTGGTGATGGTGCGCATTTCCGGCTTCGGACAGACCGGCCCCTGGGCGGAGCGGGCGGCGTATGACCCCGTCATCCAGGCGCTGAGCGGCCTGCAGGAGCTGACCGGCCCGGCAGACGGGCCGCCGACGGTTGCCGGCACTATCATCACCGATTACCTGACCGGCCTGCACGCCGTCATCGGCACGCTCGGCGCCCTCCAGGCGCGGGAGCGCACCGGCGAGGGCCAGTGGGTCGATGTCTCCATGCTGGACGGCACCACCACCCTGCTCAACACGGTAATGAGCGAGTATTTCCTGTTCGGTCGGGCGAAGCGGCGGCAGGGCAACAAAAACCCGGTCTCCGTGCCTTCCCATACCTTTCCGTGCGGTTGCGGCGGCTTCGTCCACATCACGGCGGCGAATGACAGCGATTTCCGCAAGATCTGCCAGGTGATGGGCCGTCCGGAATTGGCCGATGACGAGCGCTTCGCCACTATGGAATCGCGCAAGGTCAACTATGTCGAATGCGAGCAACTCGTCACCGACTGGACCCTGACCATGGACGCGGCGGAGGTCGAGCGCCTGCTGCTGGAACAACGGCTTGCCACCGCCAAGGTCGCCACGATCCAGGACGTCGCCGAAAACCCGCAACTCGCCCACCGCGGCCATTTCGTCGAGGTCGAGCACCCGATCCAGGGCAAGATCCCGGTCACGGGCCCGGCCGTCCGTTTCTCCGCCACGCCCGTCCGCCAGGACCGCCGCATCCCGCTCGCCGGCGAGCACAGTATCGAGGTGCTGCGCGAGTGGGCGGGGTATAGCGAGGAGCAGGTGGAGGCGCTGGCCGCAGCGGGCGTCATCTCCGTTGCCTCACGCTAGAGCAGATCCCGATCCGATTGGATCGGGTGAATCTGCTCTGAATCTCATTACAAGAGCATCAAGATCATCCGTGATCAGCCTCCCCTTCCCCTCAGACTTTTCATCCCGAGGAGGCCCTTCTGGGCCGTATCGAGGGACGCCCCTCGATACGCGCTACTCGGGACGAAAACTGCTGGCAAGGATCAGTAGCGAACACATCAGGTAAAAGACCATGACCGACTCCACCCCCATCCTCCCCTCCATGCGCCTCGACGGCATGGTCGCCGCCGTCACAGGCGCCGGCCGGGGCATTGGCCGCGGCTGCGCCCTGGCCATGGCCGAGGCCGGCGCCGAGGTCATCGCCATGAGCCGCACCGCTGGCGAGATCGAGGAGATCGCGGCCCTCATCCGGCAGAAGGGCGGCAAGGCGCGGGCCATACCCTGCGACGTCGCCGACCCGGCCAGTATCCGCGCGGCCTTCGCCGGCCTGGACAGGCTCGACGTGCTCGTCAACAACGCCGGCGTCAGCAAGCCGGAGCCGTTTCTCGACCTTTCGGAAAATGCCGTGAACATGACGGTGGACATCAACGTCCGCGGCGCGGTGTTCGCAGCCCAGGCGGCGGCGCGGATCATGGCGCGGCAGGGCTCCGGCGTGATCGTCAACATGTCATCCACCTTCGGCAAGGTGGGCCGGCCCGGCACCAGCGTCTATTCCGCCAGCAAGCATTTCATCGAGGGCCTGACCAAATCCGCCGCGGTCGAATTGGCGCCGAAAGGCATCCGCGTCGTCGCCGTCGGCCCGACTGCGATCGACACGCCCATGACTCACGATCGCCTGATGGACCCGGTCCGCGGCGGCGACCTGCTCTCCCGCATCCCGATGGGTCGGTTTGGACAGGTGGGCGACGTGGTCGGCGCGGTCGTGTTCCTGGCCTCCCCCGCCGCAGCACTGATCACCGGCACGACGCTGATGGTGGATGGCGGCTGGACGGCGCAATAGCCTGCCGAACCGCCTACGAGGCCGTCGCGGCGACCGCCTGTCCGAAATTTTCCGCACCTGCCGCCAGAAAAGCGACCTCCGCCGGGGTGCTCTCGCGGCCGAGGATAGCGTTGCGGTGCGGGAACCGCCCGAACTCGGCGACGATGTTGCGGTGACGGGTCCAACCCTGGATCGACTGGTCGACATAGGGCTGCCAGTCCGACGCCGCCTCCGCCCGGAGCGTGTTGAGAAGGCCGAGCCCGCGGTCTTGCTCCGCCGGGCTCTCGGAATGGTGGAAGGGGTGGTAGAGCCAGATGCGCTCCACCGGATGCAGAGCCTTGTCGAGGCCCGCGTCTATCGCCTGGTTAACGACGCGGAAGGCACGCGGATCGCCCTTCCAGGCGTCGGGCGTGCCGCGGAACAGGTTACGGGTGAACTGGTCCAGCAGCAGGATCAGGCCGAAACACCCCTCCGGGCTCGCCTCCCATTCGCAGAGGCCGCCCTCGCAGGCCAGATCGACCTCCGCGCCGAAACGCGCCCGTATCTCATCATCCACCGCCGGCCCGCCACGATACCACCAGTCCTTGCGGCCAAGCGCGCGGTCAGGGCCTTCCAGCGCGGGGCCGAGCCAGAAGGTGATGATGGGTACTGGATTGGTCTGCTGCACGCGCCTGCTGTTTCCTTTGGCTTTATAGAATAAATGGGTCGCCGGTCGCCCGCACTGTAATATCGGACACGTCAACGCCCCACGGCTGGTCGATTGCGGAGATCACGGCATCTGCTATGTAGCCCGGCTCCAATATCCCATACCGCGGACTTTCCGGATCGGTTTCTTCCGGCTCGCCTTTTCCCTCGGCAATCCGGGCACGAATGCCGGCATAGGTCTCCATATTTTGGCCCAATATCCCAACAACGGCTGCACGGTTGACAACGCCCGAGCTTAGCCCAGTCCCCGGCACCCCAGTCGGCCGGATCGTCGTCACCTTCACCTTGCCCTTAGTTTCTACTCTGAGAGAATCCGACAGGAAATTCACTGCCGCCTTGGTTGCGCCGTAGACTGCGGCCCCGACCACGGGATAGTTACCATAGATGGACGATAGATTGACGACTTGCCCGCAGCCTTGCGCGATCATCTGGTCATAGACCGCGATAATCCCATGCAGAACGCCCTTGAAATTTATATCGATACAGCGGCTCCAGGCCGCGTAGGCGGCAGCATGATCGGAATAGAAAGCCAACGGCATCGTTCACCATCACGTCGATGCGGCCATATTCAGAGACTGCCGCCGCAGCCATGGCTTGCATAGCGGCAAGGTCGGTAACATCAACGCTATGGCCGGATGCAATTCCTCCCGCCTTCCGAGCGTCTTCCGCCGTACGCTTTACCCCACTTTCATCAATGTCGACGCAGACCAATTTTGCGCCACGCGCCGCGGCTTTCAGGCTCACCAGACGGCCAAAGCCGCCAGCGGCTCCGGTCACTACAATGACTTTGTCTTTCACGTAGTCCACCATTAGAGCCTACTTCCCATCCTTTTCCTGGCCGTATCGCTGGCCACGCCAGAGGCGCTACAATCCCAGCTGCGCCTTCGCGATAATATTATGCTGGATCTCGTTCGACCCCGAATAGATCGAGACCTTGCGGAAGTGGAAATAGGCTGGCGAGGCGCCATTGGCGTATTCCGCGCCAATCGGCGGCTCGTTCCAACCCTGGGTAAGCGCGCCAAAGACATAGGGGTTGGCGTAGTATCCTAGCGCCTGCACCTTCAACTCCGTCAGGCGCTGCTGGATTTCGGTGTTGCGGATCTTGAACAGGTTCGCCTCCATGCCCAGGGCCTGCCCGCCCAACTCCCCTGCCCGGCTGACCTTGTCGATGGCGCGCAGGTTGAAGGCCTCCAGCGTCTGCAATTCCACCTCAATGGAGGCGATCTCGCGCGCAAAGCTTGTATCCTCTGCCAGAGGCACGCCGCTGCCGGCCTCCTCCAACCCGGCAATGTGCTTCAACTGCCGCAACAACGCCTTGTGCTGCCCCAAGGAGCCGCCGCCCATGCGCTCGTGCGCCAGCAGGTATTTGCCGATACCCCAGCCTTCATTCTCCACGCCGACCAGGTTCTCCACCGGCACGCGGACATTGTCATAGAACACCTGGTTGGTCTCGTGCAGGCCGTCGAGCAGGTGGATCGGACGGGTGGAGATGCCCGGCGTTTTCATGTCCACGAGCAGAAAGCTGATACCCTGCTGCCGCTTCTCCATCTTCGCCGTGCGCACCAGCAGGAACACCCAGTCGGCCCAGTGCGCCTTTGTGGTCCAGATCTTGGAGCCATTCACGACATAGTGGTCGCCGTCGCGAACCGCTTCCGTCTTGAGGCTGGCCAGGTCAGAGCCGGCGCCGGGTTCGCTATAGCCCTGGCACCAGATCTTGTCGCCCGCCAGCATCGGAGGCAGGTGGGTGCGTTTCTGCTCCTCGGTGCCATAGCGCATAAGCACCGGCCCGCACATGTTGATGCCGAACGAGACGATGCGCGGCGCGCCGGCAAGGCCGCATTCCTCGTCGAAAATGTATTTCTGGGTGAGGCTCCAACCGGGGCCGCCATACTCCTTCGGCCAGTTCGGCGCGACCCATCCCTTGCGCGCCAAGGTGCGGTGCCATTCCAGCATGTCCTCGTACTGCTGCTCGACCCCGTTCTCGACCTTGTAGCGCAGCCGGTCGGGCAGTTCATCGCGCAGGAACTTGCGGACTTGGTCGCGGAAGGCAGCGTCTTCCGGGGCAAAGGCGAGGTCCATGGGGCGGGCTCCTTCGGTGCTTGGCACTCCTGGAAGGAACGGTAGCGCCTGGGGCGGAGCCTTGGCAAGCGGCGGCGATTAGGCCTGTTAGCCAGTGCCGTGTTCGAGCCAGCGCCGCGCGGCCTCATCCGGCACCAGTTCTACGAGCCTAGCTTCGAAGTGCGCCAATTCCTGCACCGAAAGCTGCCCCTCCCATTTGCGGGAGGAGGCGGAATCGAAGAAGCCGGCGTCGGACTTCCAGAAGCCGGTGCCGCCGACGGGCGCGAAATCCGCGGCTTTCGATTTCATTGCACCGAAAGAAGTTGCCTCCGTCACCGTGTCGATCAGGCCTTTGCTGGCGTTGATTCCGGCCGCAATGGCCAGATCGGCAACAGCCTGCCGCGGGTCGCGCATCATATCTGAATAGTGGAACAGTTTCACTTGCGGCAACCGCCCGGCAAGGACCGTTTCGGTATAGTGCGCCGTCAGCGTCGCGAGCGTGTCCCGGTCGAAGTCATCCCGGTCCATGGAACCTTCCAGGTATGCCTGCAAGGCTTGGGATAACGGCCCGGCCATCGGGTTATTCTCGACCGGCTCGCTTCTGTTGGCTGTGTGCTTCCGCAGGGAGAAGAAGGCGTCGAGCGGGTGCCGGTAAACCGCAATCACTGTCACGCCATCCCAGATCGGAAATCCATCCGCAGGCGTGTGGGTTTTGACCACCCTGCGCCCCTCCTGCCGGACAAGCGCCGCTGCAACCTCTTCACCCGACACGCCAAGGTCGGCGTCGATCCACGGGGAGAGGAACGGCAGCTTTTCCGGCAGATCAGGGCCGCCATGCACCAGCATCGCCAGGATCGTCTGGGTCCAGGTCGTGCCGCATTTCGGCGGCGTGCACACGAGGATATCCCCCTGCCGTGGCACCCAGGTCGCCCAACGGTCAGGATCGGTAATCTCCCCCTTGTACCGATGGCGAGGAGGCGCGAGCATGGTGGAAATGTTGGTCACTAGAGAGT
>JAYPXD010000149.1:0-3434 GCA_038135395.1 Alphaproteobacteria bacterium | reverse complement strand
AAATAGCTACAACTCTACTTACCGGACGCTGACGAACTAACCGCCCATCCGAGATGGTTCTTATGCACCAGAATCACGAAGGGTTACGCAACGGCTCACTACGTTGGAAGGCCGAGGCGAATTCCCATTGCCAAGCGGGATACCTTGAAATGGCTTGCCAAATCACCGACGGAAGTGCTTCCGCTATCCATAGCTTGGTTGATTAACTGCCAAGGCATCAATAAGTCAGCGGCAAACTCATTCGCCTCTACCTCCTGACGATTAGACATTCCGTGCGCCCGAAGTAGATAATTGTCTTCAACCTTCCCGTGAATTGAATCACGGTGCAGCAGAAAATGACCTATTTCGTGTGCCGCGGTAAAACGCTGCCGGACTGCGGGTTCCTTACTGTCTACAAATATCACGTATTCAGAGGGCGTACCGTAAGAACGGTCATGCTTAAGAATTCCGGAGATGCCTTTAGGCAATTCCAAAGCGAATACCTTCAACCCCAACGCATGGGCTGCGCCCGCCACATCAGTTGGGGCCTCGGCCATGTACGGAGCCAATTGGCTAGCATATTCAGATGGTATCATTGCGATGCGTTCCCTGTGGCGGCGCTTCAAACTCTGATGGCTCGCCATCGTCCTCTACATTCAACCCTTTTGCCGCTTCATTCTCCTTTTGAACATCAAGGGCATGCTTGATCCTCTCTTCAAGTTTCTCGACAAACACGCTGGATTCTAGGTAGTTCTTTGCATGCTCCTTTGCAATCTCCTCAGCTTTCGCAGCTGCGAACCGGCGAACCTCCCAGAATCCGAATACAGCTACTAAGGCAAGTATAACCGCCAGTATAGCTAAAACCCATTGCGACATGCTTAATAGCATATCGATAGCCGCCATCGCTGTTTCTGTAGCGTCTATTGCATGCTTTTGATCTACAGACAGAGCATCTTTCATTTCTTGAATTGACGCCATCGTGAATTCCCCCAGTATTACTTTTTCGCCTACAGCGCCGGCGCCTCCCGAATGCTCTTCGGCACGCTGCGCTTGATGTATTTCCCATCCGAAAGCGCACCGTGGAACGCGCCATCCTCGACCATGACCTTGCCGCGCAGCATGGTCATCACCGGCCAGGCGGTGATCGGGTGGCCTTCCCAGGGGGTGTAGTCGGTTTCGTGCAGGTTCTCGGCCCGGACCGTGCCGCGCGCGCTCGGGTCGAGCACGCAGATGTCGGCGTCGGAACCCGCCGCAATGGCGCCCTTCTGCGGATACATGCCCATGACCTTCGCCGCGTTCGTCGAAACCATATCCACAAACCGCTCCAGCGAGTAGCCGCGCTTCGTCACCGCCTGATGGTAGATCACGCCCACCCGAGGCTCGCAGCCGGCATTGCCGCCGGTGGTGTCGTCAATCCCCTCGCCAATGGTTTTCATGTTGAGATTGCAGCAGATTTCGTCCGTCGCAACGCAGTTGATCGCGCCGTCCAGCGTGCCGGCCCAGATCTCATCCTGATCCGCCTGCGTCTTCAGCGAGGGGTAGGTGTGGAACATCTGGCCGTTCGGGCGTTTGTAGTCCTCCTGCGTGTAGCACATGTACTGGTGCAGGCTTTCGCCATAGATCGCCTGCCCCTTCGCCCGCGCCTCGCGGATCGCGCGCACGCCCGTCGCCGCCGAAACGTGCATGAAATAGAGCGGCGTCGCCTCCGATTCCGCCAGCCGGATCACACGCCGGAACGACAGGTCCTCGCTCAACTGGTTGTGTACTTCGGCCAGGTTGTGGAAGCTGGTGCGGCCCTCGCGGAACAGCTTCTCGTACATGTGCATGACGATGTCGTTGTCCTCGGCGTGGATGACGCCCAGGCCCCGGTTCGCAGTCAGGACCTTGAACAACTCCCACAGGTCGCCGAAATGCACCATCCGGCCCTTGCGCGAGGGCGTGATGTTGGTGGTGAAGATCTTGACCGTCGGATAGCCGCCCTGCAGCAGCGGCGGCAGTTCCGCCAGCGTCTCCGGCTCGATATCGCCCAGCAGCATCAGGTGATAGGCATAGTCGCAATAGCACTGGTCCACCCATTGCCGGTCGCGCTCGGCAATGACCTGAGTAAGCGGCTTCGGCTCGGTGCGGGCGGCAAAGTCGATAATGGTGGTGGTGCCACCCCAGAGCGCGGCGCGGGAGACATCCTCCGGCGGACCGCTGGTAACGGCAGAGCCATCCGGCAGCGGCATATGCCAGGCGCAATGGACGTGCGGGTCGATGCCGCCCGGGATGACGATCTTGCCGGAGACGTCTTTCACGCGCGCCGCGGCCTCGTCCGGAATGGCGTTCGGCGCGGTGACGGCGGCAATCTGCTGGCCTTTGATGGCGACATCATAGAGGCCCGCGCCCTGCGGAGTGACGGCCATGCCGCCGCGAAGGATGAGATCGAACATGAGAGGCTGGGCTCCTGACATCAAAGACCGAGGTTTCCAAGAGTGTCGCGCGGTCGGGAGGTGGGCGCAAGTGATTGCGAGGACAATGGCGAACGCCGTCTCACCGTCTTCCGTCTTTGGGAGGAGCCGACGGCGCCGCGTCAATCTTTGTCTGAGGAGCGAACACCGTCAGCAGATTGCTTCGTCGCCTTCGGCTCCTCGCAATGACGAAGGGAGGGCAGAGCCCCGCCCCTCAATCCACCTGCTCAATCGTCGCCACATCCCCCGCCAGCCGGGTCTGCCGGATGTCTCTTGCCTCGCTCGGATCAAAGCGGCGGCCGCGGTGCATGGTGACGCGGTTGTCCCAGACCACGAAGTCATGCAGCGTCCATTTGTGTGAGTAGACGAACTGCGGCTGCGTTGCGAACTCGGTCAGGTCGTGCAGGAACATGCGAGACTCGGGAATGCTCCAGCCCTCGATCAGGCCGGCGTGCGATGACAGGAACAGCGACTTGCGGCCCGTCACCGGGTGCGTCCGCACCAGGCGTTGGCGCACCGGCTTGAACGCCTCGCGCTCCTCGTCGTCCATCTCGCGGAAACCGACGGCCTCGCGCGAATAGATCTGCGAGTGGTGGCAGACCAGATCCTCCACCTCCGCCTTGGTCCGCTCGTCCAGCGCGTCATAGGCCGCCCGCATGTCGGCGAATTCCGTGTTGCCGCCCCAGGATGGAATCGCCCGGCCCGACAGCAGCGAGTACTTCGCCGGCGGTGCGCGGAACGAACTGTCGGAATGCCAGAGCCTGTCCGCCAGCTTGAAATAATGCGCCCGGCTATCCGCCGCCAGCGGCCTGCCCGCATCGTCGATATTGGAAAAATCGCCGATGCCCTGCGGCAGGCTACGTTTCTGCTCTGCCGTCCGGAAATGGATATTGCCCTTGCCGCTGCCCCGCCCCCGCTGCTCGATCTCGCCAAAGTGGCGGGTGAAGGCCAGTTGCTCCTCATTCGGGAAATCCTGGCCTGTATAACTCAGCACGGCGAAGCGGT
>JAYPXD010000148.1:6885-9235 GCA_038135395.1 Alphaproteobacteria bacterium | reverse complement strand
TCGGCTGGGGCGTCGGCGGCATCGAGGCCGAGGCGGCGATGCTGGGCCAGCCGGTCTCCATGCTGATCCCGGAGGTCATCGGCTTCAAGCTCACCGGCAAGATGGCCGAGGGCGTGACGGCCACCGACCTGGTGCTGCGCATTGTGCAGATGCTGCGCAAAAAGGGCGTTGTCGGCAAGTTCGTCGAATTTTATGGCGACGGCCTCGACAACCTGTCGCTGGCCGACCGGGCGACCATCGCCAACATGGCGCCGGAATACGGCGCGACTTGTGGCTTCTTCCCGATCGATGGCGAGACCATCAACTACCTGCGCTTCACCGGCCGCTCGGCCGAGCTGTGCGCACTGGTCGAGGCCTATGCCAAGGCGCAGGGCATGTGGCGCACCAAGGGCGCTGCAGACCCGATCTTCACCGACACGCTGGAACTGGATATCTCGCAGGCCGTGCCGGCGCTCGCCGGTCCGAAGCGGCCCCAGGATCGCGTTGACCTGCCGGAAATCCCAGGCTCCATCGCCAAGGCAATCGACGAACTGGGCAGCGGCAAGTCCACGCCGGCCGAAGGCACCGACTTCCAGGTCGATCCGGGCGACGTGGTGATCGCGGCGATTACGTCCTGCACCAACACCTCCAACCCGGCCGTGCTGATGGCGGCCGGCCTGGTGGCGCGCAAGGCGCGGGCCAAGGGCATGACGGTGAAGCCGTGGGTCAAGACCTCGCTGGCGCCTGGATCCCAGGTTGTGCAGGACTACCTGGAACATGCCGGCCTGCAGGACGACCTGGATGCTCTGGGCTTCAACATTGTCGCCTTCGGCTGCACCACCTGCATCGGCAACTCCGGCCCGCTGAAGCAGCCGATTGCCGACGCCATCGACGCCGGCAACATCACGGTCGGATCGGTGCTGTCCGGCAACCGCAACTTTGAAGGCCGCGTCCATCCGCAGGTGAAGGCCAACTACCTGGCCAGCCCGCCGCTGGTGGTGGCCTATGCCCTGGCCGGCTCGCTGAAAATCAACCTGGCGACCGATCCGGTGGGCAAGGACCGGGACGGCAACGACGTCTTCCTGAAGGACATCTGGCCGAGCAATGCCGAAGTCCAGGCGGCGCTGAACGATCACCTGTCCCAGCAGATGTTTGAAGAGCGTTATGCCAACGTGCTCGACGGGCCGAAGGAATGGCAGGCAATCAAGGTATCCGGCGGCGAGACCTACCAATGGAACAGCGGCTCCACCTATGTGCAGAACCCGCCGTACTTTGAGGGCATGACGGCCGAGCCGGGCGCGGTCAGCAATATCGTCGGCGCCCGCTCGCTGGCGATGCTGGGCGACTCGATCACCACCGACCACATCTCGCCGGCCGGCTCCATCGCCAGCGGCGGCCCGGCAGGCGCCTACCTGACCGAGCACCAGGTGCGCCCGGTGGACTTCAATAGCTACGGCGCGCGCCGCGGCAACCACCAGGTGATGATGCGCGGCACCTTTGCCAACATCCGCATCCGCAACCAGCTGGCCCCCGGCACCGAAGGCGGCGTGACCAAGCACCTGCCATCCGGCGAAGTCATGAGCATCTACGATGCCGCGCAGAAGTACAAAGCCGAGGGCGTGCCCCTGGTCGTCATCGGCGGCAAAGAGTACGGCACCGGCTCCAGCCGCGACTGGGCGGCGAAGGGCACTTACCTGTTGGGCATCAAGGCGGTCATCGTCGAGAGCTTTGAGCGTATTCACCGCTCGAACCTGGTCGGCATGGGCGTGTTGCCGCTGATGTTCACCAACGGCCAGAACCGCGAGACGCTGAAGCTGGACGGCTCGGAGACGTTCGACATCACCGGCGTTACCGACCTGAAGCCGCGGATGGAGATGGACTGCACCATCAACCGCGCCGACGGCTCGAAGGAAAAGATCAAGCTGCTCTGCCGCATCGATACGCTGGATGAGGTCGATTACTACAAGAACGGCGGCATTCTGCAGTACGTGCTGCGCAACATGATGAAGGCGGCATAAGACGCCTGTCGGCCCCCGGACGCCGTGTCTACGGCGAACCGGGACCCGATCCATTGGGAGCCCCGTCAGCGCGCAAGCGCCGGCGGGGTTTTCTTTGCGCCGTTGCGTCTGCCGTTCGGTCTCGCCACGCCCCACGCGCCGCGTTAGAGCATCGCCCGACCCAATTGCATCGGGATCGGCTCTAGCGGTCACCGCGCAGAATGATGATGCCGATGCGCCGGTTGCGCGGGTCGTCGGGAGTCTCTGGGATCAGGTGCGCGGTATCCGCCTTGCCCTCGACCCGGTCGATCCGGGAACGCCCGACCCCGAAACGCTCCAAGAGGCGGCGGGCGCTGTGGGCGCGGTCGCTGGAA
>JAYPXD010000148.1:6581-6875 GCA_038135395.1 Alphaproteobacteria bacterium | reverse complement strand
TGCTGTAGGTCCCGCCGGCGAATTGAGAGGAATCGCTGTGGCCGGTCACCGCGACCTTGTTGTTGGTGTCGCGCACGACCTCGGCGATGAGCTTGACGAGCGCTTGCATCCGCGGCGTCGCATCGGCCTCGCCGCCCGGAAACATCGGTTCGCCATCGCGGTCGACGACCTCGATCCGCAGTCCTTCCTCGGTGACCCTGAAGATCAGGTGGCGGTCCAAGCCGTGGAATTCGGCGCTGCCCTGAACGTGTCGCATAATCGCCTCGCCCAGCGCCGCGCTATCCGCCCGTGCCG
>JAYPXD010000148.1:6252-6548 GCA_038135395.1 Alphaproteobacteria bacterium | reverse complement strand
TCGCCTTGGTCTTCGCTATCGCGCAGAGTGCCGGGCTGGCGCGCCGGATCAATCTGGTGTGCGACCTCCTGCTGGGCGTCGCGCTGGGATTGCGCGTTCGGCTTGGTTTTTGACTTGTCGTCGCCGGCTTCCTTATGGCCGGCCCCACCGGTGCCGTTGCGCGCCATTTGGTCTTTGGCGAACATCGACGAGCCCTTGAACATATCGGTGCCGCCGCCGGAAACCTTGCTGATCGGGATGCGCGGGTCGAAATAGTCGGCCAGGCCCTTACGCTGGCTTTCCGTCGTCGCGTTCAA
>JAYPXD010000148.1:0-6180 GCA_038135395.1 Alphaproteobacteria bacterium | reverse complement strand
GCATAGGCGACTTTCCACGCACCGCCATGATGGCCGTGGCCGTGGCCGCCTTTCTTCTTTTTGATGACGATGGCGTCGTCCATGCCAAGCCCAGCCTTTCCGATCCGGCACGCCGTCACCCAGCGCGGGCGGCGGCGTCCGGTACAGGTAAGCAGAACAGGCTTAACGGACGCTTAGACGAGAAGCGATGAATTCAATGGAAAACTCAGGCGCTCTTCCCGGCCAAGGCGTCATCGATCAGCGCTATGCTCTCACCGACGCCATAGAGCGCAATGAACGAGCCCATGCGCGGCCCCTGGCTTTGGCCCAGCAGGGTTTCGTACAACGCGCGGAACCAGTCGCGCAGATTTTCGAAACCGTGGGCCTTGCCGATTTCGAAGACTTTGTTCTGCAGGGCCTCGGCATCCGCGCCGCTTGGCATAGCCGCCAGCGCCGCCCGCAGGTCGGCGAGCCCTGCACGTTCCTGATCGGTCGGCGCCCGGTATTTTTTGTCGGGTTTGACGAAATCCTGGTAGTACTGCACCGCATACCCGACCATCCGATCCAACAGCGGAGCGGACTGCGGGGTCGCGTCCGGCCGGTAGCGGGTGATGAAGCCCCACAAGACCGATTTGTCCTCAGCATTCGCGACGCTGGCGAGGTTCAGCAGAATACCGAACGACAGGTCGGCTTCCGGCGCCGGCGGATTGCCGGCGTGGATATGCCATGCCGGGTTTTCCAGCTGTTGCGCCTGATCCTGCTCCGGGAATTTCTCGATCCAAGTGCGATATTCGTCGACCGCCTTCGGGATCACGTCAAAGAACAGCTTTTTGGCGGCGCGTGGCTTCTGGAACATAAATTGCGCCAGGCTCTCCTGTGGCGCATATTTCAGCCAGTCCTCGACCGCCAGGCCATTGCCTTTGGTCTTGGAGATTTTCTGCCCGTTCTCGTCGAGGAACAGTTCATAGGTGAACGATTCCGGCGGGCGGCCGCTCAGGATCCGGCAAATCTTGGACGACAGGTTGACCGAATCGATCAGGTCCTTGCCGCTCATCTCGTAGTCGACTTCCAGCGCGTACCAGCGCATCGCCCAATCGGCCTTCCATTGCAGCTTGCATTGGCCGCCGGTCACCGGGACCTCGACCAGTTGGCCGGTCTCGGGATCGCGATAGGTGACGGTGCCGGCATCGACGTCGTGCGCCACAATCGGCTCTTGCAGGACAATGCCGGTCCGTGGGCAAATCGGCAGGAATGGGCTGTAGGTCGCCTGACGCTCAGCGCCGAGCGTCGGCAGGATCACGTTGATCACCGCGTCATAGTTGCGAAGCACCTGCAACAATGCCTGGTCAAACTTGCCCGCCTGGTAACAGGCGGTCGCGCTCTGGAACGTATAGGAAAAGCCGAAGCTATCCAGGAAGGCGCGCAATCGCGCGTTGTTATGATGGCCAAAGCTTTCGTGCGTGCCGAACGGATCAGGCACCTGGGTCAAAGGCTTGCCGATATGTTGGGCCAGCATGTCCTGGTTCGGCACGTTGCCGGGCACCTTACGCAAGCCGTCCATATCGTCGGAGAAGGCGAACAATTCGGTGGGAATATCCGAAAGCTCCCTGAAGGCGCGGCGCACCATGCTGGTCCGCGCCACCTCGCCAAAGGTGCCGATGTGCGGCAAGCCGGACGGGCCGTAGCCGGTCTCGAACAGAACATAGCCTTTCGCCGGAACCGAATCGCCGACGCGTTTGACCACTTTGCGCGCTTCCTCAAACGGCCAGGCGCGAGCGGTCATTGCGACGGAACGAAAGTCCGACATGAGATTATCCTCAAGAGAGCGTTAAATGACGAAAGCCGGGAAAATAGGGATCGAAGGGATAAGGGTCAATCGGACTGGTCAGCGGTTGTGCTGATGCGTCTATTTACCATCGTGGCATTTGATTGAGACCTAGACTCTTGGCGTGTACCAACAGTTATGGTGATGTAGGGCGTAGATCGGATTTACACCAATCTGGAAAGCGGCGGCGCCCTATCGCCGGGGTGAGACTGCAGAAGGTGATAGATGAGCGTGGTCGACCAGTTGCAACCTTATGCGCGCAAAGCCTATGTGCGGGCCAAGCTGCCGCTGTTGCGCCTGTTGGGCCCCCGTCATCGCCCGCACGACAAGCGTGTGATCTTCCTGTCCGGATTCGTCCGGTCCGGCACGAATATGGTCATGGAAGTGTTCGAATGGAGCCCGATGACCGAAGTGTTTCAGGAGGGTGACGGGCGCATCAACGCGAACTTCCGCTTGCTGGACGATTCGGTCGTCTCGCAACACGTTTGGCGCTCGCCTTCGAACTTTGTCCTGGTCAAAGCCCTCCAGGAAGGGCATCGCCTCTCCAAACTGATGGACCTGTTTCCGGGCAGCGGCGCCATGTGGATGTACCGCCATTACGACGACTGCGTGAATTCCATTCTGGTGCATTGGCCGGGCGAGCGGAACGGCATCGACGACATTGTCCGCGATGGCCCCGATGCATCCGCCTGGCGCGGCGCCAATACCTCGGACGAGACGCTGGCGCGGTTGCGGGCGCAATACCGCCCCGATTGGAACGACGCCACCTGCAACGCTTGGTTTTGGTGCCTGCGGCACCAGTTTTTCTTCGACCAGCATTTCGACACCAATCCGAATGTCAAACTGGTGCGCTATGAATCGCTGGTCACGGACCCGTTGCGGATCATTCGGCCGCTGGCGCATCTGGTTGGCGTGCCGCTCACCCGCCTGATGGCGTCCGTCCCGCACGCCCGCTCCATCGGCAAGCGCAAAGCCCCGGACATCGCTCCGGAGGTGCGGGAAACATGCGATGCCTTGCTGGCGCGCCTGGATGCCGTTTGGGAGGCCGAGGGGCTCTAAAGCCAATCCCGACCGATTAAAGCATCGCCCGCACAGGCCGCTCGCCCGTAATCGTGGTGCGGTGCATCAGGCGGCGGGTGTTTTCAGCATCGTAGGGGCAGACGCGATGCATGGTGGACCGGTTGTCCCACAGGACAATATCCCCTGGCCGCCACCGGTGCCGATATTCCGCCTCAGGCGCTTTGGCGATAGCCATCACCTCGGCCAAAAGCGCCTGACTTTCCGCTTCGTCCATTCCTTCGAAGCACCGGACCCAAACGTCGGACAGGAACAAAGCCGCCCGCCCGGTTTCAGGATGGGCGCGGACTGCCGGGTGCATGATCACCGGCGTTTTCGCCTTCTGCTCGGCGGTCAACGGGCCACGGATTTTGGCCATGCGCCGGTCATAGCTCCAGGCGTAGTCGTAGACGGCATCCAGGCCCAGAAGCCGCCGCCGCAAGGCATCCGGCAAAGCGTCGAAAGCCGCCGCCATGCTGACAAACGCAGTTTCGCCGCCGTCATCCGGACATTCGATGCAGCGGAAGATCGATCCAAGGCTTGGTTTGGCCAGATAGGCGAGATCGGAATGGTATTGCGTGGCGCCGCCATGGGCGCCGATGTGCCGGCCGTTCTCGATGATGTTGGACACCACGAAAATTTCCGGATGCCCCGGCAAAAGAAACTGGGTCAGCACATGCTCTTCAAGCGGGCCGAAGCGGCGGGAAAAGGCGATGTGGTCGTCCGGGGAGATGTGGTCCTGCCCGCGGATCAGGGCCACTCCGGCCTCGGCGAAAGCACGGCGGACAAAGGCGAAGTCATCGTCAGAGACGGCTTGCGCAAGGTCCAACCCCAGGATTTCCACGCCGAACTTCGGATGCAGCGGTTGGGTGGTCAATCGGGTCATCTGGTCATTCCCTGTTTGCGTTCCACCGGCATTGCGGCGACGGCGTTACCGCCAGGCCTGCACCAATGCCCCGATCGTTTCCGCCCGGTCGAGCCGGTCGATTTCCGCGATGGTTTTCGCCGCCTGTTCCGCGCCGATCACGGGATTGGCGCAGGTATGGAACTTGGCGATCAGCTTGGCGTGCTGGCGCGGCAGGTTGGTATCGGGGATGCCGGCATCCCATGACGCCCGGTGCACGACGCCGCTCTTCAGGTGGACAACGACGTCGGCGGTCTTCATCTCCATGTCCGGCTTGGTCAGGATTCTGACCCGGTCCTGCAAATCGACCATCGGCGGATCGGTAACGGCACGGTCGTTATAGGTCTCCGGATCAGCAGTATCGGCGCCGGCCAGCGCCAGGGCAGAGCAGAACTTCAGGCTGAACTTGCCCTCAAGGCCGGTCTCCGGCCGGTCGATGCCGCAAATATTGAGGTATTCGTCGCGAAGGTTCAGTTCCACGGCCTCCACATCTGCTGCTGCCAGACCGGAATTGCGGCGAATTTCCTGTAAGGCTTCCACCGAGGCATGCACGCCGTGGCAGGCGGCATGGTATTTGAACAGCACGTCGCTGACCTCATAGCGTTCGCCCAAGCCCGCCAGGGCGGCTTCGGCGCTGAAGCCGTCGGATTGGGTTGCGCCATAGCCTAGCGGCCGTTCCAGCACGTCCGGGCGCGATGTCAATCCGCGGGCGGCCATCTGGGCTGCAAACAGCCCGTTCTGAGCGGCCTTGCCCGCGTGCATCGGCTTGCACATAGTCCCGAACATAGCCCGCAAGCCGGCGGCTTGCGTGCCGGCGATACCCATGGCGACGGCGCATTGCTGCGGAGAAAAGCCCAGCAGATGGCTGACGGCGACCGCCGCCCCGAATGCGCCGTTGGTGGCGGTGGAATGCCAGCCGCGTTCGTAGTGTCCCTCCCCCATGAACTGGTTGATGCGGCACTCGACCTCGACGCCCGCCACGAAGGCCGCGATCAGATCGCGTCCGCTGCGGCCGTCCTTTTCCGCCAACGCCAGCAGAGCCGGTGCGATGGGCGCCGTCGGGTGGCCGTGCAGCCGCTCCTGCACATCGTCATAGTCGAGCGCATGCGAGGCGCTGCCGTTGATCAATGCGGCCTGGCTTGCCGTGACCTTGGTGGCTTCGCCAACGACTGTTGCTTGCGGCAGCCCGCCCTCGGACTGAGCCTGGTCGATCAGCATCCGCACCAGCGGTTCGTCCCGGCCGGCGAGCGTCACGCCGATCCAGTCGAGAAAGCAGTGCTTCGAGACCTCAACCACATCCGCTGGCAGATCGGCGAACCGAATGTTCATGGCGAATTCGGCCAGAGCGGCGGTTACATCCTGGCGAATGGCGTTGGCTGGCAGAGCCGTCGGCATCGATTTTCCTCCCATTGGCGCATCTTGGTGATAGCTTAGCGGTCCAATGTGGAGCCGTCGATTGGGAACGGCGGCTCTTTCCCCATATCGGCTTGCTAGGTGAGGTAATGCGCAGATGAGCGGCGCCATGACGAAGATTACGATGAGCGGCGGCGAAAGCGTTGAAGCTTATGTCGCAAAGCCCGCTGATTCAGGCCCCTGGCCGGGAATCGTGATCCTGTCCGAAGTCTACAATGTGAACCACTGGGTGCGGGAGGTGGCGGATGGCTATGCCGAGAAGGGCTATCTTTGCCTGGCGCCGGACCTTTACTGGCGGCAGGACCCGGGCCGGTACCTGAACTATAATCCGCACGATCAGCAGATTGCCCGCGGCCTTGGCTATTCCATAGACCTGGACGCCTTTACCGGCGATATGCGCGACTATGTCAAAACCCTGACCGACCGTAGCGACTGCACCGGCAAGGTCGGCACGGTTGGCTATTGCCTGGGCGGCAAGCTGGTGTACCTGGCGATGGCGCGGGGACTGGCCGATGCCGGCGTCGGGTACTACGCGGTGCAGTTGGACAAATTCCTGGACGAAGCCGCAACCATCGCCCGTCCGCTCATGCTCCACTTCGCCGAATTGGATGAACACGTGCCGCAGACGACCGTCGCCTTGGTCAAGACCGCGACGGCCGGCAATGCCCATGTCACGATCTATGACTATCTGGGCGCCGACCACGGCTTCAACCGCCACGGCTATCCGCCGTTCCACCCGGAGGCGGCAAAAGTGGCGCTGGAACGCTCGCTCGCGTTTCTGGCCCGGCATCTAGCGGGCTAGAGCCGATCCCGATCCAATCGAACACCGCGCTGGAGCAAGGTCACAAAGCGCTTGGCTCCAGCGCGGATTTCGCCCCGGAAGGGCGTTGTCCTGCTTATTTCATCAGGCCCAGCAGGCGCGCGGCGTTGTTCTTGATGATGTCCGGCCGCAGCTCGTCCTTGATCGCGATCCCGTCAAAGTCGGCCAGCCAGCGTTCCGGCG
>JAYPXD010000147.1:7465-9264 GCA_038135395.1 Alphaproteobacteria bacterium | reverse complement strand
GGGCATGGTCGAGCCAACCACTGTTCAGACCATATCGATGGCGCGGCCAAAGCCGTGTCAGGTCGCAGAAAGAAGGCGGTTCGAGCGGGCATGGAACGGCTCATCGGAAATTTGCAGAAGCTCGGCATCGGACGATTGCTTGCCCTGGGCATCGGGGTGGCGACGACCGTTGCGGTGATCGGGTATCTGGCGATCTCGACCACGCGCCCGGATTTTGTGCCGCTGTATTCCGGGCTGGATGCCAAATCGGCGGGCGAGGTGTCCGTGCGGCTCGACAGCCTCGGCATCCCGTATGAGGTGGCGGGCAACACGCTGTTGGTGCCATCCGGCACGCGCGACCGTGCCCGCATGTCGCTTGCGGCGGAGGGCTTGCCGCGTCAGGGCCAGGCGGGGTACGAGTTGCTGGATGGCCTCAACGGCTTCGGCGTCACCGCGGATATGTTCGACGCCACCTACTGGCGCGCTAAAGAGGGCGAACTCGCGCGGACGATCAGCGCGTTGGAAAACGTCCAGAGCGCGCGGGTGCACATTGCCCGTCCCAGCCATACGGCCTTCTCGCGCGAGCGGGTCGCGCCCTCGGCGTCGGTCGTGGTGACCACCCGGGGCGGCGGGCAACTGAGCCGCCGCCAGGCGTTCGCCGTCCGTCATATTGTAGCGCTGGCGGTGAAGTCGCTCGATCCGGGCCGCGTCACCGTCATCGACAGCTTTAACGGCATGACCCTGGGGCTGGACGAGGGCGACGACGGCTTGCACGGCGACGATGCCCGGATTGCCCGTGAGGCCCGCATCCGCAGTGAGTTGGAAGCGCTTTTGGCCGCGCATGTCGGCGCCGGGCGGGTGCGGGTCAGCGTTGCGGTCGAGACCGACAATGAGACGGAATCCGTCACCGAGCGGGTGTTCGATCCGGAAGGCCGCGTCGCGATCCACAGCGACACCACCGAGACGACCGAGAATTCGGTCGAGCCGGCTGGCGGCGGCGCGAATGGCGCCGTCGGCGTCGGCGGCAACCTGCCGGAAGGCCAGGGCCGCGGCGGGGCCGGCGCGGCGGGTTCCAGCCAAAAGGCCAACACCAGCGAACGCATCAACTACGAGGTGTCGGAAGTCCGGCGCGAGCGTCGGAAGCTGGCGGGCGCGATCAAGCGCATCTCGGTCGCGGTGCTGGTCGACGGCAAACTGGTCGCCAACGCGGATGGGTCCAGCGCCTACCAGGCGCGCACGGCGGAAGAACTGGCGACGATCGGCAAGCTGGTGCGCTCGGCGATAGCCTTCAACGCCGAGCGCGGCGACGTGGTGACCGTCGAAAATCTGCCTTTTGCCGTATCCGAGCGCGAGGACGCAACGGCGCCGGACATCGGTTTCCTGGGCGCGCTGGCGGACAATCTGGTCGACCTGGCCGAGATCCTGGGCCTGGTCCTGATTATTGCCCTGTTGATGTGGTTCGTGGTGCGCCCCTTGACCAGCGGCCGCGCATTCGAACCGGCGACGCAGGCTCCGCTGCCGATCGGCCATGATGCTGCCGATACGGGGGATGCCGCCGGGATCGAGGACGCGAGTTTCGACGAAGTGCAGGACGATGCCGCCGAAGCGCAAAAATTGATCGAGGCGTTGCCGACCGGCAATCCGCAATTGCTGCGGCTGCATGCCATCGTCGATGACAAGCCGGAGGAAACCTTCGCGTTGCTGCGCAAGTGGCTGCACGAAACCGATGAGGAGGAGGCGGCATGACCGGCGTGTCGCTCCGCTATCAGGATTTTGAGGTGGATGCCCGCGCCCGTCTGACGGAGACGGCGACCTACAGC
>JAYPXD010000147.1:5949-7455 GCA_038135395.1 Alphaproteobacteria bacterium | reverse complement strand
GGTCGAAGCGATCCGGCGGGCGGCCTATGCCGCCGGGGGCGAAGCGGGTAGCAAATCGGCCGTGGACACAGTCGCAGCGGCGCGGGCCGAGCATGCGGCGGCGCTGGCCGATGCGCTTCAGCAGATAGAGGCGATGCAGCGGCGCCTGGACCGTCATTTGCAGGATAGCCTGAACCAGCTGGAAGCGGTTCTGCGCTCGGCTCTTGCCGTCAGTCTGCCGTCGGCCGCCGATGCCTTGCGACGATTGCCGGACTCTCTGCGCCATTTGGCCGAGGTGTCGCCGCCGCTCGCCATAGCAGCGTCAGCATCGGAGGCGACGGAGCAGGCATTGCGGGCCACCGGCCATCCGTTGCCCGAACACTTGCGGTTTGTTCCGGACCCCGGCCTGGCATTCGGCAGCCTGCGCCTGCGCTGGCAGGGCGGTGGCGCGACGTTCTCGGCCGAGGCAGCGAACGAAGCGGTGCAGGCTTTGGTGATGTCTGCCCTCAGCGCCGCAGCTTCCGGCAACGGTATGGGTCAACCATCGGTCCAGCCCCCTATTCAGGAACCTCTGGAGGGAACCAGTCATGAGCAGTGACGCTTCAGCCGCAGCGAACGAACCCTCGAAAGCGCTGCAACCGCACAATGGCGAGGATGCAGAGGCGATAGCTGACGACGCCATCGACGCCGAATTCGAGGAAGGCCAGGCCCATTCCGCCGGGGAGAGGCTGGCCGCCGCCGCCGCTCAGGAGGGTAATTCGCGGCGCGCGATCTTTGCGGTTCCGGTTGAGGTCGTGGTCTGCGTCGGCAAGGCGTTGCCGCCCATCGGCGAACTGATCAACATGCGCCGCGACGCGATTATCGTCCTGGACCGACGCATCGACGATCCGGTGGAAATCCGCATCGGCGACCGGGTCATCGCCCGCGGCGAGTTGCAGGAATTAGAGGATGGTTCCGGCCGGCTTGGGGTGCGGATGACGGAGATCGTCGATGGCGCAGCCGGGCAATAGGTCGATGCCTTGGGTATGGACGTTCAGGCGCGCGGGCAGAACCCTATCGTGTTGTGCCTTGGCGCTCGGCGGCGCCCTGGTGCTGCCGGGCGTCGCCATGGCGCAATCCATTGCCCTGGACCTGGGGCAGGGCGGGCAGTTGACGCCGCGGCTGATCCAATTTTTTGTCATCGTCACGGTGCTGAGCCTTGCGCCCGGCATTCTGATGATGGCGACCTGTTTTCCGTTTATGGTCACGGTGCTGTCGATTCTGCGTCAGGCTATCGGCGTGCAGCAGGCGCCGCCGAACATGATGATTGTCAGCCTGGCTTTGTTCCTGACCCTGTTCGTCATGGAGCCGGTGTTCGACAAGGCCTGGCGCGACGGCATCATGCCCTACATGGACGAAACCATCACCGAGGAGCAGCCGCTCGACCGCACCATCGCGCCGTTCCGCGAATTTATGGAAGCGCGGGTGAAGGACAATCACGGCGGCCTGATGATGGAATTGGCGAACGCCCGGATCGACGCCCAAGGG
>JAYPXD010000147.1:5048-5939 GCA_038135395.1 Alphaproteobacteria bacterium | reverse complement strand
GAGTTACGGCGGATGACGCGGCGGCGGCCAGATCGCCTTCGCGCCGAGGCGCCGCCGCCGTCCGACCGGCTTGCGGAAACGTTGCGCGGCTGGCTTCGCCAGGCCGTCGCCGACGGCCAGCGGATCGAGCCTGCCGACCCCGCCGGCCAGGCCGAGTTTCTGCGGCCAGTGGGGCTCGGCCGGCCGGAACTTGCTGCAGCGGCGCCGGTGGCCACTTGGCTAATCGCCGAGCTCTTGCTGCTGGAGGCTGTGAACCCGGCGGCTGCCGGCGATTCCGTGAAGAACGAAAGGCAGGATTTCAATGTCGATTAGTACAGCCATGGCCAAAGCGCAGCCGGCGCAGAGCGTGCCGCTCGCAACCGATGAGAAAGCGGCTATCGTCGTCTATAGCCTGGGGCCGGAGCGGGCCGAGAAGGTGCTGAGCCGCATGGATGAAAGCGACTACAGACGCTTTGCCCGTGCGATGAATCGGTTGGGCACGGTCCATTCCGACACGGTGGAGGCGGTTATGGCCGAGTTTTCTACAACCGTCGGCGACCCGAACACCGTGCGCGGCGGCATGACGGAGACGCGGAAGTTCCTGTCACAGTATTTGGAGTCCGGCTTTGTCGATCAGATCATGGACGATATTGGCGGGCCCATGGGCCGCGATATTTGGGAAAAGCTGTCGAATACGCCGGAACAGCCGCTCTATGCCTACCTGCGCCACGAGCAACCGCAGTCGGTCGCCGTGATCCTCAGCCGGATCAGCGCGGAAAAGGCGGCAAAGGTGCTGCAATTATTTTCTGAAGATCGTGGTAAAGAGGTGGTGTTGCGCATGAGCCGGATCGGCAGCATCGATCGCCGGGTCATGACCGAATTGAAGGCGACGTTGCAGCACGACTTCCTGTC
>JAYPXD010000147.1:0-5038 GCA_038135395.1 Alphaproteobacteria bacterium | reverse complement strand
CCTGTCTACTCTGCAAAAACAACACATGACCCGCCGGCCGGATGATCTGTTGGGCGGACTGTTCAACCAGATGGCGGCCGACAAGGTCGCGCCGTTGCTGCAGGTGCTGGAAGAGCACGACCCGGAATTGGCCGAAAAAG
The DNA here is from genome assembly GCA_038135395.1 of Alphaproteobacteria bacterium. Classification (GTDB taxonomy): domain Bacteria; phylum Pseudomonadota; class Alphaproteobacteria; order Bin95; family Bin95; genus JACKII01. Next base: position 4,898 of record JAYPXD010000147.1, on the reverse strand, counting down.
TTCAGAAGATGATGTTCACCTTCGCCGACTTCGGTTCGCGCGTGAATTCGACCGGCCTTCAGGCGGTCATCAAGAATTGCGAGCGGGATACGCTGATTTCGGCGTTGAGCCTGGCCAAGCACAATGCCCCCAAGATCGTCGACTATTTCTTCAACAACATGTCGAAGCGGGTGGCCGAGCAGATGCGGGAGGAAATGCAGAATGCCGGGCCAATCCGCATGAAAGATGCGCAGGAGGCGCAGCAGGAGGTGGTCCGATTGGCACAGGCTTTGGCCAAATCCGGTGAGATCGAAATCTCGATCGAGGACGACGACGACCAGCAGATCGTCGGCTAGAGGCCGTCTGGATGCCGGATTCTGCCTCCGTCCTGACACGTCAGTTGCTGGCCCAGGCCGTTTCCCGATGGAGCGCGGGAATGGCGGTCTGCAGCCAGTCCTTGGACAGGGCCCGGGCCAGCCTCGGGCATTTGCCGCGTGATTGGCGGGAATCGATCATGGCCGCAAGCGCCTGCCGTTGGCTGGCGGCCGGGCCAGCACGTGGTGCGGTGTTGCCGGATGTCGCCGAATGTCCGGCTGATGCGGCCAAGGGCCCATTGCCGCGCCACCCGGGTTGGACGCGGCGGGATTGGACGCCCGACGCAGCGGGCCCAATCCGGGCTCTTTCATTGCATTGTCAGACAGAGCCCGACAGTTTCAATCCCCGGGCCAACCCCGGTGTTGACCCTCACGCCAGTCGCGATGGCGGATCGCCCGGGTCGTCGTCGCCATGGCGGTTTGAGATCACTGTCACTCCAGCGCGCGGGCAGCCTGCGACGATCTTGGGGAGGCTCGATCCCGCTGGCCTAAAATTGCTCGTCAAGGGCAAGCGCGTGAGGAGCGCGTTCGTCAAATCCCGGTTGGTAGAGCAGGCAGCAATGATGCGTTTGGAGGACCAGCGTCCTGTCTCCCTGCGCATTGATATGCCGCGAGGCAGCCCCGCGCCGGCGCAAAAGTCCGTCGATCACCGTGCCTGACCGCATAGAACGGTGCGACGCAGCGCATAGCTTCTGTGGATAACGGGGATAAAAAGGTGGGAAGATTTGGAGGCGCGAGCCGGAATCGAACCGGCATACAAGGATTTGCAGTCCTCTGCATCACCACTCTGCCATCGCGCCAGCCAAATACAGTCGCCATCGCTGGAAATTTCGGAGACTGGGCCTGGGTGCATAGGCTTATGCTATGCTGGGGTCAAGCCTAAACTATCGGGTCGAACGGGCTCGGATTCCCACAAAAAAATGGAAACCGTGCGCTGCATCGCTATAGTGGCCAGTGCAATCCCGGTGATTGAGCAGAGAGTCCGGCCTGGTGTTTGGCGACGCCTTCGCAAACACCGCGTCTCTGCTAATTTGCCAGACGATCGATGGATTAGACGCCAGTCATGACCAATTTCTCACTTGCACGTCGCAACATGGTAGACAGCCAATTGCGCACCAGCAAAGTCACGGACCCACGATTGGTGGCGGCGATGGCTGCCATTCCGCGTGAGGTGTTTGTGCCGCGAGGCCGCCACGCGGTGGCGTATGCCGATGATGCCGTTCCGTTGGGCAAGGGCCGGTGGATGCCGGCGCCGCTGGTTGCGGCAAGGCTGTATCAATTGGCCTCGCCGCAGGCGGAAGAACTGGTTCTGCTTGTCGGTGCAGGCACGGGGTACGGCGCGGCGGTATTGGGCCGGATGGCCAGCGCCGTAGTGGCGCTCGAAAGCGATCCAGACCTGGCAAAGGCGGCGGAAGCTGCGCTGGTTAGCGGTGAGGCGGACAATGTCGTCGTTGCGGAAGGCAATCTTCGCGATGGGTGGCAAAAACAGGCGCCGTTCGACGTAATCGTCATTGAAGGCGCAGTTGAGCAGGTGCCGGCGACTTTGTTGGCGCAACTGGCGCCGACCGGCCGTCTGGTGACGGCCATCATTGGGGAAAATGGTGTTGCTGTTGCAAGCGTGCTGCAGAATACCAATGGCGGAGTTGCGGAGCGTCCGGTGTTTGATGCTACTATCCCCGCAATTGCGGAATTCGAACGAGCGCGGGAGTTTGTGTTTTGATGCAGCTTACTAGCTTAGCATTTCTGGCGCTTTCCATTGGCAGCAGCCTTTCGACGCCGGCTATGAGCCAGTCGCTGATGGAGACGTTTGCATCGGCCTACATGACCAACCCGACACTTGAGGCGCGGCGTGCCCAGTTGCGTGGCGTGGACGAAAACGTCAATCTGGCGTTGAGCCTGTGGCGGCCGACCGTCACGGGAACAGCGTCTGCTGGCGCCGGATATTTCCACAGCAATCCATCGTCGGATCGGGATCAGACCAGGACACCGACATCGCTGCAATTGGAGGTCAACCAGCCGCTTTACCGTGGCGGCCGCAATGCTGCCTCGCTGTCTCAGGCGGAAAGCCAGGTGTTGAGCGAGCGCGCCGCCGTTCTGTCGGTGGAACAGACCGTGTTCCAGCAAGCCGGCACAGCCTACATGAACGTGGTTCGCGATCAGGCCGTGGTTGAGTTGAGTAAGAGCAACGAAGAGGTGTTGCGCCGTCAGTTACAGGCCACCCGTGACCGTTTCCAGGTCGGTGAGGTGACGCGGACGGACGTTAGCCAGGGTGAGGCGCGACTGTCACGGGCGATTGCCGATCGGCGGGCGGCCGAGGGAAGTCTCGAAACATCGCGGGCCGACTACGAGCAGGTGGTCGGAAAGGCCCCCGGTGTGCTCAAGCAGCCGACTGTGATTGCCAATCTCCCGGGATCGCGCCGCGAAGCTATCGAACGCAGCCAAAGCGAAAACCCGGCAGTGGTGCAGGCGGTCTTTGCGCAGGAAGCGGCTGCGCACAATGTCGATGTCGTCCACGGCGAATTACTGCCGTCTGTGGCTCTGGTCGGCCAGCTGAACCACAATTACGAGTCTTCCATCAACAACGGTCGGTCTTACTCGGCGCAGGCGCTGGCGCGCGTGACGATCCCCCTGTACCAATCGGGCTCTGTGCGCTCCCGGGTGCGTCAGGCAAAGGAAGTTGCGTCGCAGCGTCTGGTTCAGGTCGAAGAGGCGCGCCGGGCAGCGATTGAAAATGCCACGGCAAGCTGGGAGCAGTTGGCGGCGACCCGGCGGCGGATTGAGGCGTTGCGTGCCGAGGTCAAGTCACAAGAAATCGCCCTGGATGGCGTGAAGCAGGAAGCGCTGGTCGGCACGCGCACCTTGTTGGATGTCCTTGATGCCGAACAGGAACTGCTGAACGCGCGGGTGGACCTGGTGCGGGCCCAACGCGATGAAGTGGTCGCTGCGCTGTCTCTCGCTTCTGCGGTCGGCTTGTTATCTGCAGAAGCCTTGCAGTTGGATGTGCCGCGCTATGATGTCCGTGCGCATTATGAGAGCGTGCGTGGCCAGTGGTTTGGAACGGACGTTGGCAGCCCATGGCGGCCAGTAGACAAAAAGTAGGCGTTCGAAAAGGGCCTGCGGCATGGATGATCGGAGCGAGGATAAGCTGTCCCAGGATATTCGCCGGCTGATGCGGCAAGCGTCCGAAGCCAAGGCCGCGCCGGCTGCGGATGATCAGCCATTGTTGTTGACCGACCCGGTTGATGCTGGGCGGGCAGGCATCTCGTCCGAAACGCCGGTGCAGCCCTTCTCTCCGCCGGTAGACCGATCCATTCAGGGAACTTTGGCCAAACTGGCAGCAAGGGAAAAGGCCCGCGCAGAGGGCGACGACAAAGGGGTCAGCGTGTCGACGCGGTCGCTGGATGACGTGGTGATGGAAGCACTGCGGCCGGTTTTGTCAGAATGGCTGGATGCGAATCTCGAGCGCATCGTCCGCGAACAGGTCGACGAGGCGCTGCGCGCCGAGACCGACGGAAAATAAGCAATAACTGACGTCTGGCCGCCGGATGGACCGAGTTGCCAGCGCGGAGCGCCGTGTTGGAGACAGCGCCGAAGCTCCAGCCTTTGTTCGGCGCTGTCTTTTCGGATGGCCGCGGCGGCTACGGGAAAAGGCGTTGAACCTGCCAGCCGTTGCCTGAGCGGGTAAAGCGGAACCGGTCGTGCAGCCGGAACGGCTGGTCCAGCCAGAATTCAATCTCGGTCGGAATCACCTGATAGCCGCCCCAGTGGGCGGGGCGTGGCACTTTTTGCCCGTTGTAGTGGGCATCCACGGCCGAGACGGCCTGCACCAGCACATCTCGCGATTCCAGGGGGCGCGATTGTTGTGATGCGTGTGCGCCCAGTTGGCTGCCACGTTCGCGCTGTTGAAAATAGGCGTCGGAGGCTGCCGCCGATACCTTTTCTACCGGCCCGACGACGCGGACCTGCCGGCGCAAGGTCTTCCAATGGAAGCAGAGCGCTGCTTTGCCATTCGCCAACTCGTTCGCCTTGCGGCTCTCATAGTTGGTGAAAAATTGGAATGCCCCATTTTCGACGCCTTTCAGCAGCAAAATCCGCACGGATGGCTGGCCGGCGGCGTCGACTGTGGCGACGGACATGGCGTTTGGATCGTTCGGCTCGCTGGCGGCGGCTTCCGCCATCCATGTTTGGAACTGAGAGATCGGGTCGGTTGATGCGTCCATTTTGGGCACCGGAATTTGCGGGATGACAAGGGAATCCTTCATAGCAAATTGAAGGGTCCTATCCTATCTCATAGACTGGAGAGACTGGTCGACCGTACCGGCTTCCGTAAGCGAGGATGCGAGATATGCGACGTTTGGCTTTGGTTTTGGTTCTGCCCCTGGCTTTGGCGGCCTGTGAAACGGGCAACGACAAGCAGGCGGCGGGTACTGTTATCGGCGGTGTGGCGGGCGGGCTGCTCGGTGCTACGATCGGCAAGGGATCGGGCAAGCTTGCGGCGGTTGCCGTGGGCGCAGCTATTGGAGCGTTGGCCGGAAATCAGATCGG
>JAYPXD010000146.1:5539-9299 GCA_038135395.1 Alphaproteobacteria bacterium | reverse complement strand
CTCCAGGCCTCTGCGCAAGGCTGCCTGGGCGACGGACTGCAACCGCGGGTCCATCGTCGTCCGGACGGAGAGTCCACCCTCATACAGCCACTTGTCTCCGAACCGCGTGACCAATTCCCGGCGCACCTGCTCGGCAAACCAAGGGGCGGGCTTTTGTCCTGCCTTGTCCAACCCTGGCGCCTGCAACGGTTTCTGACGTTCGCTGTCCATTGTCGCCTGGGCGATCAGGCCCTCTTCGACCATTCGCTGCAGCACGATATTGCGCCGCTCTTCCGCCTCCCTTCGAGCACGGACGGGGTGGTACGTGCTGGGCGCCTTGGGCAAACCAGCCAGATACGCGATCTCGCCCGGCGACAATTCATCCAGCGACTTGCCGAAATAGCGCATTCCCGCGGCAGCGACGCCATAGGCGCCTGCGCCGAGATAAATTTCGTTCAGGTAGAGCTCCAGGATGCGGTGCTTCGAGAGCGCCCGCTCAATCCGAAAGGCTAGGATCGCCTCCTTGATTTTGCGTTTGTAGGACACCTCCCCAGTCAGAGAGAAGTTTTTCGCCACCTGCTGGGTAATGGTCGACCCGCCGACCAGGCGTCGTCCTGTCCCGACATTGCGCAAATTGGTGATGGCGGCACGGACCAGGCCTCTGAAATCGACGCCGCGGTGCTGGTAAAAATTGTTGTCCTCCGCCGCCAAAAACGCATTCTTGACCAGGGGCGGAATTTCCTCGATCGGCACAAACACGCGGTTCTCAACCGAATATTCGGCGATCAAATCGCCGTTGCCGGCGTGGACACGCGTCGTGATGGGCGGAACATAGGCTTCCAGCGCGCGGTTATCCGGCAAATTTCCGCTGAAATGATAGACGGTTGCAATCACCGCAACCATTGCAATCAGTGTCAATGCAATGAAGGCTAAAAGCCCACGCCATAACCAACGCTTCATCATTTCGCTTTCGCAAGGGGCGCCGGCATACGCGCCCGCCCCTCAAGGTATTCGCCCGAGAGACCGCTGCGGACAATCCGCGATTCTACTGCGTTTGCGCGCGCACTAGCGGCGCACTAGTTCCAAAATAGTTCTCAATTGCGGCAACAATACCGTCGACAATGGCATCGCCATATTGGTCAGATTGCAACAAACGCTCCTCACCGGGATTCGACAGGAAGCCCAATTCAACCAATACTGCCGGTATATCTGGTGATTTCAACACGGCGAATCCAGCCTCTCTGTGCGGCCTTTCCAGCAGCGGAACCCTCAAAATCATGGTTTGCACCAATTGATTAGCAAATCTTACCGACCGGTTCTTGGTTTCCCGCTGCGCCAGGTCGATCAAAATCGACACGACTTCGGGCCGCTCGTCCGCTAGCGTCACGCCTTCCAGTGTATCGACCTGGTTTTCCTGCCTCGCCAGCGCAGCCGCCTCCCGGTCGGAGGCTTTGTCGGATAGCGTGTAGACCGATAGCCCCTTGGCGTTTGGCTCGGGCGCGGAATCCGCATGCAGGGAAATGAACAAGCGGCCCCCCAGTTGTCGCGCCCGGCGTGTGCGTTCCCGTAGCGCCAGGAAGCTATCATCTCGGCGGGTTAGGCCGACCCGGAAACGTCCGGTGGCGAGCAAGGCCTGCTCCAGGCGCTTTGCCATTGCCAAAGTAACCAATTTTTCCTGAGTTCCCCGCCTTCCAGTCGCGCCCGGATCGACCCCGCCGTGGCCTGGGTCCAAAACGATCAAAGGCTTTTCAACCGGCTTTGACTGACCGGGCCTGGGCGGCGGTATCGGCGCCGCGCGAAAATCGCCGTAACGCTGGTCCGAATAGGTTCGGCTTGGCAGCCATCGCACCGTCAAGGCGAACTTCGCACCATGCGGCTGCAATCCCGCCTGAACCACCTGAAGGGGAGACGCCAAATCAAACACGATACGTTGGGTCCCGCCGCCGAACTCGCCATGGCGGACATTCCGCACAATTTGGCTTTGCCGCGCAACGCGATCCAATTGAGCCGGCGGCGGCCGCCAATCGACGGCCGGCAGGTCCAAGACCAGGCGCAGCGGCGCGGCGAGGGTGAACAGCCTGAAATCGATCGGCTCGTCGACCATAAACCGCAGCGCGTTGCCCCCCGCGCCGGACGCCAATTGCACGTCGGAAATCTGAGGTCGCGCCAGCGCAGAAAATCCTCCGGCATGAACGGAGATACCGACAGCCAGGATCAACGCCGCAACGCTGGTCCGCCATTGGGCAACCGATCGAATACCGGGAAACCTCATGAAATATCCTGATTGGAAACGGTTACCCGTCCCAATAGCGCCCGGCCACCTGCGACGCAATGCGGCCGCTGGTTGCGAACCCTGTTTGGGCGGCAAGCCTCCCGAAAAAATCGCGCCCGCGGCATCCGGCCCGAACATGATGAATTGCGAGCAGGATCGAAAGAGGCTATGTAATCCGTCGAACGGAAGGCGCTGCGGCGCGTCTACAAAACCCCTCGGATATTTTCGACCGAGTGATTGTCGTGTGGCTGTGCTGCTGTAATTGCACAGATGCAGAAATGCGCGACAAGGTATCTAGCGCTGCACTAGCCCCGTTAGCGATACTTGAGGAGGCCTGAGCCCTGTTGCGCGAAAATCCCGTGAGAATCGACTATTATAGCGCGAATTCCGCGGTGTCGCAGGTGTGCTCCCGCCGTCTCCCACCACACAACATCGAACGGCTTTGCCGGATCAGTTCCACTCGCGCGCGCCAACTGTACGCCCGTCGAAACCTCGCTTTGAGCGACGCACAGACAGACCATTTGGTTTATCGTCCAACGAAGACGCCTTGCGCGCCTGACTCCAGAACATCCGGCGCCCCATCGGCCGTTCGCCGATCGGAGACCAGAGTTTATGACCAGACGTATGTTAATCGATTCCAGCCACGCGGAGCAGACGCGCGTGGTCATTATGGAAGACGACAAGCTGCTGGAGTTCGATTCCGAAACCGGTAGCCAGCGCAATCTTAAAGGCAATATTTATCTCGCAAAGGTCACCCGGGTCGAGCCGTCTTTGCAGGCGGCGTTCGTCGATTACGGCGGCAACCGGCACGGGTTCCTGCCGTTCAGCGAAATTCATCCCGACTATTACCGCATCCCGGTCGCAGACCGCGAAGCGCTGTTGGCCGAACAAGCCCGCGCCCGTCACAGTTCTGAGTTCGACGAAGACGAGGACGACGAGGCGGTAGCCGACGACGAAGATACGGATGACGACCTCGATGACGACGAAGACGTACTTGAGTCGAACGATGCCGATCTGGATGCGAACGACGAGGACGTGTTACGCGATATCCCCGATGAGGATGCCGCGAATGCGCCTCTGGCGGCTGCCAGCGATGCGGTGACATCGACCGACCCTTCCGATTCTCAAACCGACACCGAGGGCTCGACCGCCGCGTCCGACAGCGACAGGCCGCGGCAGCGCCGAGGCAGGCGGCAAGGCAATGGCCGCAGCCGGGACGATCGGCAGGACGAGCGCCGGCGCAACTCCCGGCTCCGCCGCTCCTACACCATTCAGGAGGTGATCAAGCGCGGCCAGATTATGCTGGTGCAGGTGGTCAAGGAAGAACGCGGCACCAAAGGCGCGGCTGTTACCACCTATCTCTCGCTGGCCGGCCGGTATTGCGTGTTGATGCCCAATACCGCACGCGGCGGCGGCATCAGCCGAAAAATCACCGTTGCCAGTGACCGCAAACGCCTGAAAGGCATCGTCGATTCGCTGGATATCCCGGGCGGCATGGCGGTGATCGTC
>JAYPXD010000146.1:0-5529 GCA_038135395.1 Alphaproteobacteria bacterium | reverse complement strand
CCGCCGGCATTGGTCGCTCGAAGCCTGATATCAAGCGCGATTTCGACTATCTGGCCAAAACGTGGGAGCAAATCCGCGAGGTCACCCTGCAATCGCGGGCGCCGGCGCTGATCTACGAAGAAAGTCAACTGATTAAGCGCGTGCTGCGCGACAGTTACAGCCGCGAGATCGAAGAGGTCCTGGTCCAGGGCGAGGATGCCTATCGCGAGGCCAAGGACTTTATGAAGACCTTGATGCCCAGCCACGCCAAACGCGTTCAACCTTATAGAGATAGCTCGCCCCCGCTGTTTCATCGCTTCAAGGTCGATGCCCAGCTAGAGCATTTGCACTCGCCTATCGTGCAGTTACGGTCGGGCGGTTATCTGGTGATCAACCTGACCGAAGCGCTGGTCGCGATTGACGTCAACTCCGGCCGCGCAACGCGCGAGCGGCACATCGAGGAAACGGCGCTCAAGACCAACCTGGAGGCCGCCGACGAAATCGCCCGGCAACTGCGGTTGCGCGACCTGGCCGGCCTGGTGGTCGTCGACTTCATCGATATGGAAGACCGCCGCAATAACGCTGCGGTCGAACGCCGGTTTAAGGATGCGCTGCGCAACGATCGCGCCCGCGTTCAGACCGGACGGATCAGCCAATTGGGCTTGCTGGAGATGTCGCGGCAACGGCTGCGCCCGTCACTGGTCGAGACGATGATGCAGCCCTGCCCACATTGCAGCGGCACCGGCATGATCCACTCCACCGGCACCAGCGCACTCTATATCCTGCGGGCTCTGGAAGACCATGGTTTGCGCGGCAATGCTGGCGTCGCCTTGGTAACGACCGCCCCGGATGTCGCGTTTTATATCCTGAACGACAAACGGGATGAACTGGCCCGGTTCGAGCAGGACTACAATCTGGTATGCCGATTTGCCCCGGATGCGTCCTTGATTGCGCCCGATATGCGGATCGAAATGCTGGAGCGCGGCGAAGCGCCAGTGCTCAACATTCGGCCGCTGGCGCCGCCGCTTCCCCTCGACGACGACGATCTGATCGAAGACGATGAGGACGACGGCGACGATCAGGGTGATATTCAGAATGCCGCGGACCAGGCCGACGACAGCGGCGATGGATCCGATGATACAGACCGCCGCCGACGCGGCCGCCGCGGCAGCCGTCGGCGCCAACGCGACGACAATGCAGCGCCAGTCGCAGCCAGCGGGCCGATTGCGCCGCCGGTCGACAGTGCGCCTGACGCCGACGATGCGGAAGATGACGGCGACAGCCGCGGCCGCGGCCGCCGCCGCCGCCGTCGCCGTACGCGGCCGGACCAAAAACAATTGCCGGGCGTTGCCGTATTCTCGAAGAGCGCCCTGCCCCTGGCGTTTTACGTCGTCCCCCTGCAAGTTAACGCTCTGTCCCAAGTCGCGGACGATGACCAGACCCCAGCAGAGACGAACGAAGCGGCTGACGATGCGGCCGCGCCGAACGAACCCGCCGCTCGCGAAGAGCGCCCGAATAACCGTCGGCGATCGCGGCGTGGGTCGGGCCGCGCCCGCCGGGGCGAATCGCGGTCGGTCAACCGTTCGAATGCTGCGGAGGCTGGGGAGGATCAGGCGCGCGCCGCCGATGCTGGGGCTTCCGGGTCCGAGGACGCGGTCGATGCGCCGATCAACGCCGCTGCGCCGGTAGGAAATGTCGAGGCGGCAGCGCCGCAAACGATGCCGGAGGCTGAAGCGGTCGCGGCTGCAGAACCGACCCAAAGCCCGGCAACGTCTGACGCCGAGGCCCAGGTCGATGCCGCTGCAGCACAAGCCGAGCCTGCTGCCGCGCCTGCAGTCGAATCCGCAGCGGCAGCGCCGACCGATCGTGCCGAATCCGTGGCGGAACCAGTCGGGGACGCGGCCTCGCCGCCGGACCAGACATCGGCATCGCCCGAACAGGTCGACGAGCCCGCTACCCCGGCGGCTGAACCGGCCCAGGCTGAACCGGCCATGGCTGAACCGGCCCAGGCTGAACCGGCGCTCGCAGACGGTACGCCCGCGCCGGATCAGCCGCAGCGGCCGCGTCGCCGCGGTTGGTGGCAACGCCTGATCGAGTAGGACCTGCTGGACGAATCGCCGGACCATCGCCAACTTTGTTGCCTGAATGCGGCTATGGCGGCCAGCACGGTTGGCCGTGCTCGGTTGCAGCAAGGGATGAGTTGGCGATGACGGAATTGACCCCGACGCTGGTTCTGCGCGCCTATGCGATCGGCGTTTTCCCCATGGCGGAATCGCACGACGCCGAAACGCTGTTCTGGGTCGATCCCGATATGCGCGGCGTGCTGCCGCTCGACGCCTTCCACGTGCCGCGCCGGTTGAAACGAACCGTGCGCCAGGGCGTTTTCGACGTGCGTTGCGACACCGACTTCGAGGGCGTGATCGACGGCTGCGCCACCGCCCGTGGCGCGCACCAGGACACCTGGATCAACGCCGAAGTGCGAAGCCTGTTCCGCGCGCTGTTCGCCATGGGCGTGGTGCACACGGTCGAATGCTGGCGCAACGAACGGTTGGTGGGCGGCCTCTATGGCCTGCATCTGGGCGGTGCGTTCTTTGGCGAGAGCATGTTCAGCCGGGAACGGGACGCCAGCAAAGTTGCGCTGGTGCATCTGGCAGCGCGAATGGTGCACGGCGGAATGGTTCTGCTCGACACCCAATTCATCACCGAACACCTGGCCCAGTTCGGCGCTGTCGAAATTCCGCGGGACGTCTACCGCGCCCAATTGAACCGCGCAATCGGCAGGACAGCCAGTTTTCCCGCTGACCTGCCGGAAACGGCATTGCACGCCTTCCTCGACCGGCCGAGGACGCCAGGCGACCTGCCTGGATAGAGGACTTTAGGGATCGTCCGCCAGAATGCCGTTTGCTGCCAGCGCCGCCACCTCAGCGGCGCTCATGCCCAGATGGCGCGCAAGGATTGCACCGTTGTGTTCGCCCAATCGCGGCGGATTGGCAGCGAGTATGGGAGGCTCGCCGGTCAACCGGTGCAATGGCCCCGGCACCTGGAATACGCCCAGGTCGGCATCTTCCACGTCGCGCACCGTAAACCGCCCGACCAGATGCGGGTGGCGCATGGCGTCCTCCACCGTCAGCACCGGCGCACAGGGCACCCGTTCGGCCTGCAACCGTTGCAATGCCACGGCGTCGGATGGCTGCGCCTTGAGCCAGGCCGTAATCAGTCCTTCCAGCTCGTCGAAATGCTGCATTCGCGCGGCGTTGTCGATGAACTTTGGGTCGTCGATCAGGTCAGGCCGCTGCATCGCCCTGGCCAGGCGCTTCCACATGTCGTCGCCAACCGGCATCAGCACGATATGACCGTCGCGGCTGGCAAAGACGCCGCCGGGCGAGATGGAGATATGCCGGTTGCCATTGCGGCTCGGCTTGATGGCGCCGCGGGATGCGCTGGCCAGTTGCACCGCAACACCGTGGCCATGAAAATAAAAGTCGATCAGGGCGACGTCGATCCAGCGCCCGCCATCCCGGTGAACAGCGCGCCCAAACAATGCCGCGTTGATCATCGCCATGGCGGTGATGCCGGCGCCGACATCGCCGATCGCCATGCCGGTCAACGGCGGCGACTGGCCTGGATAGCCGATCATCGACGTGATACCGGTATAGGCCTGGGCGATATAGTCAAAGCCCGGTTGGTTCGCCAACGGCCCGCTCTGCCCAAAGGCGGAGATCGAACACATGATCAGGTCCGGGTTCAGCGCATGCACCGTCTCCCACCCCAGGCCCAGCCGCGCCATGACGCCGGGCGAGAAATTCTCGACCAGCACATCGGCCTTGGCGATCAAGCGCTTCACGAGCGCTAATCCCTCGGGCGCGCGAAGATCGACGCAAAGGCTCTGCTTGCCCAAATTCTGCTGGGCGAAGTAAGCGCTGCGGCCATTCCGGAGGAAGGGTTGCTTGCGCATCATGTCGCCATGCGGCGCAAGCTCGACCTTGATCACATCCGCGCCCAATTCGGCCATGGCGCGGGTACAGACGGGGCCGGCGATAAACTGGGTAAAGTCGATCACCACGATGCCGGAGAGCGGCTGGCGCTGCGATGGCAATGCAGCGCCAGGCATCGAAGCGGCAGCCCTCAAATTTTTAGCCCGTACAGTTCCGCCGTGTTCTTGAACAGGATGCGGTCTCTTTCCCAATCGGACATGTCAGCGGTATGCAGCGCCAGCAATTCCTGACTGTCCGGCCAGGTGGCGTCGCTATGCGGGAAGTCGTTCGCCCAGAGCAGGCGCTCGATATTCAGGTGGTCGCGCAGCTTGAACGCGCTCCAGTCGTCCTGGAAGGTCATATAGACGTTGCGGTCGAAAAACTGGCTGGGCAGCATCGACATTTCATCGCATTCCAGCCAATACCGGTGCCGCTTGTAGGCGTGGTCGATGCGGTATTTGTAGTGCACGGCCCAGCCGGCATCCGCCTCGACACAGACCAGCTTCAGCTTGGGATGACGGTCGAACACGCCGCCGAAGATGAAAGTGCCGATCACATCCTGATTGCTGCGGATGACCGACAGGAACGAGTTAATCTTCGGCCCACGGAAGGTTTTCTGCGCGTCCCGCTTCGACGTCAGGATGTGGAAACAGAGCGGCATGTTGAGATCGACCGCCGCCTCGTAGAACGCGTCGTAGTCGGGGTGATGGTAGTCCTCCCAGCCCGGATCGCCCGGCAGCATGACGCCGCGGAAGCCCATGGCCTTGGCCCTGCGCAATTCCTCGATGCCTTCATCCGGAGTGTTCATGGTGATCTGCGCCATCCCGATCAGCCGGTCCGGCAAGCCGCCGCAGAACGTCTCGAGCCAGCGGTTGTAGGCGTCGAAGCAGGCGCGCTTGTAGATAGGGTCAGGATGGTTGCAGATCATCATGCCGACGGAGGGATAGATGATTTCCGCCGAAACGCCGTCGGTATCCTGGTCGGCCCTACGCGCCGCCGGGTCCCAGCCGCCGCGGTGCAGTTCCTCGAATTTGCCGCCCTTGGTGCTGAGTTCCGACGGGTCCTTGCCGGCCGCCGCCACCAGGCTGATGGGAATGGTGGACTTCATCCCCTCGATGACGAACACATCGCCCCGGGTCGGGTGCTGCACCACGTGGGGGGCGCGGTCACGATACTTCGGATCGATGAAGTCGAGATAAAGATTCGGCGGCTCGGTGACATGGCTATCGGCAGATATCGCTTTGTAGGGCATCGGTGTTCCTCCTAACGGACGGTTCAGCCGCTATTATTCCGCTGCGGTCTTGCCGCTGCGTTGCTCAAAGGTCTCGAACCAGCGGCGGCCGGAGCCCTTCTGGTTCTCGTAGATCGAGCCCTGATGCTTCGCCGCCGGCAGCGGCAGGCGCACAGGCACCTGCTTCATCCGCGGCTCGCGCGTGCTGACGCCGCGGGCCATGCGGCTCTCATAGGCGGCGTAATCGCCCTTCAACTGCACCATCGGGAACGCATCCGCCGCCGCATACTCGGTCAGCAGCAGCCGGCGCTGGCGGTTGGAGGTGTTGAGGGCGGAGCCATGCAC
>JAYPXD010000145.1:1513-9458 GCA_038135395.1 Alphaproteobacteria bacterium | reverse complement strand
TCACTGACCAGCGAGCAATCGGTGCGGCGCAAAGGTCCGGCGACCAGCGGATTTTTGTCCGAGACGGTGTTGCAGAAATCGAAGCCGAAATCCTTGCGCATCTGGGCATAGGGATTGTCGACGCCATTGCGGTGGTTCTTGGCGGCAATGCGGGCGAGTATGTCGGACTGGTCGCCATATTTCTGGAAATACCGCGCCGTCACCTGGCCGAACACGCCGGCGAAGCCTGCCTCGATATCGGCTTCCTCTTTTACGTAAGAGCACTTCAGCAGCACATCACCGACCTCGCGCGTCGGCAGTTCCGTCATTTTTTCAGCGCCAACGACCAACACGACACGCGCTTTCTTTTCGTGGATCGCGTTCAGGCCAACGTGGATGGCGGTGGAGCCGGTGGCGCAGGCGTTCTCAACCCGCGTGGCCGGCTTGAAGCGAAACGCCGGGTCGGCCTGCATCACCAAGGCGGCGGGGAAATCCTGGCGGACAAACCCGCCGTTGAAGTGGCCGACGACGATGGCGTCCACATCCTTCGCTTCCAGGCCCGCATCGGCCAGCGCCCCCATGGCGACCTGGCCAATCATGGCTTCCACATCGTCGTCGCGTTTGCCGAAGGGGATATGCGACCAGCCAACCAGACATTCGCTCATGGCGAGAGGCTCCTTTGCCGAAATTTTCCTGTGCCACATAGATCGTGGCAGGCGACAAGGAGTCAAGCGGGCGTTAGACTGCCACCAACCAATCGTAACGAGGACAATGCTCTATGTTGACCAATCACATCGGCGATATTCGCGTCGACCGCATTATCGAGCAGGAATTTCCGATGTTTGACCCGGCGGAGTTCCTGCCGCAGTTGACCAAGGAAATGCTGGACCCGCATCGGTCCTGGATGGAGCCGAAATGCATCGACCCGGTCTCCGGCCTGATGACCTTCTGCATGCAGAGCTATGTCATCCGCACGGGCACGCACAACATTCTGATCGACACCTGCATTGGCAATCATAAGAACCATCCGGCCCGCCCGTCCTGGCACCAGAAGACCGACAGCACCTATATGAACGCGCTGAAGGCCGCCGGTCTGACCGTGCATGACATCGACTTCGTCATGTGCACGCACCTGCACCCCGACCATGTCGGTTGGAACACCCAGCTGGAGAACGGCCAGTGGGTTCCGACCTTCCCGAACGCCCAGTACATCTTCTCGGAGAAGGAGCTGGCCTATTGGGAAAAGACCAACGCCGACAAGGAAATTCCCTATGTCGTCGAGAGCGTGCTGCCGATCGTCCGCACCGGCCGGCTGACCAAGGTCACGCACGACTATCAACTGAACGACATGATCTGGTGCGAGCCGACGCCGGGCCACACGCCGGATCACATGAGCATCTGCATGAAGCACGGCCACCACACCGGCGTCATCACCGGCGACCTGATTCATTCGCCCATCCAGTGCGTCTATCCGCACATTCATGCCCGCCCGGACGTCGACAAGCCGTTGGCAGTGAAGACGCGCAAGGCCTATCTGGAGAAATACGCGGACACCAGCACGCTGATCTGTGCCACGCACTTCCCCAGCCCCAGCTTTGGCCACTTCCACAGTGAAGGCGACAGTTTCCGCTTCAAGTTTGTAGAATAGCGGTGGTTTTGGGAAGGTCGGCATCGTGGAGCCGCGGTGCGGATGCGCGGGAGAGATTGAGAATGAGCGCGCCACTTAACCGGTGGCCCCGACGCCTGCGCCGCATTTTGGCCCTGGCCTTGCTGGCCTGCTGTCCTCTGTCTGTGCAGGCGGAGAGCCCAGCGGCTCTGCCGCAGGATTCGCCGGCCTGCCTGCGCGAGATGGACGCCGCGATCCAGGATATTGCCGCCCAACGCTATGACAACGCGGTTGCGGTCGTGCAACGGCACGCCGGCGAAGGCTGCGCCCAAGCGCAGCTTTTCCTCGGCCTCATGTATGTTGAGGCGGATGGGGTGCCGCAGGATTGCGCCAAGGGAATCGGGCTCGTGCAATCGCTGGCGGACCGGTTTTACGGCGACGCCCAATTGTTTCTCGGGCGTCTCCACGAGCATGGCCGGTGCCGTGACCAGGATATCGTCGCAGCGTATCAGTGGTATGCGATAGCCGCATCGCACCCGCTGGAGTCGCCCAGCCGAGTTGCTGCGCGCGACCTCCGGATCAACAAGCAGACCTTGCTGAGCGATACAGAGATCGAGCGCGGCGATGCGGCGGCGATCGGCTGGTGGAAATCGCGCTGGAAGTAGCGCCCGCCACGGATGGCGCCGGGCGCCGGGCTGGAGGCCGCTCGGTCAGACCGCCGGCGTTTTCAACACGCCGCAATCGGGCGCAAACGTTAGTTTGGCGCCGGTCTTGGCCTGCAATTCATCCCGGCTGAGGCCGTCGAGGATCTCACGCACGACAAAGCCATCGGCAGTGACGTCGACCACCGCCAGGTCGGTGTAGACCCGCGTGACGCAGGAGGGCGCGGTCAGCTTGTAGTTGCATTTCTCCAGCAGGCGGGGGGAGCCGTCGCGGGTGTTGTGCTGCATCATGATTCGGACTTCCTTGGCGCCGACCGCCAGGTCCATCGCGCCGCCGATCAGCGGCCCTTTTCCGGGCATATCGGCATCCCAGTTGGCCAGGTCGCCGTTCGCGGCGACTTCAAAGCCGCCCAATAGCGTCACGTCGATGTGGCCGCCGCGGATCATGGCAAAGCTGTCCGACGACGAGAAAATCGAGGCGCCGGGGATCAGCGTGATCAGCTGGCTGCCAGCATCGGTCAGGTCGCGGTCTTCCTGCTCCGGCGTCGCCACCGGGCCTACGCCCAGCACGCCATTTTCGGATTGCAGCAGGACTTCGCGTCCTTCCGGGCGATAATTGGCGCACAGCACCGGCATGCCGAGGCCGAGGTTGACGACCATGCCGTCTTCCAGATCTTGGGCGGCGCGCCAGGCGATCTGGTTGCGGGAAAGGGCTTTGTAGGACATTGCTTGCAGGCTCTCTTTAATCAGGCGTCGCGGGCGTCGGGCAATTGGATGATGCGTTTCACGAACACACCGGGCACGTGGATTTCCGGCTGGGGCAGCAGGCCGTCGACGATCTCGCGCACTTCAACGACGGTGCACTTGGCGGCCGCGGCCATGTCGCGGCCGAAATTTCCCTGGGTTCCGCGGAAATAGAGGTTCCCGTACCGGTCCGCCTTGTCGGCGCGCATCAGGGTAAAGTCGGCGGTCAGTGCGGTTTCCAGCACGCACATCCGGCCATTGAATTCCCGATGCTCCTTGCCTTCGACCACCGGCGTGTCGACGCCGGTCGGGGTATAAAAAGCCGGAATGCCGGCGCCGCCCGCCCGGATTCGTTCGGCAAACGAGCCTTGTGGCGCGATATCTAAGGTCAGCGTGCCGTCGGCCAGTTGAATTTCCGATATGCCGGACGCCGCGCCTCTGCTGCGCGCTGCCGAAGCGACGGCATGCCGGACCCGCTTTTCCTCGAACAGCGCATGGGCATAATCTTCCAGGAACCGCACGCTGTTGGAGATGATGGTGAGGTTGTTGGCCGGCGTGCCGGGCAGCGCTCGCATCAGATTGATCGGTACACCGGCGCCGCCGAAGCCGCCGAACATAATGGTCATGCCGTCGCCCAGACCGGCCAAAGCCTCGTCTATGCTGGCTACGCGCTTGTCTATCATCTGTTTGGATAACCTTGATGTGTCGGTTTGAAGTCAGGCAGACCTTAGCAGGCGGAAACCGCCCGTCCAACTGGCCTTGGACAAAATCGCTTCGCAGGCGTGCAGTTGGGGTTGTACACTTTCACCGATGACCTGAGTGACCGAACAGAAAGCTTTCCATGCCCCGCCTGCAACTCTCCACTTGGCAGGAGGTCGATGCCTACCTGCTGACCCGCCGCGACATCATCATGCCCATCGGCTCGACCGAGCAGCACGGCCCGAACGGCCTGATCGGGACGGACGCCATTTGTCCGGAGATCATTGCTAACGGCGTCGCCGAGGCATCCGGCGTCATGGTCGGGCCGACGCTTTCCATCGGCATGGCCCAACACCACATGGCCTTCGCCGGCACCATCACCTACCGCCCGCAGGTGCTGATCGAAACGATCAAGGATGTGGTTGCGTCCCTGACCAAGCATGGGTTCGAGCGCATCTATTTCCTGAATGGTCATGGCGGCAATATCGCGACGATCACGGCCGCCATCAGCGAGATTTATACGGAAGCAAGCCTGAAAGGCTCGAACCGTCCATTCCGGCTGAAGTTGCAAAGCTGGTTCATGGGCCGGCGCTTCCGGGCGCTGTCGAAAGAACTCTATGGCGACAGCGAAGGCAGCCACGCGACGCCCTCCGAAGTCTCGCTCAGCTACTATGCTTTTCCGAACCACGTGAAGAGCGCAGAAATGAGCCCCAAGATTGCGCCGAGGGGCGTGATCCGCGATGCCGACGACTATCGCCGCCAATTCCCCGACGGCCGCATCGGATCCGACCCTTCGCTCTCGACGGTGGAGCATGGGGAGCGTATCTATCTGGCCTCGGTCGAGGATGTGGCCGAAGATCTGAAGGCGTTTGTGGACGAGGCGTGACCCACCGATGACTATGCGAATTCTGCGCGAACCGCGCATGGACCACGGCATTCCGCCGATGCCGGAAGCCGCAGCCAAGATCGGCGCGGTTGAGGCCGATGCCGAAATCCTGCGCACTCCGTCCGGCGAGGGCAGCCAGATCTGGCGGGTCTGGGGTCTTGGCTCCGGCAGGCCCAACCTGGTGTTCTTCCATGGCGGCTATGGCTCGTGGATCCATTGGATCCGCAACGTGCCGTTCTTCAAGCAGCACTTCACCGTCTATTGCGCCGATTCCCCCGGCCTGGGCGACAGCGACCCGCCGCCGGATACCCGCAGCGCCGATGGCATTGGCGAGGTGATTGCGAATGGCCTGAAGCAACTATTCCCGAACCCGGACGACCGTTTCGACCTTGTGGGCTTCTCGTTCGGCTCGATCCTGGGTGGGCACACCGCGCAGTTTATGGACCAGCGCCTGCGCAGCTTTACGCTGGTTGGCGCTGGCGGCATGGGCCTTAGCCGGGCCGAGGGCATGCCAATGTCCCGTTTCCGCCGCGACATGACCCATGCGGAGTTCACCGACCTTGCCCGCAACAATCTCGGCATCCTGATGCTGCGCGACCGGAAGGAGATCGACGACGTCGCTCTGCTGATGCAGATGCTGAACACCACCCGCGCTGTCACCCGCAGCCGCATTTTTGCGCGCGAAGCGAGTCTGGCGAAGGTGTTGCCGAAATGCCCGGCCCCCATCGCCGGCATCTGGGGCCAGTTCGACTCGACCGGCTATCCCTTTCTGCACGAACGCAAGGAGATGTTGCAACGCATCCAGCCTGGCTGCCCGTTCGTGACCGTGCCGGAGGCTGGCCACTGGGTAATGTATGAACGCGCCGACGCCTTTAATCAGGCGCTGCTGAACTTGTTGAGGCGCGATCTGCCTGCCACATAAATGCCACTTTTGGCCAAACTAACGTCTTGTTCAGTTGCGCCCGGTATGACTTCGACCTAAAATTGTGTGTGCAATCGCGTTTTGATTGATTGCAAAACGGAGTCCACGGCTCGTCGTTGCTCGCGATTCGGTACACCCAATCGTTCGGTACTTGGGTGAGTGACGATGATGGATGCGCGTGGCTACAGTCGAGTTTCGGGTGCCAAGGTGAGCGATGACGGATCACTCTTAAACGGCGCTATGTCTCCCGGTGTTGGCGACGATGCTGCCGAGACGGACAAGACGCGCGCCGCGGCCGCTGTGATCGACGAACGCCTTTCCTACATTCAATCTCTATGGGCCAGCAAGCGGTCCTGCCTGCATGTGCCGGCGCGCGCCAAGCTGGATCCAGCCGAATTTTACCGGCTGTGACCGACGACCTTCCTATTGGAATGGGACAGCGGATTATCGGATTGGTGGGTCCGCTTTGCAGGATCAGCCTACGGCGCAGTCTATGGCCGCGAAATCACCGGGGCGCGGGTCAGCGAAATAGTGCCGGTATCCCTGGCGCCGCAGGTGCTTGCCGACCTAAAGCGATGCGCCGAAATGGGAGAGCCGGTACGGACGAATGGAGAGACAAACTGGCCCGACCGCGGCAACGTCTATCGTTACCAACGGGTGCTGCTGCCGTTTGGCGACGAAAGCGGGCACGTCACCCATCTTTTGGGGGTCGCGGCGTTTTTCAATTCCACCGGCGCAACTGTGTTCTGAATTGCGCCGGCCTCAGTCTGTGGTGTAGCCGCCGCTCCGGTCGTGGAGGCGCGCTGCATCGCTCCGCAGCGACGGGTCGCCGAAGCCGCCACCCCCAGCGGTTTCCAAGACGACGATATCGCCCGGCTGAACCTCGTGATTGGCCAGCTTTGACGGCAGCGGTTGCTCCTTGCCGTCGCGCACGACATAAAAGCGACCGGGCCGGCCGGCCTCGCCGCCGCTTAATCCATAAGGTGGGACCTTGAAGCGTTCGAAATTCCCGGAGAGCCTGCCGCTCGTCGGCGCGTCCAGCCGATAGGCCCGGCGTAGGCCAGTGCCGCCACGGTGCTTGCCTGCACCGCCGGAGTTTGGGATCAGGCTGTATTCGGTGAAGGTCAACGGGAAATAGGCTTCGTTTAACTCCACCGGCGTGCTGGAAGAATTGTGGAAGCCAGCGCTGAAGGCATCAGCGCCGTCTTGGCTAGGGTGGGCGCCCCAGCCGCCGATCTCGATCTCGAAATAGACGCGCGGCGCGCCGGTTTTCGGGTCGGGCGTTGACAAAGTCTGAACATAGCTGACGCCGTAATAGGCCGCCGGCACCCGGTCCGGGGCGGCCTGGGCGAGCGCGCCCAGAACCGTCGTGACCACCCGGTGGCCGGTCGCCATGCGGTTCGCGACCGGCGCCGGCGCCCGTGCCGAAACAACGGTGCCGTCCTCCGCTGTAATCGAAATCGCGCGATAGGCGCCGGAATTGGCCATGACTTTGCCATCGGCCAGCATGGCGAAGGCGCAATAAATGCCTGATGCCGTCATGTTGAGCGTGCAATTGACCGGCCCCGCCGCCTGCGGGCTGGAGCCGCTGAAATCCACTGCTGCCGTGTCGCCCGTGATCGTCACGGCGCATTCCAGGCGCAGCGGTTGATCGGTGATGCCGTCGTCGTCGACATAGTCGGTAAACCGGTAGGTGCCGTCCGGCAGGTCGGCCAGCATCGCGCGCATGGTGCGGTCCGACTGGTCCTGCAATTCATCCATCGCCGCTTGTAGGCCATCGGTACCATAGCGCCGGGCCAGCTTGCGCAATGCCTGTGCGCCGATTTCCATAGCCGCAAGCTGGCTGGAGAAATCGCCACCGATCTGCTCTGGCTCTCTGGAGTTCTGGCGGATGATCGCGACCACCGCGCGGTTCAGCTTACCGCTTTCGACCACCTTGCAGGGCGGTATGCGCAGACCTTCGTGATAAACTTCCCGCGCCTGGGGGTAATACGAGCCCGCAGCGCCGCCGCCGACGTCGATATGGTGGACGATCGTCGCGGCGATGCCGACCCGCACGCCATCGACGAACACTGGCTTAAAGGCGACGAAGTCCGGCAGGTGCTGGCCGCCGCAATAGGGGTCGTTGGTCAGGATCACGTCGCCGTCGTTCCAGTCCTCCAGCGGGATGAAGTCGCGGTCGATGCGGTCGAGGCAGACGCTCATGCTGTTCAGATGTACAGGGATGCGCGCCGCCTGCGCGACAGCCCGGCCCTTGCCGTCGAACACCTGGGTAGAATAGTCCAGCATCTCCCGCACCACAGTGGACCGGCTGGTGCGCCAGATCGTGACACTCATTTCCTCCGCCGCTGCTATCAAGGCGTTGCGGATGATTTCGAGCTGAACGGGGTCTATCGCGGGCTTGGTCATGGGCGGTGTCCTGAGCTGTGAACGTGGTCTGTTGAACA
>JAYPXD010000145.1:0-1503 GCA_038135395.1 Alphaproteobacteria bacterium | reverse complement strand
GTTTTTGCATCGTGTGTCAAAGATCAGTTGGCCCCGTTCTGGAAATTTGGGGCGGAATTCGGTTAGATAGCCCGGCCGACAGGCGGCGGGCGATTGGTCGCCTGCGGTGTCGCCGAAAGCGCAATTGAAATATTCCGAGATGTCGATTAATCCGCGCGACGCTTCCATCTTGTCGCGGTTGCGGGCGTATGGTAATTTGCTTCATTGTGGTTGGAGGTATCATGGTTCGTTGTGTGCAGCGGCGATCGATGCTGATAGGTGCTGCGTCAGTGGTGGCCCTGGTGCCATTCGCGTCAGTATTTGCCCAAAATCTTCAAGTTATTGCCAATTTTCCCGCGACGTTCGTAACCAAAGAGGTCGCGGCGCTCGGCGAATTGCTTCGTGATGCGGAGGTTTTCGCCAGCCGTAATTTGTCCGGCAGGGTCGTGCTTGAGGCACTGGCGTTGCGTTTGCCGGATTGGCGTAGCGACGATGTGCGCGATCGAATTGAAGCACTGGTCCGCGAGGATTTCCGCGAGGGCCGTATGGTGCAGGTGCACGGATGGCGATTGGCTGAGACCGAAGCTTTAATTGCGGTCGCGGTGTTTGAGAATTTCAATCGATATTCGAACCGGACTCGCGGGATTGCGTGATGTTCATTGATGCCCGTACCGTTGACGCAGATTCGGTTGTTTCAGCAGATATTTGCATTGTGGGGACTGGTCCGGCAGGGCTCACCCTGGTTAAGGAACTGATGGATACCGGGCTGTCGATCGTGGTTCTGGAGTCGGGTGATCTGGAAGCGGATCCTGAGGCGCAGGACCTGGCATCTGGCGAAAACCTCGGTCGTACCTATTTCGACCTGGATGTTACGCGCCTGAGGTATTTTGGTGGGTCCAGCAATTATTGGGGCGGACGTTGCCTTCCGTTAACCTCGCATGACTTTTCAGCGCATCCATGGATCCCAAACAGCGGTTGGCCGCTAACCCACTCTGACCTGGACCCGTATTATCGCCGGGCGCATAAGATTATCGGTATCGGGAAGTTCGAATATGATGCGCCGCGGCTGGCAAAGGAGATCGGGGCATCTCTGTTCCCGCTCGATCCGGATGTGGTCCAAACGATCTGGACACGCGTGCACCCGCTCAATTTCGGTGAGCATTTGCATGCTTCCGTAACGGACAGCGCCAATGTTCGGATTTTTCTGCGGGCGCACGCCCTGGAATTGGAGACCGACCAGGCGGGGGCTATGGTTGAGCGGGTGCGGGTGGGTACGCTGACTGGCAACCGGTTTTCCGTCGAAGCGAAAAAATTCGTCGTTGCGTGTGGAGGCTTGGAAAATCCCCGCCTCCTGAAGCTATCGACAAACGGTGGTCAGAGGCCATCCGGTATTGGTAACGACCACGATCTGGTCGGGCGTTACTTTATGGAACACTTGTTGCATGACAGTGGCTTCTTGGCGATGAATATGCGCGAGAATAAGTACAAGATTTATGATGAATTCTTGCCATATGAAGGTCATGA
>JAYPXD010000144.1:0-9466 GCA_038135395.1 Alphaproteobacteria bacterium | reverse complement strand
GCAGAAAAGTTCCTGGCTGCCGCCGAAGATATGCCCCTAGCTGCCGAGTAGCGCCAAGTGCCAAGAGCGATCGCCCCCCCTGTCAATATGCGCATGGATTGGGATAAACTGCGGGTGTTCCACGCTGTCGCGGGAGCCGGCAGCTTCACCCATGCCGGTGAGATCCTGAACCTGTCCCAAAGCGCTGTTAGCCGCCAGGTACACACGCTCGAAGAAAGTTTGGGTCTTTCGCTGTTCCACCGTCACGCCCGCGGCCTGATTCTAACCGAGTCGGGAGAGCTGCTGTACCGCAATGTGCACGAGGTGTTTCAGCGCCTCGCCATGACCGAAGCAATGCTGACGGAATCGAAGGAACAGCCGCAAGGCCCGCTGAAAATCAGTACGACCACGGCCTTCGGTTCGACTTGGCTGACACCGAACATGAAGGAATTTATCGAACTTTACCCGGACGTCGACGTCAGCCTGGTGTTGACCGAAAGCGACCTTGACCTGGGCATGCGCGAGGCGGATTGCGCTATTCGGTTCCAGCCGCCGACCCAGCCGGACTTGATTCAGCGCCACCTCAAGACAGTGCGTTCACGATTGTTCGCCGCACCCATGTATCTGAAACAACATGGCACGCCGAAGACCGTCGATGATCTTGATGGACACCTGATCATTTACGGCTCGGACGGGCCGTTGCCGTCGGCGACGATCAACTGGATCATGGACGCGCGGCTGACCGACAAGGAGCTTCGCCCGGTTCTCCGAGTCAACAATATCTATGCCATGTACCGCGCCGTCGTCAGCGGCCTCGGCATTGCGGCGCTGCCGGCCTATATGGCGCGGCTTTCCAACGAGCTCGTCAATGTGCTGAGCCATATCGAAGGCCCACACACGGACGTGTATTTTATCTATCCCGAAGAAATGCGCCAGTCTAAGCGGATCAGCGTGTTCCGCGACTTCCTGGTGCGCAAAGTCGCCGAGCGGCGAATAGATTTTTGACCTCTGCGCGGTTTTCGCGCTGCGAAATGATTGATTCGCGCCCGGGATGGCAACCTTAAACTATTGGAAAATTGCTAATTTGGCCGCTGCTTAAGGCGCCATTCCAGTACTGCTGCCGCAGGTGCTGGCAATCTGGCTCGTCATGGCTATACCAACGATTGTAATCTGGTTGCCCTGAACATCTCGGACTAAACCCCAAAAAAAGGGGCCGTGTGCTTGACACGGCCCAAGTTCAGGGAGGAAACGCCCAAGATGGGTGTTGCAGGGAGTGCGCCAACACCCGCTGCAACGCCCAACTTAGTTTTGTGCGGTGCACAATTCAAGTATTTTTTTTGGTCATTTTTGTCCACCTCGCCGCGTGCCTATGGCAACCAATTTGGGTGGCTAATCAGGAAATCCCGAATTTCCTCCGGTGTGCGCAACCACCAGCGGCTTGCTTCGATTTCTTCTATATGCGTTGCACCAAACCGCTGCCCCAAGACACGGGCGGGCACGCCGCCGACGATCGTATAGGGCTGGACCGGCGCACGGACGACAGCGCCCGCGGCGACCACCGCCCCCCGGCCAATGTGGCAGGTCCCGGATAAGATCGTCGCATTGTGCCCGATCCACACGTCATCTTCCACAGTCAGCGGCTGACGGCTGATCTTCCAGTCATCGACCGCCCCGAATGCTGGGTGATAGGCCACCGGGTGCAGGATTGCGGCCTGGGTCGGGTGGTCCATGTCAAAGCTTGCAGCGCTGTTTGCAACTGAACAATAGCGACCGAAGCTCGTCCCCGGCGGGAACCGGGCCGGATCGAAGCAGCCGTAGGAAAACAGCCCCACCTCAACGTCAAACCAATTGCGGTAGACTGTCCGCAGACGTTGGCTGGTGAATTGATTTTCCCGCAGCCTAAGCAGCTTGAAGGCAAATTTGCGCCATTTGTCCGTATGCACCGCAACCATTTTCTCTCCCCGTTGCCCTAGGGACGTGTTACATAATACAGGCCGAAATTATACTACCAAAACGTGTGAGGACACAACTTCCATGCACCTCTCCCAAGAACAGGTCGATCAGTTTCACCGCGATGGCTATGTCTTCCTGCCGGAATGCTTTAGCCGTGAGGAAGCCGCAATGCTGCGGCGGGAGGCGGATGTTGTGTACAATTCGGACCGTGAGGAAGTGTGGCGCGAAAAAGATGGCTCCACCCCGCGTACGGCCTTTGCCGCGCACAAATACAACGAGGGCTTCCGTCGCCTGGGCGCACATCCTCGCCTGATCGAGCCGGTTGAGCAATTGCTGGACGGCAAGCTTTACATGCACCAGTACAAGGTCAACGCGAAGGCGGCCTTCGACGGCGACGTCTGGCAATGGCACCAGGATTTCGGCACCTGGCATCGCGACGATGGCATGCCGGAGCCGCGCGCGATGAATATCGCCGTGTTTTTGAACGACGTGACCGAATTCAATGGGCCTCTGATGTTTATCCCGGGCAGCCATCGCGAAGGCGTGCTGGAGGCCGGCCATGACCTACAGTCCACCTCCTATCCGCTTTGGACCCTGGATAAGGCCAAGATCACCGAACTGGCGGAGCGCGGCGGCATCGTCGCCCCGAAGGGCCCGGCCGGCAGTGTCATTATGTTCCACGGCTGCCTGGTGCATGCCTCCAGCCCGAATATTTCGCCCTGGGGCCGGACGATCGTCTATTTGAGCCTTTGCGAGGTTTCGAACCACATTACCAAACACCAGCGGCCGGAATGGATCGCACATCGCGATTTTACGCCGATCAGGGCCTTGCCGGACAATTGTTTGCAGGACTTGGTAGCAGCGCAATCGACCGGCAAAGCAGCGGCGGAGTAGCCGAATGGTACAAATTATTGGCGCGGGCATGGGCCGAACCTCGACCATGTCGCTGAAGCAAGCGCTGGAGATGCTTGGCTTCAACCCCTGCCATCACATGATGGAAATGCGCAATGTGCCGGACACCGCCGAAGGCTGGCATAAGGCGGCGCTCGGCGAGGCCGTGGACTTTGCCGCCTTGCTGCAAGGCTACAAAGCCTCCTGCGACTGGCCGTCGGCAGCATTCTGGCGCGAATTGCGGCAGGTATTTCCGGACGCAAAGGTTATTCTGACCGAGCGTCCGGAAGAAAAATGGTGGCAGAGTATCTCGCAAACCATCTTTACCTCGCTGCGCCTGCCGCCCGACCCCAATGCCGCGCCAACGCGCCCGGCCCAACGGGCCATGGCCAAGGCCGTCATCATCGACAAAACCTTCGGCGGCGAGGTCGACGACCGCAACCATGTGCTGAACGTCTACCGCGCCCACAATGCAGCGGTGAAAGCCGAAGTGCCTGCTAAGCAATTGCTGGTGTTCGACGGCGCCGACGGATGGGAGCCGCTCTGCGCATTTCTGGGCGTGCCCGTCCCGTCAGAGCCCTATCCCAGCATCAACACCACCGCCGAATTCCAAGGCCGCTGGACGCCGGAGCAACGCGCCGCCGCCGGCCTGACATCCTGACCCGCGGACCGGACATGGACGAACGCAGCGCCCTATACCAGGTCGAGCGGTTGCTGACCGCCTATGCGCGGTGCCTGGATCAGGACCGGCTGGAAGAATGGCCGGCCCTGTTTACCGATAGTTGCTTCTACCAGGTGATTTCTGCGGCGAATTTCGACCGGGGCCTGCCCATGGGCCTGATTTACGCCGACAGCAAAGGAATGCTGCGCGACCGCGTTGTCGCCCTGCGGCAGGCAAACATTTATGAGCCGCAACGATACCGCCACCTGATTTCCTCCACTGTCGTCATGGATGCCAGCCGTCCGTCGGCCGTGCAGGCGGAATCGCATTTTCTGGTGGTGCGCTCGATGCAGGCCGGCCCCAGCGAGGTGTTCGCGGTCGGCCGGTATTGCGACGTGATCGACCTTACCGGGCCTAAAGCGCAGTTCCGGGAAAAGCGGGTGGTGTTGGATAACGACCAGGTCGATACGCTTTTGGCTATCCCGCTTTAGCTAAGGCTGGCGCCAGGTCCAGCGGTGGGGCTGACAAGCCAGCCAGATATTGCTTTAGCCATTCGGCGAATTTTCCCGGCTCCCGCGCAATCGCCTGCTTCAGGTCTGCGACCGATATCCAGTCGACCTCCATGACCTCTTCCGGGTTCAGCGACAGTTTCGGCAGAACAGGCAGGTCCGCGACATAGGCATGGACGCGCTCGTGCTCAATCAGCCCGGACCCGACATTGGCCCGATACTCGGTCACGCCTGCGAAGCTTAGGTCACAGACCAGTCCCAGCTCTTCCTGCAAGCGCCGGGTCGCCGCAGTTTCAGGGGCTTCGCCCCAATGGGGATGGCTGCAGCATGTATTGGCCCACAGCCCGGGGGAGTGATATTTGCCGAGCGCCCGGCGCTGAATCAGCAGCTGCCCTTCGCAAAAGACAAACACCGAAATCGCCAGATGCAGGGCGCCGACACGATGCGCCTCAAGCTTTTCGATGGGATAGAGGCTGCCATTCTCGGCAATTGCAGGAATCACAACTACGCTCCCGGCGCGCTACGCCAAAGGATTAACGACTATACGCCCGCGCCCGGCGGCCGTTTGGGTTGCACGATCGCGGGCGAGGCTCCACGCACGGCGATCCGCACGGTCTGTCCGCGCGCATTCTCATGCGCGCTATGATCAGTCTTGGGCCAATAGCCTTTCAGAGGGAAGCAGGTCAATCGGGCTGAATCGCACGCCTGATTGCGCGGTGGCTGAAACGAAATGGTTCCAGTTTTGGTAACCGTCAGTGATATGCTGGCCTCCCCTGATGCCGCGACCTAGGCCAGAGCGCAACGGCGCAGCAATTGCACAATCGGACTGCAAGTAACCATGACGCAATTCGCCCACCATTTCAGCCGGCTCGCGAACGTAACATTGCATTACGTGACCTGCGGCGAGCCTACCAATCCCGCTGTCGTGCTCATCCACGGCTATCCGCAAACCTGGTACGAGTGGCGGGATATCATGCCGGCGATGGCTGAGGCGGGCTTCTATGTCATCGCTCCCGATATGCGCGGCCTGGGCGATAGCTCCAAACCATTGTCCGGTTATGATAAAAAGACAGTGGCCGCAGATTTCCGCGAGTTGCTGACCGGGCCGCTTGGCCTCTCGCGCTATGCGGTCATCGGCCATGACTGGGGCGGACCCACCGGATTTGCACTGGTTGCGGCGAATCCGGAAGCGGTAACCCATTTCGCTCTGCTGGACGTGGTCATCCCCGGCGGCCCGGTCGATATCGCTCAGGACGGGCGGCGGTGGCACCATGCGTTCCATCATACGCCGGACCTGCCGGAATTCCTGACCGCAGGCCGAGAGCGCGCGTATATCACCTGGTTCTATCGCAACTTCTCCTGGCGTGCCGACGCGATTTCCGAGGCTGCCATCGACGAATTCGAGCGTTGCTATGCAGCGCCCGGCGGCATGCGAGCCGGCTTTGCCTACTATCGCGCCGCTGCGCGGGATGCCCAGGACAACAAGGCATGGTTCAAAGGCGGCTTGCGCCTGGACATGCCCGTCCTGGCCCTCGGCGGCGAAAAGCACGAGGCGCGCGGCCGCGGCATGGAGCCCTACGAGTGCCTGAGACCGATCTGCTCGG
The DNA here is from genome assembly GCA_038135395.1 of Alphaproteobacteria bacterium. Taxonomy (GTDB): domain Bacteria; phylum Pseudomonadota; class Alphaproteobacteria; order Bin95; family Bin95; genus JACKII01. Next base: position 3,869 of record JAYPXD010000144.1, on the reverse strand, counting down.
CTATCACCGGTGAAGTGGTTCCGGATGCCGGCCACTTTCTGGTCGAGGACCAACCGGACTACGTCGCGGCGCGCCTGATCCGGTTCTTGAGGGACGGGGCCTGATCGCAGTAGAATTGCGGCCAGCTCATCCCAAGCGTGGAGCCATACGATGAATGATGCCGCGTCTGTCCAGTACGGCAGCGAGACCGTCGCCATGCAACAATACCTGCGCGAAGGCGAAGCTCGGGCCTTTGCGTTGGGCAATCGTGGGCCGGTGCGTTATGGGCCCGACGGAAAGCTGCACAAAGATATTCTCGACGCCTATTGGTGCTGTGGCTTCTACGTCTTTGAAGGCATGCTGCCGCAGACGGAACTCGACGATATCGAAGCGGGCGTCAAGGATATCATGGACCGCCTGCCAAGCGAGCGGGGATCACCGGTTGACAAGCACGGCCGCCCTGCCCTCGCCCATGATTGCAAAGCGCCGGTATTGTTCTGGTCAAAGCCGCTGGCCGATCCCTTCGGCGGCACTGACCTGGCCAATGGCCGCCACCCGGTGAAGATGTTCGAACCGACCGCGGCGGCGGATGCGCCGCAGGAAGTCGTTTACCTGATGCTGGGCACGCTGCAATTCTCCGATGCGTTGTTGCGCACCTATGGCCACCCCGACGTCTTGCACATAGCCGCATCCATCAATGGCGATGACTTCGTGCCTTTCACCGATGCGTTGTTCATAAAAGAGCCCGGCAAGGGCGCTTCGGTCGCCTGGCACCAGGACGGCGTGACCCATTGGAATGCGCCGGATTGGGATGAAGGCAGCCATGGCTTCAACATGATGGCGCAACTCTATGGCTGCACCGCCGCAAACGGCGTTTGGGTGGTGCCTGGCTCGCATAAGCTGGGGCGCGCCGATATCAAGGCGCAGGTGGCGGCGGCAGGCAGTGAGCGCCTGCCCGACGCCGTCCCGATCATCTGCGCCCCCGGCGACGTCGCCGTCACAAACCGGCAGGCATTGCACGGCTCGTTCGCCAATACCTCAAAAGACTGGCGCGTAACGGTGAACATGGGCTTTCACCGCCGCAAGTCGGTGCTTGGGGTATCGGGTGGCGGCCTGCACGCTGCGCCGGCGGTTTATGACGCCGCGCACATCGCCGAACGCTCACGCCTGATCGGCTATGCCATCGACGCCCGGCGGCAGCGCTATCCCAACGAAGCGCCCTACGTCTATCAACCGTTCGCAGAAGCCGGGATTCATCATCGTTGGGACGACGCCGCGCGGGCGACCATGCACGACTATAATCTTTTGGACATGAGCATTTAAGCCAGCCTGCTCCCGGCGATCCTCGGATCTCTCAACGCATGGCCACCCGGTCCGATAACAAGTTACCGCCGGGGCATCGCCTGGAACAGCCGCACCACCCTCTCGGCATTATGCCGCCAGGTGAGATCTCGCGATTGCAGCAATGCCAGCGCCGCATCGCCCAGGCGTTTGCGTAGCACCGGGTCATTGGCCAGGTGGACAATCGCCTCGGCAAAAGCATCCGTGTTGCCTGGCTCGAACAGCAGGCCGGTCTCGCCATCCGTCAGGATTTCCTGAATATTGGGGGTTGCCGGGCCGACGATCGCACGGCCGAGCGCGAGATACTCGATCAGCTTCAGTGGCGATGCGTAGGCGACCACATGCGGTTGCAGCGCAATGTCGAAGGCGGCAACATAGTGCGGAACCGCATCGCGTTGCACCACGCCGGTAAACGTCACCCGCTCGGACACGCCCAGCCGCCGGGCCTGGTCCTCCAGATCAGCACGCGCTGGGCCATCCCCCACCATCAACAGGTGCGCCTCCGGCGGCAGCCGGTCGCCGGCCAAAAGGTCGATCACCTTGTCGATGCCATGCCAGGCGCCAGAGAGGCAAAAGATGTTGTAACGTTCGTACAACACATCCGGCTTGTGCGCCCGATAGGCCTTCCACAGTTTCAAAAACGCCAGACCGCTATAGCCGAACTCCAATAACTCATAGAGCCAGGCCGGCAAGCGGTCGCGCAGGCTGGGGCCGCTGTCCGTGCCGGCATCCATCTTGCGCTTCTCGTTGCCGCCCGGCCCGACCATGACGATTTCATGGCCCAGGCTCTGCAGCGCATGGGTCAACTCGCTGATATGGACGTATTGGCCGTCTGCCGCCTGTGTTCTGTGATGATAGAGAATTTTCATCGGGGTTTCGCGCCTGTAAGTCCGTCTCGGTGATGACGCGGCACAGTCGAAACCAGCGCCATGGACGGCAAGGGTGTGCTATCGCTCTCGCGCACGCCGCTAACCGGCCCGAGTAATTGATGGCTGTACCAGATCGCACATCGCCGCCAGTAACAGAACTCGCACTGTCCTCGCTATCAGATGTGTATCGGAAGGCAGGCCTGGAGCCAGCTGACTTGGACTTTTACTCTACCTTTGATTGGTTCGAAAATCTCGCGGCTAACTGTCTCCAAGAGGCAGAAAAGGCCGAGGTTCTGGCCTGCGATGGGGTTGTCATGCCACTGCGCACCAGATCCATCAGGCTGGGACCGTTAAGCGGCATTGCCAGCCGGGGCCTTTCCAATTTCTACAGTTGCTGCTTCGCCCCGCTGGGGATCAGCTCGGCAGAGGGTGCTTTCCCCGCAACCGCGTCTTTGGGCAGGCATTTGCGAAACCGCGGGATCGCGACGTTGTGGTTCGATGCCTTGGACGAGACGCCGAAGGAAACTCTGGCGGCAGGCCTGAAGCATAGCGGCTGGCTGGTGGAACCATTCCCGCAATTCGGCAATTGGTACATCGCTACTGAAAACCTTGATTTTGAGACTTACTGGCGGTCACGGCCCGGGGCGCTGCGCAACACCGGCCTGCGCCGTCATCGCGCCCTGATCGAACGTGGTGACGGTCGGATCTTATGCTTTGCCGACCGCGATGATACGGAGGCGGCTGTAGATGCCTATGAGAGCGTCTATGCCCGCAGCTGGCAGCCGAACGAACCGTTTCCTGGCTACATACCTGGCTTGATCCGGCGCGGGCTCGCGGCACAGGAGGTGCAGGTATGGTGTCTGTTCGTTAAAGAAATCCCGGTCGCGGCTCAGATCTGGGTGCGCAGGCATGGAAACGCGACAATATTCAAGCTCGCGTATGACCAGGATTGGGGAAAGCAGTCAGCCGGGACGATCCTGACCATGGCGGCGATTCGAACGGCGTTGACGGACAAGTCGCTCAAAGAAATCGATTTCGGCTGGGGCGACGATGCCTACAAACAGGAATGGCTGCCGAACCGGCGGCAGCGCTATGGCATCTCTGCCTATAATCCTCGGTCTGTCGTTGGCTTGGGCCTGGCTGCGCGGAACATCTTTCCGTGTATAATCAGGATCAAATCACTGATAAAGCGATAAAAACTGCTTTCTAACCCTATTCTTGATCACCGATTTGCTTACCATGGCGAATAGATGGCGGCAGAGCCCAGACGCTGGTCAGCTCCAATTCGCTGCCCTGGAAGATCGCTGCCCGCAGCGTTTTGCTGGCATTGCCGCTATGGGCGTCGAACAGCCGGTCGATTATGTAGCCGCAATCATCGACGATCAGGTCGAGCCCGGTCAGCATGAATGCAGCCCGCGCGTCTGTTAAAGCACCATCTGCCAGAGCCGCTCGAATTCCAGATTGCAGCTCACGGCAACGGACCGCCAAGGCGCAAGCGTCGACGACGATCGCTTCGGCATCCTCGCCAGCAGCCCGGCGATGCTCGAGAGCCCATGCGGCAGACCGCGCTTCAGCGATCGGGAAGGCGATCGGCATTCAGCATCAGCTCCGTGAAAATATCTCGAACCGTGCTCCGATGCGCCTTCCGGAACGCATCGGCAATTTCGCTTGCCCTTGGCC
>JAYPXD010000143.1:0-9471 GCA_038135395.1 Alphaproteobacteria bacterium | reverse complement strand
GATCAAGGCCGAATCGCACTTGTTGTTCGCGACCGATTGGCCGCACTTCGATTTCGATTCGCCGCGGGTGATTTATGACATGCCCTTCCTGAACGAAATGCAAAAGCGCCGCATCCTCGGATTGAACGCGGCGGAGCTTTTCGGCCTGGAAATCAAACCGCATCAACGTGGGTAACTTGCGGAACGGGAGCAAACCAACAAGGCCAAGTATAGTGGCCTCACGCAGGACTGGATAGCTTGATGCTGGCGCGCGAAATCGCCCGGGGGGTTCGCCGCATCCACGGCCCGAGCAAAATGCAGGTCAGCATCTCGCCAGAAGGCAAGGCCTATGCGTCGGGAACTGAAACGTTCTACGAGCGGCTAGGCTTTACAAACCCGGATTTCGACGTCGGCGACTATGTCGTTCGACATCTGGGCTTTATTGTCATTTACCGCAGGTCTAATGACCGCGTGATGGTTCGGCTGCGGCCAAGCCTGGTCAGCAAGCTGGCGTTGGACAGTGCAATGCGGCACCTGATCGGGCAGAAATTCGTCCATGGCGAAATCCAGTTCTACGATCAGGAATGGACATCGGAGGCCTGGTCCAAAACCTCAGAATTGCTGCATCGCCTTGTTGAACTTTGCGACCGGCCGCATGGACCCGATGAGCCGACATTTGGCCTGAAACCCCTTGGTATGGAGCGCTTGAGCAACGCGGACAGCAATCCCATGAAACCGCTGTACCAAAAGTGGAAGGTTTCTTGCGGCATTTTCGACGACACGACGTTGCCGTTTATCATCGAATACGGATTGCATTACCGCCTGATGGTTGTTGCTGCGGATAGCCCAGGCGAGCCGTTGCGATTTCAATATATCGGGGATGGATTCAGGCCGTTTTCATCGAAACAAAAGTCCGAATTACTCGGATCCACGATAACACAAATGCCGGTTTTAGAATATGGCTATTGGTTGGAACAACACTATGCTGATGTAGCCAAAAACGGCCACCCAAGTTTCGATTATGTTACTGCCAAATACCCAATATCAGACAGGCGATTACAGCGCACACAGTACGAACGATTGCTGTTGCCATGGCGGACCGGCCAAGGGAAAACCCTGGTAACATGCTCGTCGATTGTCATTTCCAGCGTCATTGAGAGCACGCCTAAATAGTCGCAGTGCCGAATCGGCCTGACTAGTGCAACCTACTTTCTCAGTCGAACCGATGGCAATCAGGCATCCCATGTCTGCTTTCAAACAACCGCCCACATTATTGATATTCGTCTTTGTGAATTTGTATTTGTGATGAAGAGTCACGCGAAATACGAATCGAATTTTCAGTCTAAGGTTTGTCACAAAAATCGCATGAATTGCTGCTTTCCATCACCAACCGACAGAGTTTTATTCAGCCAACCGGATGACTTGCAGTTGTTGTGCGCCAAAAGTTGTGATGTTATGCCTAAAAGCAGCTTTTGCATGATGCAGTGGTTGGGTCAGGGTCAGTTTGAGGGGTGGATTTTGGGTCCGTTCGGAGACTTCCGCACGCATGCCTATGAAGCCAAATAGCATGCCGATGAAACACACGCTCGCACCCGCTGGGTTCGACGCGTTGGCGGCAATATGCTCTCCTATCATCTTCGTCGAAGCGCGACGCCCCGGCCTGATTGAGCGAATTCTGGTCAATGGAGCCGGCTATACTGCAATATTCGGGGCAACTTCGGAGTCCAGATGGATCAGCATTGACGAGGACGATCTCGCACGGCAGGGCATCAACCCATTGGCCTGGTTCAATCGCCCTGCTGTAGAAGATCAATCTTCATCCGTCACTGACTACAACATCGGGCAGGAAGGGGAGAAACGGTGGTGGCGTTTTAGTTTTTCGACCCTTCAAAGCGAAAATCCTATTCGACTGTTGATTACAGCGGTACCAATTCAAGATTTGCGTGAAGCCCAAGAACAAAGGATTGATGGCTCCGCCGATATCTTGAACGATATTGAGGATATGGGCAATTTCGGCCACTATGTATTCTGGCCTGAAGGCCGGCGCGGATCTTGGCACGACGGAATGGCGCAGATTTGGAGCATTCCTGAAATTCGGTCCCAGACCGAGTTCGCCAATATGGTGGCGATGATTCACCCGCTCGACCTTCGGTTTAAAGCGGAACCCGGCGAAACGCCGGGCATCAAAAACGAGGTCCAAGAAGTCCGTATCGTTGGCGGCGACGCGACGTCCGGTACGTCCGCAGCCATGGCCGCCGGCACATCGACCAGAATGGACAGGTCATCCGCATGGTTCGCGTGGATATGGATGTCACGGAACTGCGCCGTACAGAGGAAGAGCTGCGGCTAGCCAGAGAGGCAGCGGCCGATGCTGCAAGAGCTAAAGATGCTTTCCTTCATCTGATGAATCACTCTCTGCGAACGCCGCTGAATGCGATTCTCGGGTTCGGCGAAGCCATGCGCGACCAGATTTATGGCCCGCTGTCGTCTGACTATATCCACTGCATCGACACGGTGAACGAGAGTGCGCACAGGCTTTTGGAGCTGATCAGCGATATACTCGACCTAACACGGCTGGATTCAGGCCGTTATTCCCTGTCAAAATCAGTGTGCAATCTGGACCAGGTCATTTCGGAAGTCGTGGAGACGTCGGGAACGCGCTTAACCGAGAAGAACCTGCGCTTGGCAACCCAATGGCCCGACGAAACCATCACAGTCTGGGGCGAAGAGCGGGGATTGCGGCAAATTCTGGTAAATCTCCTGGAATTTGCCACGCGGCCCGCTCGGGAAACCCACACCATTACGTTGAGTCCCGCATTAAACGATGACGGGCAGGCCATCTTGCGATTGGAAGATGATGGCTTCGGGTTGGAGCGCACAATTGAAAGCGCTATCGCAGACCCGCTGGGCACCGGGCTCTCGACGGTACAAGCGAGCGGCGCATCGAGTTGGTTCGGTGTGTCTTTGTTGAAATCCTTTCTGCAACTCCACGGCGGCGCATTGAAGACCTATGAGACATCTGATGGATTTTTCAGAATAGACGTGCTCATTCCACGCTGACCAACGGCAAAATAGATCGCCTGCTCAACCAAGCCGGCGTCGCTCAAGTACCAAGTCTTGCATGTGATACAGCGTCAACGCCGAAGATTTGCGCCATCGATCTGGCGATGTGCATTTCAAGGTCTTGCGCCAGGCCGCACGCCTCAATCTCCAATTCCAATTTCGGTTCTGGCGTATCCTCGATCTGGCCGGAAAAACGTCTGGGGGTCAGCCCACTTTTGGCGAATAGCTCCAGAACCCGCGCCATCGTACCTGGATCAGGATCGGCCAAAACGGAAAATCGCGTGACAACGCCGGCTGGTGTTGTTCGAGACATGTCAAACATCGGAGTGAAATCACAAGATTAAAATAAATAATTGCCGCTTAACGCAATTCTATAAGCCCGGCCCTAATTAAAGGACCGGGTGACTAATTCGCGTCGCTTGGAGCAATATGAAAATTGTGAGTGTCATAAGAATTACATGACACAATTTACGTGAATACGCCACACCAAAAGTGCGATCGCAACCGGCCTTAAGGGTCCTGATCCTCAGCCAATGCTTCGGATAGGGGCACCCGGCCACTGCCCCGCTCCAAAGGTTGCTGTTGGCTTGCGTCTGGCGCCCAACCAGCCACGTAGACAATCTCAAACGGGATTTCCTGGCCTTCGATCTGCTGAAGCACCGCCATCAACACCGACCGACGCAACCCAAGCCGCGAGCGGCTGGTCAGGGCACTGCTCTCAGCCATCCCTCGCAAATCTGCGAATAATCGCAAAGGATTGCGGTAGGTCACAGGTATCGTCTCAGCGTCAGCCACAGGCAATGCAAAGCCGGCCCGCTGCAACAACGCGCCGGCATCCCGAACCTCCGTAAACGGCGCAACATGAGGGCTAGCGCCGACACCAAGACTTGCCTCTGCTGCCAGGAATGCGCTTCGCAACGGAGCCAGGGTCCCGACACCGAATACGGCTCCCAGAAACAGGCCGTCCGGTTTCAAAATTCGCCGGACCTGCGCCAATACCCCTGGCAAATCATTGGCTGTATGCAGCGAGACCGGGCTGATAACCAAATCGAATGCCCCGTCTGCGAATGGCAACCATTCCTCATCAACTACAACGCGACTACCGGTAGTACGGTTCAGCATCGCGAACGACGATTCCGCCAGAACCAAGGATTCGATACCAAATCGGCCCGACAGCGATTTAGCCACTGTTCCCGTGCGGGCTCCCAACACCAACGCCCGTCCAAAACTGCGCTTGATCAGTTCCAGCCTCTCTACCAGTCGAGCGAAGATTTCGTCGTAGAGAAAGCTGAAATCCGAAAAGGACTCCGCCGCACGGTCACGCCGCAAGCGTACCAACGACCGGTCAAAGATTTGCGGCGGCGTCATTTCGGCGATCTAGCATCGTGTCATTTCCGGCTTTAAGGTACAGGCCAACCTATAATCTATCGCACCAGGGTTAATGTCCATGTCCCGCACCATCTCCCCTAAATCCCTGCACGACCTCATTCTCAAGGCGTTGGCGAACGACGGTACGGAATTGGCCATTGTCGATGTGCGGGAGGAACAGGCGTTCGCCGACAACCACTTGCTCTACGCGATCTCCGTGCCGTTGTCCCGCCTGGAGCTCCTGATGGCTGATCTTGCGCCACGCCGTGCGGTTACGGTCGTCCTTTGTGACGCTGGCAACGGCGACCTGTCAAACCGCGCCGCCACTAAGCTCGAAAGCTTTGGCTACACCTCCGTCTCGATCCTGGAAGGCGGAGTCGCCGGCTGGGCAAAGGCAGGGTACGAGACTTATGCCGGATTCAACGTGCCGTCCAAAGCATTCGGCGAGCATGTCGAGCATCACTTCGGAACGCCCTCCGTCAGCGCCGAACAACTGCATGCAATGATCGCGTCGAAACAAAACATGGTAATCCTCGATAGCCGACCGATGGACGAGTACAACACCATGAATATTCCCGGCGCCACTTGCTGTCCCGGCGGCGAATTGGTGTATCGGGTTCAAGAAATCGCCCCCGACCCCGAGACCACGGTTGTGGTCAATTGCGCCGGCCGGACCCGATCCATTATCGGGGCACAATCCCTGATCAATGCCGGCATACCGAATAAGGTTGTAGCGCTACAAAACGGAACGATGGGCTGGCATCTGTCAGGCTTCCAGTTGGAACACGGCAACACACGTCTCCACCCCGACCCCTCCGCGCCGGCAGTCGCTGCGGCACAGCAATGGGCCAACGATGTAGAACACCGCTTTCAGGTCGCCCATGCAATGCTGGACCAGGTCCGCGCCTGGCAGAAGGACACGAGCCGGAGCCTGTATCTGGTGGATGTGCGGACACACGACGAATACAACGCTGGGCACCTGGCCGGCTCCAAACACGCGCCGGGCGGCCAGCTGGTGCAAGCCACAGACCGGTATGCCGGTGTGCGCGGCGCGCGGGTCGTAACGATCTGCGATACCGGCGTGCGCTCCGCTATGGCGGCCCACTGGCTGAAGCAGATGAATTGGGATGTTTATGTATTGGATGGCGGGCTGCCTGCCACCGGCCTGGCGATCGGCCAGGATCGGAAGCCGGTGCTGGGCAACCCGAGCGATGCGCCGGCAATAAGCGCTGCCGACCTGAAAGCGGCATTGGATGCAAAATCTACGGCTGTCATCGACTTGGGCTATTCCCGCGACTACCGCAAAGGGCATATTCCTGGCGCCGCATTCCTGATCCGGTCGCGACTGGCAACCGACAAAGCGAATCTGCCGTCAGCCGGCAGCTATGTTGTCACCAGCGAGGACGGTCTGGCTGCAGCGGTTGCGGTGTCAGAGTTGAGCGCCGCGTTAGGCGTTCCGGTTAAGGCCCTATCCGGCGGCACGCAGGCCTGGCGGGACGCCGGACTGCCGCTTGAAGCCGGCGAGACACACCTGGCGAGCGAGCCAACCGACGTTTGGCTGAAGCCCTATGAGCGCAAGGGCACCGTCGAAGACTTCATGAATGAATATCTGACATGGGAGATTGCGCTGGTGGACCAGATCAAGAAGGATGATACGGTTAAGTTCTGGTCTCCCTAACCGCAGGAGCTGGCGGCCCTGGCCGGCCATCATCAGCGGCGGTGATGCGATCGTCACTTGTATAAAGGGACTACTTTATGTCCGCGCTCCGCAATCTAGCTGTGCCGATTACGCGGGCCCTGGACGTGGTGCTACCGCCGCGCTGCCTGTCCTGCCAGGAACCGATGTTGCCGCCCGGCGGGCTCTGCCCGGATTGCTGGCCCTCCGTGCGGTTCCTGGCCGCCCCGCTTTGTCAATGCTGTGGCATCCCGCTGGAGCAACCGGAACAGGACCATTGCGCCGATTGCCAAGCCTGGCGACCGGCCGTTCGGAGGGCGCGGTCTGCCCTAATTTATGACGATGGCAGCCGTGACCTGCTGTTGCGCCTGAAGCACGCAGACGCCCTGTCCGGCGTGCCGGTGTTGGCCCGCTGGATGGTGCGCGCAGGATCGGAGATTTTGCCGGAAGCGGACTGGTTAGTGCCGGTGCCACTCTACTGGACCCGCCTGTTTCGACGCCGCTACAACCAGTCGGCAGAGCTTGCCCGCGCAATTGCACGATTTTCCGGTGTCGCTGTGCTGCCTGACGGACTGCGACGCACCCGTAACACACCCAGCCAGGGCGGGCTGACGCGCGCCGGTCGACAGGCAAATGTGCTAGGGGCCTTCTATGTATCGCCACGGCACCGAAAGCGGCTATCCAACCGAAAGGTCGTTCTCGTCGATGATGTCATGACCACGGGCGCCACGCTAAACGCATGCGCATCGGCCCTATTGGATGCCGGGGCGGTCCAAGTCGATGCGCTTTGCCTGGCCCGTGTCGAGCAATCGACGACACACCCTTGACGAAACCCCTGCATCTCCCTTGATATGACCTTACACACAACGGTGGAGCCAAGGCGCAATATGGCCAAAGTCGAAGTCTATTCCAGCATGTGGTGCCCATTCTGTTATCGGGCGAAACAATTGTTGAAGAAAAAAGGCATCGCGTTTGAGGAAATCGACGTCGATGGCGACCCGAAGGTCCGTGCCTCGATGCGAGAACGAGCGGGTGGGCGGCATACGGTGCCACAGATTTTCATTAACGATTCCGGCATCGGCGGATGCGACGACCTCTATGCATTGGACGCGGCAGGCAAGCTAGACGACTTACTGCGCCAGTCCGCGTGATTTAGCACCGATCAAAGGAGCGCCGGTACAGTGGCCGATACTTTTACCGTAGCCTGTGTGCAGACCACCTCCCTGCCCGACCCAGCCGCAACCATGGATCATGTATCGCCGCTGATCCGACAGGCGCGGGCGGCGGGTGCTGATTTCATCACTACGCCGGAGGTCGTGTCCATGCTGGGGCCGCGCGATAGCGTGCTGGCCAATGCGCAGACCATGGACCACCACGACGGGGTCAAAGCGTTTGCGGCGCTGGCCAGAGAAACCGGCGCCTGGCTTTTGGCCGGCTCGATGGTTGTCAGGTTGGACGCGGACCGCCTGGCCAACCGGTCCATGCTGTTTGCGCCTGACGGCGCGCTCAAGGCCACCTATGACAAGATCCACATGTTCGACGTCGATCTTGTCGGGGGCGAGAGCTATCGTGAGAGCAACACCTACAAGCCCGGCGAAAAGGCCGTGGCGGTCGATCTGCCATGGGGCAAGCTGGGCATGACGGTCTGTTACGACATGCGCTTTCCCTACCTTTATCGCGACCTTGCCCATGCCGGCGCGGATTTCCTGACGGTGCCGAGCGCCTTTACCGTACCCACCGGCCGGGCGCACTGGCACGTCTTGTTGCGATCGCGCGCCATTGAGACCGGATGTTTCGTCATCGCCGCCGCCCAGGTCGGCGACCATTTCCCCAAGCGCCGGACCTATGGCCACTCCATCATCATAAGCCCCTGGGGTGAGGTGCTAGCAGAACGGGAAGAGAACACTCCGGGCGTCATCACCGCCGAAATCGACGTCGCTAAAGTGAAAGAGGCGCGGCAAATGGTGCCGAGCCTCTTCAATGATCGCCCCTATGCCGGCTTGGAGCCGGCCGTCCGGGACGCTGCCGAATAACCAAATTCTTCGGCTTGATCGCCAGGCGGCAGGTGCTAGAGCAGATCCCGATCCGATAGGATCGGGTGAATCTGCTCTAACACTATGAATGACGAGCAACGCGTCAGATCGGATCCCAACTGTAATAATCGCCGGTGCCCTCCAGGCCGTACAGTTCATTTCGCAGAGCCGGCTCCACCATTGCGGCCAGGGATTCATGGTCCCATCCGCCTGCGCGGTGAATAGTTTTTACCGGCCTGGGCTGGCTCATCAAATAAATTTCGCCGCCGCGGACGCCAAAGACATTGCCTGATATCTTGGCCGACGCATCGCTGCAAAGATAAGTCACAACCGGCGCAACATGCTCCGGACGCGCATTTTGGCGGAATTTCTCGAATGCTTCGGCCTGCTCGTCGCTCTTAATGGGGATCGACTCGATCATACGAGTCCAAGCGAAGGGCGCGACGCAGTTGGAGCGGATGTTTTTGATCGCACCTTCCATCGCCAGGATGCGGCTCATACCGACAATGCCCATTTTCGCAGCGCCATAGTTCGCCTGGCCGATTTGGCCAACCAGGCCGGACGTGGACGTAAAATGGACAAGCGCACCGGATTCCTGTTCGCGCATCGGTTCGAGGGCAGCGCGCGATACATTGAAACACCCGTTGAGGTGCACATCGATCACCGCTTTCCAGTCCGACTCGGTCATGCGATGCATCATGCCGTCGCGCAGAATCCCGGCGACATTAACCACTGCGTCAATTTGACCGAACGCTTCGATCGCGGTTGCGACCATGCGTTGTGCGCCGTTCCAATCGGAAACACTGTCAATATTCGCAACGGCTTCTCCACCCATGGCGGCGATTTCATTTACCACCGCCTGCGCCGGCGCCAAATCGCCGCCATCGCCTGTCAAAGAGCCGCCAAGGTCGTTTACAACCACCTTTGCGCCCGCTTTTGCCATGTCCAATGCAATTGCTCGGCCGATCCCTCGACCAGCCCCAGTCACCAGTGCAACTTTACCATCCATTAGTCCCATAAGTTTTACCTTTTCCTCTCGTTAAATAACCAAGGTCGTGACTTGTACCAGACCAAATAGCGCCATACAAAATCTTCCCAAGGTTAGAATTCGTCTAACAAAACCGAATTGCCGATCTTCAAGATTTTGGTCAGGTCCGCCATCAGCAAGCTGCCACCACAATGCCACAAAAGGCAAATACGAATTTTGCCCCAGCGCCAATGGCCGGGGCCAGCACGTATTTCCTTGCAACTTTTGTCGAACATTGTTAATAATGACCCATCGAATACAACTGGAGACTTCCGGAAAGCCTGATTTCTGCGTTTTGACGGCGTTTTTCGGGTGATTGATCAGGG
>JAYPXD010000142.1:0-9531 GCA_038135395.1 Alphaproteobacteria bacterium | reverse complement strand
TCGAGCGAACGACCCGAACCCCTAACAGGCCCAGGACCAATATACCCAACCCCAAGTCGGCGGCATCCTTGCCATCCTTGACGAAACTGACGACCTTGCGGCCGGGGAATTTGGCCGCCAACAGCATGTCGCTGGTCCAGAACTTATCGGCAGCGCGCAAAGCGGCGATTTCCTTACCCACCGACGTATATCCAACGAAACCGAGCGCCGGTAGCAAAACGGCAACCGCCAACAACCAGGGCCGCAGCCGACGGTATCGGGGATACAGGCGAGCCCAGAAATGGATTCCGACGCAGCCATGCAACCAGACCGCGCCGATCAGCCAGACCATCGGCCATATTTGGCCTGGCCAGCCAACAGCGATGACAAACGTGTAACTGTCGGTGTAGCCGTAAATTTCATGCCCGAGGCGGGTCGCCAACAGATGCTCGGACAGCGCCCAGGGAATGGTCAGGCCCAGAGCTATCTGGCCCCACTGCCACCACGGCAGGCGCCAGGTCTTGCCCTGCGCCAGCTTGACAACGGCCAACACGACATGGACCGTCATGCTGCCTGCCAACGCAATGGTACCTGGCCAACTGCGCCAGAAGCCGACAAAATAGTGCCGTATCGCCTCCATGTCCGCCAGCGACCACAGGCCAACGGCGTGGTTTGCCAAATGCGTCGCGGCATAGGCCATCAGCACCAGCCCGCTCCACAACCGCAGCCGCTGGACCGCATCGCCCTGAAAGCTGAAGGCGTGCCGCAGGCGTGGCGCGCTGCTAGAGGCGAGCTTGGCGTACCAGATCGGCAAGCGATTCCTCCGGCCGGGCGCCCATATGGCTGATGACTTCGGCAGCACATAGGCCGCCAAGCCGCGCACAGGTCGCCCAGTCTTTGCCGTGGGTCAAGCCGAACAGAAATCCGGCAGCATAGAGATCGCCGGCGCCGGTCGTATCCACCACCTTGGCAACGCGTTCCGCCGGAACCTCAAAACGTTCGCCACCCGCGATGACCACCGACCCGCTCGCCCCCCTGGTCAGCGCCGCGACGCCAGTGAACGCCGTGATGCGCCGCGCCGCCTCGTCAAAATCGCCGGTCTGGAATAGCGAGGTGATTTCTGCCTCGTTCGCGAACAGGATATCGACCTGATCTGCAATCAGTTCCAGAAACGTATCCCGATGCCGCCCGACACAGAACGGATCAGACAGGCTCAGCGCCACCTTCCGGTCATGCCGGTGGGCAATCGCCGCAGCGTCTGAAATCGCCGCTTTGGCGCGATCGTCGTCCCAGAGATATCCCTCCAGGTAGGTGACTTTTCCACTGGCGATCAGATCGGCATCGATGTCGGACTTATCCAATTCGGTGCATGCGCCGAGATAGGTCATCAGCGTGCGTTCCGCATCCGGGGTGACCAGCACAAAGCAGCGCGCCGTGCTCTTCCCGGTGGCCGCCGGTTTGCTGGGAAACACAACGCCCCCGGCGCGAATGTCATGGCCAAAGATTTTACCCAACTGATCGTCGCGGACACGGCCGATATAGCCGCCCGTCCCGCCCAATGCGGCAACGCCGGCAATCGTATTCGCGGCGGACCCGCCCGAGGCCTCCATCGCGGGGCCCATCTTGGCGTACAACGCCTCGGCCTGCGCCTCGTCGATCAACGTCATCACGCCTTTATCGAGACCATTGTCCGCAATGAACGCATCGTCGACGTGGGCGAGGACATCGACAATTGCGTTGCCGATACCGACGACGTCCAGGCTGGCAGAATTCATTCGGATTTCCTAACTATGGGTTTGTGAAAGCATAGACTTGCGCACGCAAGGTACAAGACACACAAGACATGCCTCAACGTGACGGGATGACAGCGGGTCTCGTTGTGCTGCATTCCTGAACCGCTAGTCTGTCTGATCCAACTGGCGTCCACCGACACCGGTCAAAGGCTGTTGAAGATACAATGGTAACAGATATTCTCCGCGTGATCGGTCAATTGGACGACAAGCGTCTGCTGCGCCCGGTTCTGTTTGGCCTTTTGGTATCGGCGGTGGTGCTGTGCGCCGTCGTGGCGGGAAGCTATTGGCTGCTGGCAGACAACCTGCCGACTGCGGATGGTTGGATTGGCCGGCAGCTGGCGGCGATCGGCCTGCTCGAACTGATCGGCTCGTTCGCCGCAGGCTGGCTGGCGCTATTGCTGTTTCCCGCCGTCGCCCTGACCATCCAGAGCCTGTTCGTCGACGGCGTGGCCGATGCGGTGGAGGCGCGCTATTACGCCAATACGCCGCCGGCGCGCCCGGTACCCGTCGCAGCGGGCATTTGGGCGGCGCTGAAGCTGGCGCTGTTGGTCATCGGCATCAACCTGCTGTTGCTGCCGGTCTATCTGATCCTGATGTTCATCCCGCCGACCGGCCTGATCCTGTATTTCGCCGTCAATGGCTATCTGGTCGGCCGCGAGTATTTCGAGACCGTCGGCCTGCGCCGCCTCACCCTCGCCGAGGCCAAGCTGACCCGGCGGCAAAACCGCATCATGATCTGGGTCGATGGCGTGCTGCTGATGCTGTTCTTTACGGTCCCTGTACTGAACCTTGCCGGCCCGACATTGGGCACGGCCTACATGGTGCATCGATTCCATCGAATCTGGTGAGGGTCACCCGACAACCTTGGAATCGAACCCGCAAACATCGGCAACGATGCATTTCAGACAATCGGGCTTGCGCGCCTTGCACACGTAACGTCCATGCAGAATCAGCCAATGGTGCGCATGGCGTTTGTAGTGGTCCGGGATGACCTTCAGCAGCCCCTTTTCCACTGCCAAAGGCGTCTTGCCCGGCGCCATGCCGGTGCGATTGGCGACGCGGAACAGGTGCGTGTCGACGGCGATGGTCGGCTCTCCCCAAAAATTGTTCAGCACCACATTCGCGGTCTTCCGCCCAACTCCCGGCAGGCTTTCCAGGGCTTCGCGATCCCGCGGCACCTCTCCGCCGTAGTCGGCGATCAGCTTTTCCGCCATGGCGATCACGTTTTTGGCTTTCGAGTTGAACAGGCCGATGGTGCGGATATGGGCCTTAAGGCCTTCTTCTCCCAACTCCAGCATCTGTTGCGGAGTTGAAACCTTGGCGAACAGAGCCCGTGTCGCTTTGTTGACGCCGACATCGGTCGCCTGTGCCGAAAGCGCCACCGCAACCAACAGCGTATAGACATTGGTGTATTCCAGTTCCGTCACCGGCTCCGGAGTCTTTTCGGCAAGGCGGGCAAAAAACGTCTCAATTTGCTTTGGCTTCATCGCATCGCGCATCCGTTGGACCAGACTCGCGCCGAAGCTAATCGATTTTTCGGCGTCGGCCCAACTTTTCCGTTTGCGCCGCGGACAATGTGCGCTATGAGCGAACCCATGACACAGCAAATGCGACGACGACCTGGACTGAATCGCCTCTCCTAACGGATCGGGGGCCGCATCTGCGCGCCTGGTGCCCAGCCTGCCTCTGACCACTGCGCTTCTATCTTTTTTCATGTCGTCGGAAGTTCTCTGTCATGGTTACGATTGACTGCCCCACTCCTGCACAAGCGCCGGTCATCGAGCAATTGCTCGACCATGCCTTTGGTCCCGGCCGCCAGAATAAGACCAGCTATCGATTTCGGGACGGCGTAGCGCCAGTGCAGTCGCTGGCCCGGGTCGCCATGTCCGGTGAGGCTATTGTCGGCACAATCCAATACTGGCCAATGCGTCTTGGCCGCGAGACCGTGTTGCTGCTCGGCCCGCTGGCAGTTTGGATCGGTTGGGCAAATCAGGGAATTGGCGGCGCGTTGATGTCGACGTCGATGTCAGCCGCAATGACCGAAGGATGGAAACACGTCTTTCTCGTAGGCGACCTTGCCTACTATACTCGCTTTGGATTCGAACCAGTCAGTCCCTGGGGCATCAGCATGCCCGACGAACAGCAACACCGGTTGCTCGGACGCTGTCTCGGCGATGCGCCTCCGCCAAAGCCTGGTGTCCTTCAACCGATGCGGGTCATCAAATCGGCAAGAGCCGCTGTGTCGGAAGTTTCCAAATAGGTAAGCACGTTCTGGCGAGCCAGATGGCAACTGGCCGTTCCGCCGACATTCGGCCATGGTGCCAATGCCCGGATCATCGCTGCCTGCTCTGCCCGCTCGGCGGCCAATTCTGCTTCAAAGACTGCTTGCCGGACCCTCTCGGCCTCCGACGCCAGGCCAGACCAATCGGCTTTCAGTCGCCGGCGCAATTCGCGCAACGGTACGACAGCCGCGGCATGCCAGCCGGCAACCGCAGACCGCAGCGCCGCACAATCGTCGACTGACAGGGCTCGCCCGCGGTTCGCCGCCCAGAGGCACAACAACACCGCGTTAACGTTAGCGCCCAGATGGTCCTGCCAATCCAGCAAAATCCGGGAAACGCCGCCACGCCGATAGACGGCGCCCGCGTATTCCCAAAATTCATCCTCAAGCAATCTGGTTTCACCCATGTATAGCATCGACTCTGACGGAGTGACCGGGGTAGAATTCCGTACGCAGTCTGTAAAGCCACTGCGGATAGAAAAACGACTATCGTCACTTTTTCGTGGAGACCACATGCCAGACGACACTGTAGTCGATAAGGTTGACCAAAAGCTGGAAATCTTTCGCTCTGAGCATCGCGATCTGGACTATGCCATCGCGACCCTCACGGAGCGGGCGCCCTATGACCAGGTGCAGGTGCAACGCCTGAAGAAACGCAAGCTTTGGCTGCGGGACCAGATCGAGCGGTTGGAAATGGCCGATACGCCGGACTTGATCGCCTAGACCTCGACCTGTACGAACCACCTTTGCTTTTTTTTGATACGGGCCGACATGCGCCCGCCAAGGTGACTGTTATTGTCTGAATCCTCGAAACCCGGCCAGGCGACCGCCAACCCGGGGGCGCTCGTCGGAATTGTCATGGGAAGCCAATCCGATTGGCCGACCATGCAACAAGCCGCCCATATTCTGGATGAGTTGCAGGTGCCCTACGAGGCCCGCATCGTCTCCGCGCATCGGACGCCGGACCGCCTCGTCGATTATGCGAAAGCCGCTAAGACCCGAGGCCTGCGCGTCATTATCGCCGGCGCCGGCGGTGCTGCCCATCTGCCTGGCATGGTCGCCGCAATGACAACAGTACCAGTGCTGGGCGTTCCGGTGCAAAGCCGCGCGCTCAGCGGATGGGATAGCCTGTTGTCGATCGTTCAGATGCCAAAGGGCATTCCGGTCGGAACCCTGGCTATCGGCGAAGCAGGCGCGACCAATGCAGGCTTGCTGGCTGCCGCGATTTTAGCGACCACCGATCCAGGCCTGTCCGCCAGGCTCGAAGCCATGCGGCAGGCGCAGACCGACGCCGTCGCTGAATTTCCGCTCGCCTCATGATCGGCCCAGGCGCCACCATCGGCATTCTGGGCGGCGGCCAATTGGGCCGCATGACAGCCCTGGCCGCCGCGCGGCTCGGCTATCGCGTCCACGTCTACGCGCCCGAACGTGACAACCCAACCGAGCAGGTTTGCGCTGCGGCGACCCACGCTGCCTATGACGATCTGGCCGCGCTGCGGGCGTTCG
Source organism: Alphaproteobacteria bacterium (assembly GCA_038135395.1). GTDB lineage: Bacteria > Pseudomonadota > Alphaproteobacteria > Bin95 > Bin95 > JACKII01. The sequence goes on along the minus strand of JAYPXD010000142.1, from coordinate 3,972 downwards.
CGGCAGCCTGCGATGTGGTGACTTACGAGTTTGAAAACGTCCCGGTCGTAGCAGCGGAAACCATTGCGGCGACCACGCCTGTCCGTCCTGGGCCAAACTGGCTGCACGTCGCGCAAGACCGCCGCCGCGAGAAGGCCTTCGTGCGGGAGGCCGGGGCCGACACCGCGCCCTACAAGACAATCGAGACCGAGGCGGACCTGGGGCAGAACGGCCTTTCCTTCCCCGGCATTCTTAAGACGGCGCAGAGCGGCTATGATGGCAAGGGCCAATTGCGCGTCTCCGATGCCGCCGACCTTGCGTCAGCGTGGGCCAGGCTGGGCAAGGTTCCCTGCGTGCTGGAGGGCCTGGTGCCGTTCGAGCGGGAAATCTCCGTAATCGTCGCCCGCGGGCTGGACGGCCAGGTCCGCTGCTTTCCGCCGGTGGAGAACCGGCACGAGAACCATATTTTGGCAGAGACCATCGTCCCAGCGCCGATTCCCGCCACGGTTGCCGAACGGGCTATCGACCTGGCCGAACGTATTGCGCGCTACGGAGACCTGGTCGGGATGATCGCGGTGGAGATGTTCGTTCTGGCCGATGGCCAGGTCCTGGTGAACGAATTGGCCCCTCGTCCACACAATAGCGGCCATTGGAGTATGGACGCCTGCCAGACCGACCAATTCGAACAGTGCGTGCGTGCGGCCTGCGCGTTGCCGCTGGGCGACACAACGATCCTAGCACCAGCGCGCATGCAGAACTTACTGGGGGACGCGGTCAACGACTGGGCCCGGTTTCTGGCTGACCCGACGGCGCACCTGCATCTATATGGCAAGGGCGAGGCGAGGCCCGGTCGAAAAATGGGCCATGTGAACTTCGTGCCGCACACAAAACCTCTTGCCTGAATGCGCCGGTCGGCGCTATACAGCCAGCCTTCCTGCGGCGGTCGACGCCGCCGCACGACGGATGGGCGGTTAGCTCAGCGGTAGAGCACTGTGTTGACATCGCAGTGGCCACTGGTTCGATCCCAGTACCGCCCACCATCCTTCTTTCATTAAGATAATTTCTTGCGAAGCGTTGTTTCAGACGGCCTGGAATGCGCGGTTCTGGTACCGTATCTGGCGTTGCCGCCGCGGTCCGCCTGCCAGAAAATCCGCACCTCCTTTCGTCATTTTCGCCTTGACATAAAATGCGAATAGTTCTCATTATCGATAAAATCCTCCTCTCCGCGAAAGCAGATCTTGAATGCCTCCGCCATCGAAATCGTTGCGCCTGATCCAACCCAAATTATGGACAGCCATCGGCGCTATTGCCGCCGCTGGACTGGCCGTTGGGCAGACAGCCTATGCCGATACGCCAGCAGCAAACGCAAAGGGAGCCTATGTGGTCGCCCAGGGCGGCGAAGGCGGAGAGGGCGGCGAGAAAAAATCCGAAGCGGAGCGAAGCGAGGCAGACTTCCTCGCCGCCCTGGGCGCGGTCGAAGGCCACCTGCGCGCTGGCGTAGAACTGTATGCGACCGGCGATTCGAAAACAGCGCAGCGCTTTATCGGCCAACCGGCCCTGAAAAAGTACAAGTCGGTGGCTCGGTCGGTGGAGAAGCGGGGTTTTGGCGATCTCGAAACCAAAATTATGGCCCTGGCGCAGGCTGCCGAGCACGGCAAGCCCTTAGATGAAATCCGCAAACTGTTCGGCGCGGTCGAGATGCGGATCGACGCTGTATCCGCTGCTTCCCCTGGCGGCTCTGCCGAAAGGCTGAAAGCGCTGGCGCAACTGATCCGGGAAGCCCCGAGGATTATGGCGAAGGGGTGAAGGGCGGCAAGCTCTCCAACCTGCACGAATACCAGGACGCCTGGGGCTACTGGCGCACCGTCGAAAGCCAGGCCAAAAAGCTTTCTCAATCGAAAGAACCGGATGTTGCCGGCGCGGCGCAAAAGATCCTGGAACAAGCACAGGGCGCCGCCGAGGCTTTCGGTACGATCCAGGGCAAAGGCAAGATCAAGATGGATCCCGCCATCCTGTTCGCAGCCGCCGCCCATATGGAAATCGCCGCATTGGCGGTCAAATAGTGGTTGCGCCGAAAGGGACACGGCATGATCTTGGTCAGTGGCCAGGTTTTGGACCAGCACGAAACGGCGGCGCTCCGCTCAGCTGCCGCCGCGCTGACCTTTGAGGATGGCCGCAGGACAGCCGGACTTTATGCCCGCGACGTCAAGCGAAACGAGCAAGCCGCCGCATCGCCAGGGCGAAACGCAGTCCTGGAGAAGGTCCGGTCGGTCCTGGCGCAGAATGCCCTGTTCCAATCCGCCGCGCGGCCGCGACGCTATGCGAGAATGGCTGTGGCCCGCTACAGCGCCGGAATGGAGTATGGCTACCACGTCGACGACGCGATCATCGACGGCAGCCGGTCTGATATCTCGTTCACGCTCTGCCTGTCGCAGTCCAGCGAATATGAGGGCGGCGATCTGATCATCGACGATCCGCTGGAAGAGCGGGCCGTGCGGCTGGATGCAGGCCAGATGGCGCTCTACCCTTCAAATACCCTGCACCGCGTTGCGCCCGTTTCCTCTGGCACTCGATTGGTGGTTATCGGCTGGGTCACCAGTTGGGTCGCCGATCCCGCCCGCCGCGCGATCCTGTTCGACCTGGACCAAAGCGCCAGCGAATTCTATGCGGCCGGGGTCGAAGGCCTGGCGCTCAACCGCATCCACCGCGTGCGCAGCAACCTGCTCCGGCTTTGGGCCGACGGCTGAACGCTTCATCGCATTCCAAGCCTGAGCGCCCCATCCCTGGAGCAAAATAGAGCAGATCCCGAGCCAACCGGATCGCGGGCTGTCCTATGGCAGGTAGTCCTCTTGCCCCATTCCCCGCGAAATCAGGTTGCGCTGCACGTCGCTGGTGCCCTCGCCGAAGAGGTAGACCAGGGCATCGCGGTGATGCCGACCGACGCTGTATTCGCGCATGATGCTGGCGCCGCCCAGTACCCGCATCGCGCCCTCGGTCACCCGCAACGCCGCCTCGCTGGCGAAGAGCTTGATCTTGGCGGCGGAGGCGTGATCGATCGTGCCCTGATCGACCTTCCAGGCCCCGTGGTAGACCATCCAGTGCGCCGCCTCGATATCCGTCACCATGTCGGCGAGCCGGCGGGCAACGGCCTGATATTGCAGGATCGGCTTGCCGGCGACGATGCGGGTGCGGGCGTAGTCCAGCGCCTCCTCATAGGCGCCCTCCGCCAGACCCAGCACAGAGGCCGCGACTCCGACCCGGTTTTCGGTGAGGGAGTCGAGGATGACGGGGTAGGTCCCTTCCCGCTCGCCCAGCACGTGATCGTCGGGCACGAACAGGTCCTCGATGGCGATCAGCCCGGTTTCAGAGCCCTTCAGCCCCTCCTTCTTCAAATGGCTAATTTGCACCGCCGGGTCCGGCAGGCGGACGATGAACAGGCTGATGGCCCAGGGCTTCAAATCCGGCGCGGTGCGGGCGGCCAGCAGCATGAAGTCGGCCATCGGCGAGTTGGTGATGTAGAGCTTGGCGCCGTTCAGGCGGTAGCCGCCCGCCACCTTCTCCGCCCTGGTCTTCATGGCGCGGATGTTGGAGCCGCCGTCGGGCTCGGAAAGCCCGAAGCAGGCAACCTTCTCGCCGGCCAGCGCCGGGCGGAAATACTCGGCCTTCTGCATCGCTGTCCCCGCCCGCCAGATCGGCCAGATGCCCAGGTGCGAGTGGGCGGAATAGGCAGCGCAGAACGCCTGGCTGACCCGGGCCAGTTCCTCGCGGATGATGCAGTCGGAGACCTTGTCCATGCCGACGCCGCCGTCCGCCTCCGGATAGCGCGCGCCCAGCAGGCCGAGTTCGCCCCAGCGGCGGAAGAGGTGCGGCGGGAAGCGCTCCGAATCGTCAGCCTCGGCAGCATGGGGTTGCATCTCTGCAGCGGCGAACCGGCGAACTGTCTCGCGCAGTTGCACGTGCTCGGGGGAGAAGGTGAAATCCATGGGAAGGCGA
>JAYPXD010000141.1:0-9595 GCA_038135395.1 Alphaproteobacteria bacterium | reverse complement strand
AAAGCCGCCGCATCGACAACCAGCTGCGCGGCCGGTCCGGCCGCCAGGGCGATCCCGGCGCATCCAAGTTCTTCGTCTCGCTCGACGACGACCTGATGCGGATATTCGGCTCGGAGCGGATGGATGGCATCCTGCGCCGGCTGGGTCTGAAAGAGGGTGAAGCGATCATTCACCCCTGGATCAACAAAGCGCTGGAGAAAGCCCAACAGAAAGTCGAGGCGCGCAACTTCGACATCCGCAAGAACCTGCTGCGCTTCGACAACGTCATGAACGACCAGCGCAAGGTCATCTACGAACAGCGCCGCGAGATTATGGAGACCGACAACGTCCATGACGACGTGCTGGAAATGCGCGAACAAGTGCTGGACGAAATGGTCGCCACGCATATGCCCGAAAAGGCATTGCCCGACCAGTGGAACATCGCCGCCATGCACGAAGAGGTGCAGCGTCTGTTCGCCCTGAACCTACCCTTGGCGGATTGGGCTAAGGAAGAGGGCATCGCCGACGAGGAAATGCGGGAACGCATCGCCAAGGCCCTCGACCAACGCATGGCCGGCAAGACCGCAAACTGGGGCCAGGATCTGATGCGGCTGGCCGAAAAGAGCGTGCTGCTGCAACTGCTGGACCAGTTCTGGAAAGAGCATTTGTTGCATCTGGATCATCTGCGCCAGGGCATCGGTCTGCGGGCCTACGCCCAGCGTGACCCGCTGAACGAGTACAAGTCGGAAGCCTTCGAACTGTTCGAGGCCATGCTGACCCGCCTGCGCGAATCGACGACCAGTTCGCTCTCGCATTTGGAAATCCGCCAGCAACAGGGCGTGACCATGCCGGAATCTCCGTCCGGAGAGGAATGGCAGGAAACCCACGAGGATGGGTCTGAGTTGGTGATGGCTGGCGCGGAAGATGGTCCGTCCTTCGCCGACGACGGCACCCAGCCGTTGCCCCGCCCCCGCCCGATGGACAGCCGCCCGGCCCCATCGCCGACCATGAACCCGAATGTTCCGGATTCCTGGGGTAAGGTGCCGCGCAATGCGCCGTGCCCGTGCGGCTCCGGCAAGAAGTTCAAGCATTGCCACGGCGCCAACGCCTGACGCCAATCCGGTTTGCCCCGACCGTCCCGGTCGGCTACCATGCCGCAAATCCAACGGGAGACGCGGCATGTCCGACCGTAGCGACGCCTTTATCGCATCCCTCGACGCCCGGGTCGAAGCCATCGCCGACGCCTGCACGGCGTGCGGCGCCTGTGCCGCTGTCTGCCCGACTCCCGCCATTGCCGGCATCGATAACAGCCAGCCAGAAAGCCTTACCTCCGGTGTGCGCGATATCCTGCGCAGTGGGGCCGGACCAGAAGATGCTGAGACGTGGGCGCGCACCTGCTGCGGGTCGGGCCATTGCCTGACTGTCTGTCCGGAGGGGATCAATCCGCGCTTTATGCTGACAATGGCCCGGCGAACGCTCACTAGGCGCAACGCGCCGGACGAAAGGCGGGCCACTGGCAAGGCGGCTTTCCAGAAGATGAGCCGCGGCGTGCGCGTGCTCTCGCGCTTGTCATTGCCACCGGACCTTTTGGCCAAACTTAGCCCGCGCTCGCATCCGGAGCGGGACGAGGCGCCGGACATGGTGTTCTATACCGGCTGTAACATGCTGAAGACGCCGCACATCGGGCTGCTTTGCTTGGATGTGCTGGAAAAGCTGGATGTGACCTACGAGGTCCAGGGCGGCCCCAGCGCCTGTTGTGGCATCCTGCCGGCCCGCCCGGGAGATACCGAAAATTCCGGCAGGCAGGCGTTCAACACCCTGGACAAGATGGCGGCGTTTAAGTCCAGCCAGGTGCTGTCCTGGTGCCCGACCTGCCAGATCCAATTCGGCGAGACCATGATTCCCAGCTACCGCGAGGTCACGGGCTCCAGCCTAGACATGACCATGTTCCCGGTCTGGCTCGCCGGGCAATTGGATCGGTTGCGACCGATGATGACAAAACGGGTGGAGTGCCGCGTCGCGCTCTACGAATTCGCCGGCGAGCTGGGCGTCAACGAGGCGGTGCGCGAGCTGCTGGCTGCCGTGCCGGGAGTGGAGGTCGTCGAGTTGCAGACCGCCAGCATCGGCTACAACGGCACGTCGCTCGCCCCGCTCGGCCGGTACAATGCAACGACGACGGCGCGCGTGCTGGATGAGGCCGAGGCAGCGGGCGTAGATACACTGCTTAGTATCTATCACGGCGAGCATCGCGAACTGGCCGGACACGAGCCAAAGCGGTCGTTCCGCGTTGCCAATTATATGGAATTGGTGGGCGAGAGCATGGGGCTGACCCGACCCGACCGATTCAAAGAACTGCGTGCCATGGCTGACGCCGACGCCATTGTCGCGGCCTCAAAGACAGAGATCGCAGCACACGGACTCGATACGGAACTGGTCCGCGACGTTGTCGCAAAAGAGATGTTGGGAGGCTAGTTTCGCGGCTGGGCGCGTCTGTCAACAGTTGCGGATAGAGGAACGCGGCGGACTCAGTGTTCTGGACCATAGCATCGACAGAAAAGGGCCGGAGCATCGCTGCGCCGGCCCTGTCCAGGATAGACATCCCTCTATCCGAGGGCTGCGGTAACCGAGCCTAGCTGTTGCCGACGGCCGCCTTGCCGGCGCTCTCGCCGGCGATCTTGCCGAACACCGCGCCGGCCATCAGGCCAGTGCCGCCCGGATAGTTGAACCAGAACAGGCCGCCGACATTCTCACCGGCCGCATAGAGGCCGGGAATCTCGACCTCTTCCGTGTCCATCGCTTGGCCTTTGGTGTTGATACGAATGCCGCCGAAGGTGAAGGTGACGCCGCACGTGGTCTGGTAGGCCTCGAACGGGGCTTCATCGATGGTGTTGGCCCAGTTGGTCTTATCGATGGCCAGGCCCTCGGTGCGGCGGCCGTCCTTGATATTCGGGTTGTAGGGAATATCCGTCTGGACCGCAGCGTTGTATTCCTTGATCGTCCGCAGGAATTGCTTGCCGTCGACGCCTTCCAGCTTCTCCGCCAGCTCTTCCAGAGTGTTGGCCCGCACCTTTGTCACCTGACGGATGCGGTATTCGTCGCGCAGCGCCGGGATGATCTTGTTGTCGAACACCTGCCAGGCCATCTGCTTCGGCTGTTCCAAGATCACTCGACCGTACTTGGCATAGGTGTAGTTCCGGAAGTCATAGCCCTCGTCGACAAAGCGCTTGCCGTCGGCGTTGATCATGACGCCCCAGGGGTAGGAGTGCTTCTGGAAGTTATCGCCGACGTCCAGGTCGCCGAATTCCGGTGCGTTATAGTCCCAGCCGACCGCATGGCAGCCGCTCCAGTTGCCATAGGGCCGGGCGCCGGCAGCCAGCGCCATGTTGATGCCGTCGCCGGTGTTGAAGCGGGTGCCGCGCACCATGGCCAGATCCCACCCGGGGCCGAGGTAGCGGGTGCGCATCTCCGGATTCGCCTGGAAACCGCCTGCGGCCATAACCACGGCGCGGGCAGCGATGGTAATAGTCTTGCCTTCATCGCGCAGGCGTACGCGGGCCCCGTGCACGCCTTCGTCATCGTGAATCAGCGAGGTGGCGCGGGCGCCGTACATCACCTTGATGTCATTCTTGGCGCAGGCTTCGGTCAACGCCTCAACCAGTCCGGGGCCGCCGCCCCATGCAGAGACCACTAGGCCGCCCCAGAACTTGAACTTGCCGTCGATCTTGAACGCCTGCTTGCCATAAATTGGCAGGAAGCGCACGCCCTTGCCGCGCATCCATTTCATCGTATCGAGCGAGCGGGTCACCAGCAACTCGCACATGTCAGGGTCGGTCTTGTACTCGGTCAGACGGCCCATGTCGTCGTAGAACTGGTCTTCGGTGTAGGTGCCGAAGTCGGTCATAGCGACTTCATCGTCCGAAAGATCGGGGCACAGCGCGCGGATATCGTCTACGCCGTTGAACACAGTCCGGATGTTGCCTGCAGTAAAGGCCGAGTTGCCGCCTGCCTCCTCTTTCGGCGCGCGCTCCAACACCAGAACGCTTGCACCCTGCTCACGAGCTGAGAGGGCGGCACACATCGCCGCGTTCCCACCGCCAATAACAAGCACATCCGTCGTGATTTCTGCCATTTTTACGTGTCTTTCTGTATCGACTGTAACATTCGGCCCGCTTATACCGCCAATGAGGGCGATTAGTCGAGATTGGTCGTTCATCGTGGACATTTGGCCGATTTGATCGAACAATGAATGTGCGATGCAGGCAACTGGTGAGAGATAGACGATGCGCACCATTCTTTTTGCTGCAGTCAGCGCGGTGGCTTTCACGTCAGGCCCAGCCGCCCTGGCGGGAGGCGACCCTCGCCCCGCATTGTGGGAGTTCATTTCGGTCGAGCGTTATGTTCAGGCTCTGATGCAAGTCGGCGCCATGGCGTTGCGTGAACAAGTCGATTTCACCTACACGGACATTTCCAGCGATTTCCTGTCATCGACGATTGCAATACACGGCCTAAAAATCTATCCGGAGGTTCCGTGGCCTGTTGAAACGCCGTGCGTGGTATCAGCCGAACGGGCATCCATTGCAGGCTCGAACCCGGCACAATGGGATACAATGCGTATCCGGCTGGCGCTGTTCGGCGCCACCGCTTCGCCCAGCTGCGCAATGCCGGAAATGAGGCAACAATTAGCGGCGACCGGCACCGCGCAGATAGCGCTCGACCGTTTCGAAGTTGAACTTACCTATACCGTCGGCCCGGGTCGCCTGCTCGTCAGCACCCAAATTGGCCTGGCGGAATTGGCCGCTGTCAATGTCAACCTGGATTTCGAGTATTTCGCAGCCAAACAAAACGACATCACGGCTATGCTGTCGTCGGCATCGGTATCCATCGATGATTTAGGGCTTTGGCAAAAGATCAAGCCAATCCTGCCGCCGCCGATGACCGATCCAAACGCCGCCGCTCAGATTGTACAGGGCGGTCTGACAGACGCATTGAGCGCGCCTGGACCCGGCCCCAAGCGCCCGCAGGCGCTGCCGCGAGAGCACCAAGAATTCGTCGACTCCATGGCGCGCGAGGTTCGCCGTTTTGTCTCGGAGCAAGGGACCATCGCCATCGACGTCAGGCCGGCGCAGCCCGTGTATCTCAACGCTGAAATTGCGGAAGATCTCCCACACCTTGTCAGCGTTCTGCGCCCCAAAGTGTCCAATGGCGTCGCCAGCCGCACGGCTTTGATCAATGCCGCAAAGTTGAAAGCGGCTCTGGTCGCGCCGCAAATGCTGGACACCGCCGAACGACGCAGCATCGGAATGGCGTTGTTGAATGGCGTCGGCGCGCCAAAATCGCCCGCCACCGGCCGGACATTGCTTAAGCCGATGGCGGAAGCAGGCGACGGGCCCGCGGCCATGGCCATCGCCCAGGATTTAATGGCCGAGGCTCCCGCAGCCGCCTATCGGCTGGTCCTGAAGGCGGCTGAAAATAGGACCGATGGCGCTGCACGCTTGTTGGACACCTTGGAACAGCAATTGACCACCGCCGAGGTTCTTGGGCTCCAAGCAGAGAATTTGCCACAGCCGGACGAGGCTGGGTTTGCGTCGATTTCAGCCATGCGCCAGCTAGCTGTTGCGCATCTCAGCGGTTTGGGAAGCCAACGCAGCTACCGCCGCGCGCTGTTTTGGGCCTCCATGGCCGCAGCGACTGGCGACGCCTCCGCCGCCCGGGTGATCAATGACATTGAAGACCGCATGCGATTCCGCGGCGATGCGGCGGCGGCTGCCTGGCGGAGCGAAGCGGACGCAGCCGGAGCGGAAGCGCTGGAGGCTTGGCTGTCGAAGGGACTGGCCGCCAAACTGTCCGTCCGGCAACAATAGGCAACGCGCCTATGCGGCCTCATCAAGGCTGTTCGCCAAGTCCATGACCTGTTCCAACAGGGCGATCCGGTCTGGCGTCGGCAGCTTTTCGTCGCCTCGGATGCTGAGCGCATTGACGCCAACTGATTGATACTTGGCAAAGCGTTCGCGGATCATGTCCGGCGTGCCGACGGCCTGGAATTGCGTCACCATAGCATCCGGCACCCGCTTTGCTGCTTCCTCGCGCTTGCCCTGCTTCCACAGCGCCTGGATCGCCAACGCATCGTCCTGATAGCCGGCGCGCTGGAACGCCTCGTTGTAGAAATTGGTCTGCTTCGAGCCCATGGCCCCCATCTGAAAGGCGACACCCATGCGCTTGCTGTCGATCAACTCCTCGACATTGTCGCCGAGCGTCACGCTGACGGTCGCGCAAATGTCGATGTCGCGTAGAGTCCGGCCGCCAGACTTCGCGCCCTTGGCGATGTAATCCAGGTGCGCCCCCGGATGATCCGGCGAGAAGCTGGTGCCGAGCCAGCCATCCGCTGCGGCCCCGGTGAATTCCAGCGCTTTCGGCCCCAGCGTCGCCAGATAGATCGGGATCGGGCACGGCGGGAATTCCAGGCGCAGCGCTTTGCCCTCGCCGCCGGGACGCGGCAATTGAAATACCTCGCCATCGTACTGGATTTTCTCGGCGCGGAAGGCCATGCGGCAGATATCGACGGTCTCGCGCAGGCGGGTCAGCGGCTTGGCGAACGAGACACCCTGCAATCCCTCCACCACCTGCGGCCCGCTCACGCCCAACCCAAGCCGGAACCGTCCGCCCGAGATATCCCACAGCGACAAGGCCGTCATCGCCGTCATGGAGGGCGTGCGGGCGCTGATCTGCATGATCGCGGTGCCGATGTGAATGCGCTCGGTCTTGGCGGCCATGTAGGCCAGGCTGGTGCAGGCATCATGCGCCCATGCCTCTGCCGACCAGACACAATCGACGCCCAAACGATCCGCCGCCTGGACGTATTCGACCGCGCCCTTGATGTCCCGGGCGGAATGGCTGCCGATGCCGATGGAGATACGCATGGTTTGGGTTCCTCAGTTTTTGGTTGGTGTCACGGAAGCGCGGCGATCAACAGGTGTCATCCAAAGCGTTCGCTTTTCAACCGGATGCCGTGGGCCTCGCGGTCCCAGGTATCGTTGGTGACGCCCTGGCCGCGCAGTTCGTGCTTCATCACCTTGGCCGTCGGCGTCTTCGGCAGGTCGTCCATGATGCGCAGATAGCGCGGCACCATGAAATAGGCCATGCGCGGGGTCAGGAAGCCAATCATCTCCGCCGGGTCGATACTGGCGTCCGGCTGGGCTGAGAGGCAAAGCATGACCTCGTCCTCGCCCATATCACTGGGAACGGCGATGGCAGCGGCCTCGCGCACAGCGGGGTGGGCGAGGGCCTCCATCTCCACTTCCAGCGAGGAAATGTTTTCACCGCGCCGACGGATGGCGTCCTTCATGCGGTCGACGAAGTAGAAATAGCCATCCGCATCTTTGGTGAAGGCGTCGCCGGTGTGGAACCAGCCGTTGCGCCAGGCCTTCGCCGTCGCTTCCGGGTTCTTGTAATAGCCGGAATTCATGCCCCAGGGCCGGTCGGTGCGGATCATCATCTCGCCGACCTGGCCGAGGGGCACCTCGCAATCGTTCTCGTCCACCAGCCGCACCTCGACACCGGGCCGGGCAAGGCCGCAGGTGCCGCGTTTGGTCGGATTGGCTTCGGAGAGGATGGGGGTGGAGATCTCCGTCATGTTGAAGATGGTGTAGACATCCAGGCCGAAGCGCCGGCTGAAGGCCGGGATATCGCCCGACAACGGCACCATGAAGGCGAGGCGCAACGGATGGTCGGCGTCCTTCGGCGAGGGTGGTTCTTTCGCCAGGAAGGTCGCCATCGCGCCCAGCAGGAAGGCCGCGGTACAGTCCATGCGGCGGACGGAATCCCAGTAGGTGCGGGTGTCGAAGCGCTCGCAGAAACCGATGGAGCCGCCACGGCAGAGCATGACGAACATCGTGCCCATGCCGCCAATGTGGAACATCGGGAAGTTCATCAGCCAGCGGTCCTCGCCCGTCACCATGTGCCAGGTTTCGGGGCCAGCATTGGTGTAGATGTGCAGGTAGGAGGCGAGCACGCCCTTGCTCGGCCCCGTGGTGCCGGAGGTAAAGATGATGGCGAACGGGTCCCACGGCTCGATGGTGCGCTGCAATGGCGCCAGCGTGCCCTCGGTCGGGTAGAGCGCGTCCTCGAAGCGTTGGGTGGGCAGCGGCGTCTCTGCCGCGCCACCGACGGTGACGACCTGCTCCAGGCAGGTCAGGTTCACGTCGGCGAGGCGCTCGCAAAGGTCCTTGTGGACGATAGCGAGCTTCGCGTCCGAAACCTCTATGACATGCGCCAGCAGGTTGCCGCGGTAGGCGGTGTTGATCGGCACATAGACGCCGCCCAGATAGTTGACGGCAAAGAACGCCAGGGTGTGCTCGCGGCTGTTCGGGGTCCAGACCAGCACGTGGTCGCCCTGGGCGACGCCGAGTTGCTGGAGGCCGACCGCAACCTGGACAACACGGTCCTTGAACTCCCGGTATGTCCATTCCTCGCCGCCGGTGGGATGGTCCGGGTCGTCGAACTTCAGGAACACCTTGTCCGGCTGCTCTGCCGCCCAGCGGTCGATCAGATAGCGGCTGACGACCTTGTTGCGGGCAGGGATGCGGCTGTCGGAGGTCTCCGCGGTCCAGGGGCTTTCAGCGATTTGGATCATTGAGGCGCCTCAGGCGCTCGCCGCCAGCGCCTGATCAACCAGGGCCCCTGCCCTGCCCAGATCATCCGAGCCGAAGGGATCCTGCGGTGCAAGCCGGGTATCCTCCACCAATTGCGCAAGGGCCACACGGTTAGTGGTCTTGCCCGCGGCTTCGGCGGTTGCGCCTTCCCAGGCCATCAGGGCGGCGCTGGTGGCGTGATAGAGGGCGGAGGAGGCCTTGCGGCAGAGGTGTTCGCTCTCCGGCTTACGGGCAACGCGTTCGGCGAAGTCAGTGGCCTTGTCCATCAGGGTCTGGTAACGGCCGCGGATCTGCGCCGGCACCTCGTCCAGCTTCTCGCGAATGCCTTCCTGAAGCTCGCGGTGGGCGTCTTCCTTCGCCACGGCGCGGGTGATGATGTCGAGGGCGTTGATGTTGCTGGTGCCTTCCCACAACACGCCGATATGGGCGTCGCGCACCAGGCGGCTGTTCACCCAATCCTCGATATAGCCATTGCCGCCGCGGGTCTCCATGGAGGCGTCGGCGACGCCGATATTGTCCCGCGCCGTCTGATATTTCAGCAGCGGCGTCATGATGCGGAGCTGTTTCTGCGCCGCCGCTTCGCCCTTCTGCGCGCGGTCCATCATGTGGGCGCAGTAGGCGAACATGCTGACGGACTGGGCCGTCGGCAGCAGCACGTCGAGCAACTGGCGGCGCAGCAGCGGGAACTCCATCAGGCCCTTGCCGAAGGCCCGGCGGTTATTGGCGACGGCCTTCGCCTCGTTCCAGCAACGCTGCATCATGGCGGCGGCGCGAACGCCGTGGGAGAGGCGCGAGAGGTTCACCTGGTCCATCATCTGCTTCAGGCCCTTCGTCTCGTCCCCCAGCAGATGCGCCAGCGCGCCGTTGAAGATCAGTTCGCCCGACGCCATGGACTTGGTGCCCATCTTCTCCTTGAGACGGGCGATGCGGTAGCGGTTGCGGGTGCCGTCCGGGCATACACGCGGCAG
>JAYPXD010000140.1:3574-9611 GCA_038135395.1 Alphaproteobacteria bacterium | reverse complement strand
ACCAAAGCCCACGGCCCGCAGCACGCCCAACTCCCACACTCCCTAGGCGGCGGGCCAGGCCTCGCTCTCCAATGCGGCCAGCAGGGCCGTCAATCCATGATAGACGCCGGGCATCGGCTCCCGCTCCGGCAGCACGGACGCGACGGCACAGGCCGATGCAATCCCGGCCAGCCGGCGGCGGTCCTCCAGCCAGAAAGCGGCGTGCGGCGTCTCCAGTTCATAGGCATAGGCGCCCAGGTGATCGGCCAACCGAGCCCGCCAGTTCAGGCTAAGTGCGGCTCCCGGCTGCAACTCATGCGCCCGGCGCGAGCCAGCGCCGCCATGCACGAGGCCAGCGTGGCGGCCATGCGCCTCGGTCAGGACCTGGGCGACCGCGTGGCCTTCGCCATGCGGCTCAATCGCCAGCAGAATGCCCTGATCCGCCCATTCGATCATACGTTGTAGTCTAGCCCCAAGTCGCGGAAGTGCGCCCGGTCTTCATCCCAGCCGGGACGGACCTTGACGTGCAGGAACAGATGCACCGGCGTCTCGTAGATCTCCTGAAGATCGCGCTGCGACGCCTCGCGGATGTGCTTGATTCGCTCTCCGCCCTTGCCGACGACGATGCCTTTCTGGCTGTCGCGGGCGATGTGGATGACCTGAGAGATCCGCAAGGCGCCGTTCTGGAACACCTGCCAATCCTCGGTCTCGACCGCCAGATCATAGGGCAATTCGTTGCGCAGGCTCAGCATCAGTTTCTCGCGGGTGATTTCCGCGGCCATCAGCCGGTCGGGCATGTCGGTCAACTGATCGTCCGGGAACAGCCACGGCCCCTCCGGCAGGCGTGCCGCCAACCTGGTGAACAGATCCTCGACGCCGTCGCCATTGATGGCGGCGACCATAAATACGTCGCGGCAAGGCAAAATAGCGCTCAATTCCTGCGCCAGTTCCAGCAGGCGCGGCCGGCGCACTTTGTCGATCTTGTTGAAAACCGCCACCACTTCGCGGCCGGATTGCTTCAGACGCTCGGCAATCGCCCGGGTAGCCGCATCCAGTCCCTTGCCCGCGTCGATCAGCAGGCAGGTCTCGTCGGCATCGCCGGCCTCCCGCCATGCGGTCTGCACCATGGCCCGGTCGAGCCGCCGCTTCGGCTGAAAGATGCCGGGCGTATCGATAAACACCGCCTGCGTCGCGCCGGCCATGCGAATGCCCAGCACCCGGGTGCGGGTGGTCTGGGCCTTGGGCGTCACAATCGCCACCTTCGCCCCCACCAGCCGATTGATCAGGGTGGACTTGCCGACGTTCGGCACGCCCACCAGGGCAATCAGGCCGCACCGGTGCATCGGTTCCGGATTGGAAATTGGCTCAGTCATTGGATGCCTCGAGACGCCGCAGCAAGACTTCGGCCGCTGCTTGCTCCGCCGCCCGCTTGTTGCTGCCGACGGCCCGTGCGGCTTGCCCATCGGCGCTGGAAACTTCTACCGTAAACTCTGGCGCATGCGCTGGGCCTTGCCGCGAAACCTCCCGGTAGGTCGGCAGCGGCGCGCCTCGGCCCTGCAGCCATTCCTGCAGCGCTGTTTTGGGATCGAGCAACGCCCTGGCGTCGCCCTTCGTCTCCAAGTCTGCCCAATGGCGACGGACGAAGGCCCGCGCCGGCTCCAACCCGCCATCGAGGTACATCGCGCCAATCAACGTTTCGCACGCGTCCGACAGTACGGAGATCCGGCCCCGCCCGCCATCGCCAGCAGCGGATGCACTGACCGTCAGATAATCGGCCAGATGCAACCGTTCCGCCACCTCAGCCAACGATTCTGCCCGCACCAGACTGACCAATCTTTGCGACAGGACGCCCTCGTGCTCGTCCGGGAATTGCTCCAACAGCAAATCGGCGATGACCAGACCCAGCACCCGGTCTCCCAAAAATTCCATTCGCTCGTACTGCCGGCGCTGGTCGCGCTCGCCAACGCTTGGATGCGTCAGGGCCGCCGACAGCAAATTCAGATCGCGGAACCGGTACCCCAGCAGACTGGCCAATGCACCAAACGCACTCGAATTTTCACCGGGCTGGCTCACATCATTGGCCTCGTCATGGCGAAACCGTGTTCAGCAGGCGGTCCCAGCGAATGCCATTCGGGACGCCGTACAGCAGGCCCTTTCGGTCGTCGATGGAGAAGAACAGGATTTCCGCCCGGCCGACCAGATTTTCCATCGGCACATACCCGACGGACGAAAATGCCCGGCTATCTTGCGAGTTGTCGCGATTATCGCCCATGGCAAAGAAATGTCCAGGCGGCACGACGAAATCATTGGTGTTGTCGAACGGGTCCTGGTCGCTGCGCTCCAAAATATGGTGTTTCACCCCATTCGGCAGTGTCTCAATGTACATGTGCAGCCGCGTGACCACGCCCCGCTCGTCGGTATCCTCATAGGTTCCAACATGCTCGCGCTCGACCATCTTGCCATTGATGTAAAGCCGTCCAGAGATCATGCGAATGGTATCGCCCGGCAAGCCGATCACCCGCTTGATGTAGTCAATCGAGGTGTTTTTCGGCCAGCGGAACACGGCGACGTCCCCGCGCTTCGGCTCCGAACCGCCAATGCGGCCGGAAAACAGGTCCAGGCTGCCGGGAAAGGAGAACTTGCTGTATCCATAGGAATATTTTGAAACAAACAGGAAATCGCCCACCAACAAGGTCGGCAGCATCGACCCCGAGGGGATATTGAACGGCTCGAACGCAAAACTACGAAAGGTGAACGCAATTGCGCCGGCGATCACGATGGTGCGTAGGATCGACAGCAAACCGCCGCTGGATTGTTTAGCCACGCCTGTGGTCCTCTTTTCTACACTGGTGTGCCCGATCGCCCGTTCATCGGGCAATCGGCTGTGCGCCAGGCTCGGCCATATCGCCGGGGATGGCGGAAATAACGACAAACGCCTGAGCCAGCGGATAATCGTCGGTAATCGTTAAGTCTATCTGCGCGCGCATACCCGCCGGCGTCAAGGCCGCGAGCCGCGCAGCCGCGCCGCGGGTCAACCGCATCGTCGGCTTTCCGCCGGGCATCGTCTCGACGCCAAGGTCCAGCCAACCTACGCCCTGCGCCAACCCCGTCCCCAAGGCCTTTGCGCAGGCTTCCTTCGCGGCGAACCGCTTGGCATAACTGGCCGCGCGATTGGCGCGGCGTTCCGACTTCCGCTGTTCGTCCTCGGTAAAGGTCCGATTGATGAAGCGTTCGCCGAACCGGTCCAACAGACGCTCGATCCGCCGGATGTCAATCAGGTCCGCTCCAATGCCGATAATCATGCGCGGTAGCTGGGGGCCATCAGTCGGCCGGCATCCATAGCAGCCCGCATCCGCTGGATGGCCGGACCCAGCCCGATGAAAATCGCTTCGCCAATCAGGAAGTGGCCGATGTTCAGTTCCACCACTTCCGGGATCGCGGCGACCGGGCCAACCGTATTGTAGGTCAAGCCGTGCCCGATATGGCATTCCAGACCCAGCTTTGCGGTCAGCGTAGCCGCATCCTGCAACCGCTTCAGCAATGCTGGCCTTTCGTTCTCCGGCGCGTCGCAATAGCTGCCGGAGTGCAACTCGACCACCGCTGCGCCGGCATCCGCCGCGGCGCGCAACTGATCCGGGTCCGCCTCGACGAACAGTGAGACGCGGATGCCAGCATCGGCCAGAGCGCGCACCACCGGCGCGACGGTATTGTGATGGCCGCGCACGTCCAATCCGCCTTCCGTGGTCAGCTCCTCGCGTTTTTCCGGCACCAGACAAGCAGCGTGCGGCAGGGTGGCCAGCGCGATGTCGCGCATCTCCGCTGTCGCCGCCATCTCAAAGTTCAGCGGCAGGGCGACCTCCTCGCGCAAACGGCGGATATCGGCATCGCGGATATGCCGCCGGTCCTCGCGCAAATGGGCGGTAATACCGTCGGCGCCAGCTTCCTTGGCCAACTGTGCCGCGCGCACCGGGCATGGATAATCGCCGCCGCGGGCGTTCCGCACGGTCGCCACATGATCGACGTTAATGCCGAGGCGAAGATAGGGCAAAGACATCAAAAACAGCTCTCAATGCTCACCGGGACACCATCAGGCGCGCGCCCGATCCACCGACGCAACCGTCGAGATCGCGCGCAACGCGGCGATAATATTACTCAAATGCGAAACGTCCATGACCTCGATGTCGATTTGCATCTCAAAGAAATCTTCTGCGCGAGAGGTAAACCGCAGATTGGTGATGTTGCCCCGATTGGCGGCGATCGTTGCGCTGATCTCGGCCAACTGCCCCGGCCGGTGCTCAGACGTCACCCGCAACCGCGCCACATGGCCCGCCGACGTCTCGGGCTCCCAATCGACATTCAGCCACCGCTCGGGCGTGTGTTGAAAGCTTTCCAGCGACGCGCAATCGGAGGTATGGATGGTGACGCCTTTGCCGGTGGTGACGATGCCGATGATGTCGTCTCCGGGCAGCGGGTGGCAGCACCGGGCGAAATGCATCGCCATTCCAGGAATCAGTCCACGGATCGCAACCGGCTTCGCTTTCTCCCGCGCACGCTGCCGCCGGGTCGGAGTCAGCGGTACGACATTGCTTTCCTCTTCCGGCGCCTCGGGAAACAGCATGGTGGAAACGGCATGCTCGCCAACCAGCCCTTCTCCAAGTGCGGCCTGGAGGTCCTCGATGGAAGAATAGCTGAAATGGTCCAGCACCGGCGCAAGCGTACGTTCCGTCGGATCGACACCGCGGCCGGCAAAGATTGACCGGACGATCTCCTTGCCCAGCGCTATGTACTGATCGCGTTGCCGGGCGCGGATTGCCCGCCTTACGCCAGCGCGGGCTTTGCCGGTAATGGCGAAGTGCAGCCATTCCGGCGAAGGCATCCGGCCCTTGGACGTGCTGATCTCGACCTGGTCGCCATTTTGCAGCACCGAACGTAACGGCATCAATTTGCCATTAATCTTTGCGCCGACGCATTGATCGCCGATGTCGGAATGCACGGCGTAGGCGAAATCGATCGGGGTTGCGCCTTGCGGCAACGGGATCAGCGCACCGCCCGGGGTAAAGCAGAACACCTGATCCTTATACATCTCCAGCCGGGTGTTATCGAGAAACTCGTCGGCGCCTTCGGCACTTTCCAGAATCTCCAAAAGTCCGCGGATCCAGCTGTATTGCAGACCGTCTGTTTCCGGAGCCCCGCCGCCTTCTTTATAATTCCAGTGCGCCGCTACACCGTACTCGGCGACCCGGTGCATCGCATGGGTTCGGATCTGCACTTCAATGCGCAGATTTTCCGGCCCCAGGACGGCAGTATGGATCGATTGATAACCATTCGCCTTCGGCAGGCTGATATAATCCTTGAACCGCCCTAATACGGCCGGATAGGCACCATGGATCACGCCAAGTGCGCGATAGCACTCCGCCGCATCGTTGACCAAGATGCGGAACGCCATGATATCGGTCAGCTGCTCGAAAGGCACATCCTTTCGTTTCATCTTCTCCCAAATCGAAGACGGCGTTTTCTCTCGCCCAAAAACCTCCGCCGGAATGCCTTCTGCCTCCAACAACGATTTCAATTCCAGGATGACCCGGCTCACCAGGTCGCGGCCATGTTCGCGCAAATAGTCCAGCCGTGTCATGACCGAACGACGGGCGTCGGGATGCAATTCGATAAAGGCCAGATCGGTTAGCGTGTCGTGCCAATCCTGCATGCCGATGCGCTCGGCCAAAGGCGCATAAATTTCGACCGTCTCCTTGGCGATCCGCACCCGTTTTTCCGGGTTTCTAAAGTAACTGAGCGTCCGCATGTTGTGCAGCCGGTCGGCAAGTTTCACCAACAGCACGCGGATGTCGCGCGACATGGCTACGACCAGTTTCCGGAAGTTTTCCGCTTGCTTGGATTGGTCGGGCTGAAGCTCCAGCTTGGAAAGCTTGGTCACTCCGTCGACCAGGGCGGCGACCTCGTCGCCGAACTGGGCCCGCACATCTTCAAGCGTTGCGGCTGTGTCCTCCACCGTATCATGCAGCAAAGCCGTCACAATGGTGGCAGCATCCAAGTGCTTGGA
>JAYPXD010000140.1:0-3564 GCA_038135395.1 Alphaproteobacteria bacterium | reverse complement strand
GTAGGGGTCACCCGACGCACGTTGCTGGCTGCCATGCGCATTGGCGGCAAACACGTAGGCGCGCTCGATTGCATCGCCATCCGCATCGGGATCGTAGGCCCGGACCGCCGCAATCAAGTCAGAGTGCCGGAGCACGCAATGGAACCCCTTACGCTAAGGCCGACACAGACGGGAAATCCCCTAGTCGTCCCGGTTCTGAAAATCACCAGCCTGCGCCGCCAATTCACGCGCCAGCGACGCAAGATCCAATTCCTCGGCCGGCGGCGGATCGTCATCGTCCATGCCCGGGCCGGTCAGTGCGGCCGGGCGGGCGCGCTCGTCATCGGCAGAGAAGGCCGGCTCCATCTGGCGCTGATGGTTCTGAATGACGCCCTCGCGCAAATCGTCGAGACTGACGGTCGATTCTGCAATTTCACGCAGCGACACGACCGGATTCTTATCCCGGTCCCGGTCTATGGTCAGTTCGCCACCCGCGGAAATCTCGCGGGCGCGCTGAGCGGCCAGCGCGATCAGTTCGAACCGGTTCGGGACCAGTTCCACACAATCTTCGACAGTCACGCGCGCCATGACAAATTTTCTCCGCTTTAGTTAAACACACAATCTAGCGTAAATTTGCCACCAACTCAATCTTTGCACTCAATTGCGCGTCAATCTGCGCGGCGCTTTCTCTAAGAAGAAGCGATTCGCAACTTGCAGAGCGGCATTCGCTTGTCTATTTAGAACAAATGGGGCGCAAGCGCGCCAAAGATAAATTATTATCTGTTGCAGCGAATTGCGCCACAAGCATCCACTTTTTAGAAATCAAAATAAGGCTTCCCATGGTAAAAGACTACCCAGAAGAACGTACAGCTCTATTCATTGACGGCGCCAATCTTTATTCGGCCGCCCGGAGCTTAAATTTTGATATTGACTATAGAAAGCTGCTCGACTACTTCCGAAAAATTACGTACCTAAAACGCGCCTTTTACTATACCGCGTTAATGGAGGATCAAGAATATTCACCGATCCGACCATTGATCGATTGGCTCGATTACAATGGCTTTACGATGATCACAAAGCCGACGAAGGAATTCACCGACGCTACCGGCCGACGCAAGATCAAAGGCAACATGGATATTGAACTTGCGATCGATGCGATGGAAATGGCCAGCCACGTCGATCATATCGTACTGTTTTCCGGTGACGGCGATTTCCGGCGGTTGGTGGATTCGCTGCAGCGGCAAGGCGTTCGCGTCACTGTGGTTTCGACGGTTCGGACACAGCCGCCGATGGTAGCCGATGAACTTCGCCGCCAGGCCGATCATTTTGTCGACCTGACAGCGCTGCAACCCTATATCGAACGGTCTGGCGGGCGTCCGCAACGGCCATTCGACGAAGATGGCCAGGACGACTATTACGATGACGACGAAAGCTCGCCGGTCACCTAATTCGTTGCCCGAAACCGATAGCCTTTTTCCATCGCAGGACTGTGCGCTTTGTCCGCGGCTCGCTGACTTCCGGCATCAGCAACGCGCGGCTTACCCCGATTGGTTCAACGCGCCGGTACCGTCATTCGGTTCGACGGACGGGCGCCTGCTGATCGTGGGGTTGGCCCCCGGGCTTAAAGGGGCAAACCGCACTGGACGCCCATTCACCGGCGACTATGCAGGCGACCTGCTGTATGCGACATTGCTGGCGCACGGTTTTGCCACAGGTCGGTATGGTGCGGCAGCTTCCGACGGATTGCAGTTGCGCGACTGCCGCATAACCAATGCCGTTCGCTGTCTGCCGCCGCAGAATAAGCCGACAGGCCCGGAAATCTCTGCATGCCGCCCGTTCCTGCGCAACGAAATCGCAGCAATGCCAAACCTGGCTGCCGTGCTAGCGCTGGGAAGGATTGCCCATGAAAGCGTCGTCCGCATGTTCGGCGAACGACCGGCTCAATTCGCCTTCAGCCACGGCGCCCAACACGCCATAGCCGGCATCACTCTGATCGATAGCTATCACTGCTCACGCTACAACACGCAAACCGGCCGCCTGACGGAGGCTATGTTTCAGCAAGTATTCACCGAAATTGCCGCGCTGCTCCATCGGTCCAAGCCGCCGCTCGGTTGCTAACAGCCGCCCGGCGCACTATGTCGGCAATCGCTCTAACCCCTGATCCGAAACGGTCAAGTTCGTCATGTCCGACAGCATTTGGCTCTATGCCCTCGCCGTCCTGGGTCTAATCGGCATATCAGCATTTTTCTCTGGCTCAGAAACAGCGCTGACAGCCGCAAGCAGGGCCCGCATCCATCACCGCGCCCGACAGGGCCACCGCCGCGCCGGCATCGTCCGCCACTTGCGCGAGGATAAAGAAATCCTGCTGGGCGCGCTGCTACTCGGCAACAATCTGGTCAATATCCTGGCTGCCTCGCTCGCAACCAGTGTGTTGGTGGGACTGTTCGGCGAAGCGGGCGTTGCTTTGGCAACTTTGGGCATGACGCTACTCCTTCTGATATTTGCCGAGGTCTTGCCAAAGACGGTCGCCATCACCCACCCCGACCAAACGGCCCTGAAACTTGCGCCGGCGGTCCGGATCGTCGTCTATATCCTGACCCCCGCCGTTATTGCGGTACAGCGGATCGTGCGCCACTTCCTGCATGTGCTGGGAATTCAGACCCAGCAGTTGCTCAGCGCAGAAGCCCAGGAAGAAGAATTGCGCGGCGCCATCGACCTGCACCATCGCTCCGACGATCCGGACACCCATGTCGAACGCCACATGTTGCGTAGCGTGTTGGAGCTGGGCGAGGTCGAAGTAGCAGACGTCATGACGCACCGGTCTCGGATGGTGGCAGTAGACGCCACCTTGCCCGCGGACCAAATTGTCGAACAAGTGCTAAACAGCCCTCATACCCGAGTGCCGCTTTGGCGCGATAAGCCTGATAATATCGTCGGCGTTTTGCATGCAAAGGCGCTGTTGCGGGCGGTTCGCAGCAGCGACACGGAACTTGACCACGTCGATCTACAGGAAATCGCGGCGCAACCCTGGTTCATTCCGGACACGACAACGCTGTGGGACCAGTTGCAGGCGTTCCGGATGCGGCGCGAGCACTTTGCGCTTGTCGTCGACGAGTACGGCGCATTGATGGGCATCGTAACCCTGGAAGACATTTTGGAGGAGATCGTCGGCGACATTACGGACGAGACCGATATTTCCGTACCGGGCGTCCGCATGCAGCCGGATGGGTCGGTCACGGCGGCCGGCAGCGTGACGATCCGCGACCTGAACCGTCAGTTCGACTGGCCGCTGCCCGACGACAAGGCTACGACAATCGCCGGCTTGATCCTATATGAGGCCCGGCTGATCCCCGAAGCCGGCCAGACGTTCGCATTCTTCGGCTTCCGCTTCCGCATTCTGCGCCGCACGGGCAACCGCATCAGCGCAATCCGCATAACGCCGCCGGCATCGAGACGGCAACCAGGAAACCAACTGGGTTAACCGACACTGAAAACAATTTAACGTTGTATTTGCCAAAAACCACCAGCCAGTATCGGCATCAACCCCGCATCAATGACAAAATTTAATAAGTATTATTACCCATT
>JAYPXD010000139.1:0-9621 GCA_038135395.1 Alphaproteobacteria bacterium | reverse complement strand
GGCCCCGACGGCGTCATCGCCGAAGCCCGGCGCGTCGTTGGCGACGGCCCGACCTACGTTAGTTTCGATGTCGACTCGCTAGACCCAGTCTACGCACCAGGCACCGGCACGCCCGAGATCGGCGGCCTCACCACGCTCGAGGCACAGCGGATGATCCGCGGCTTACGTGGCCTCAACCTCGTCGGCGGCGACGTCGTCGAGGTGGCACCGCCGTTCGATCCGAGCGGTGGCACCGCACATGCCGCCGTCACAATCATGTTCGAAATCCTTTGCATCCTCGCCGAAGCGGTCGCCGACCGGCAAGCTCGTTAACCCCTCGTGTTTGACACGCATCAAACCTATGTTTCGTTGATGCTTATTTTTCCAGGGCCTTTCCGGTGACAAGCTCAGACCAACGTATCGGCTCCAAGCCCCCAAAACGAACCCGTCTGAACCGAAATGAGTGCATCGCACCTGTTATCCCCCCCCCCGACTTGAAGGCGCAGTGCATGGTCGAGCCAAACAATCGCGACACGATCCTGGGGGGCCTACTGACACATTGAGTAGAAATCATAGGAGTGATCCACATGTCTAAACACCCATGGTCCGTCGTTGGACGGATTCTTTCCACGGCGGCGGTCAGCATTACCATCGGCATTGGCGCGCACGCCGCAAAGGCCGGCGAGCTGACTATTTACGCCGCGATGGACGCCGACAAGCTGAAGAAGGCCGGCGACTTGTTCTCCAAGGCCTATCCGGACATCAAGGTGAACTGGGTTCGCGATTCCACAGGCATCGTCCATGCCCGTCTTATGGCGGAGAAGGACAATCCGCGCGCCGACGTGGTCTACGCCATGGCTGCGACCAGCATGCTGACCATGGACAAGCTCGGCATGTTCATTCCTTATACGCCTAAGGGCGTCGAAAAGCTCGACCCTCGCTACCGCGACAAGCAGCAGCCGAACCACTGGGTCGGCATCTACGGCTGGGCTGGCGCAATCTGCTTCAACACGGTCGAGGCTAAGAAGAAGGGCCTGCCGGCGCCTAAGACCTGGGCCGATTTGCTTAAGCCGGTCTACAAGGGTCAGGTGACCATGCCGAACCCGGCCTCGTCGGGCACCGGCTTCCTCGACGTCTCGGCCTGGATCCAGATCATGGGCGAGAAAAAAGCCTGGGCCTACATGGACAAGCTGCACGAGAACATCGCGTCGTATACCCATTCCGGATCGAAGCCCTGCAACCAAGCAGCGGCCGGTGAATACGTCGTCGGCGTTTCCTGGCCCTACCGTGGCGCCGCGCTCAAGGCCAAGGGCGCGCCGATCGACGTCATCATTCCGGAAGAAGGCATTGGCTGGGAAATGCAGGCCGTCGGAATCATGAAAGGGACCAAGAACCTTTCGGACGCCCAGAAGTTCTTGGATTGGTCGATCTCCGAGGCCGCCATGGGCTTCTACGCCGACACCGCTTCCGTAGTCGCGATCACCGCGATGAACAAGCCCCGCAAGTATTTCCCGGCAGAAGTGTTCACCCGGATGATCGACAACGACTTCGCCAAAATGGCGGTCGAAAAAGGCCGCATCATCGAAGAATGGCGCAAGCGCTACGAAGCCAAGTCCGAGCCGAAAAAGAAGAAGAGCTGATCCTTCTCCATCGTTGCACCCATCTAGCCGCCTTCCAATCCGGGAAGGCGGCTCATTTTTTGGCTCCGGCCCAGCGCTTCTTCAGTTGCCGAGGATGCGCTCCGATCCGATGAAGTCTTCCTGATCGATCGTCTCAACGGCGCCTGGCCGCACCCGGCGGAGTTCGGCAACGGCCTGGTCCGGCGCCATGCCCGCCTCGACCAGTAATTTCGCGACGAAGGTTCCGGTCCGCCCAAGGCCGCCGGCACAATGTACGACGATCCGCCCGCGGTCGCCAGCGATTGCCCGGAATCGCGACCCGGCACGGCCCCAAGCCGCCGCGAAGGCCGGGCCCGGCGCCTGCATATCGGGAATGGGAAAATGGAACCACGCGAAGCGCCGTTCGCGCACCTCGTCGGCAAAACTAGGCACACCGAGCTTGGCGAACTCGGCATCCTCGACCAGTGTCACCAGGGCCGCTGCCCCCCATTGTTCAATGCGCTCCAGGTCCTGGCCCAAATCGCGCGTCCATTTGTTCCCCTTGGGGTCGACATGGTTGCGCCCGGGCATGTGGACCATGCCGAACACGGTGCCATCGAGGCTTTCGATACTGTCGATCTTCAGATCGCCGCAATATGGGTAGGTTGCAAACATCGCCGTCATACCCCTTTGGTGCGGTGCCGCCCGCTAAAACCGGGCCGGCGAGTAAGGTCTTGGATCGAACGGCGTCGGTCGCTCTGATATCATGGCGGCGAGCAAGGCGGCCGAACCGGGCGAGGCGGTCATACCATAATGGCCGTGGCCGAAGTTGACGTAAAGCGAACCGAGGCCAGCTACCGGGCCGACCACGGGCAGACTGTCGGGAAGGCACGGGCGATGCCCCATCCATTCCTCGACACCGTCGCATTCGAGCGCCGGGAACATCCGGCGGGCGAGTTGGAGCGCCGCGCCGGACCGTCGGTAGTCGGGCGGCGCATCGAGGCCGGCGAACTCGACCGTACCGGCGAAACGCAATCCGTCGCGCATCGGTGAGGCGTAAATCTTTGCCTCGCTGGCGACGATCGGCAGCGCCGGGCGGATATTGGCACCCAGGACCGAAGCGTGGTAGCCGCGTTGCGTCTCCAGCGGTATGCCGATGCGGAATGGCGCCAGCAGGCGGTTGGACCAGGCGCCGGCGCATAGCACCACCTTATCGGCCGCCATCTCGCCCAATGTGGTGGCGACGCCGGTGACGACACCACCGGCATCGACGCGGAGCGCGTTTACCCGCGCCCGGAAGATGCGCCCACCTTGCGTGGCGAAGCGTTCCGCCAATGCCTCGACGAACAGGTGCGGCTGAATGACAAAACCGTGGTCGGGCAGCAAGACGCCCTGCACGAAATCATGAGACAGGTCCGGCGCGATCTGCCGCAGCCGGTCGGAACCGATCACCTCCTGGCGCACCCCGCGCGCCTGGCGCAGGTGCCAATCGAGGGATGCGTCCAGCGGCTTCTCTGAGGTGTAGGCCTGCAAAACTCCGGATACCTCGAACAGATCCATGCCCACCGTGCCCTCGAGCAATGCCGAATAGCCGGCGATCACGTCGCGGTGCATGGCGTGCATGGCATCCGCCTTGTCATCGATTTTGCGGGCGTCGGCGGCCAACGCAAATCGGATCAGCCACGGCAAAACCCGAGGCAGGTATCGCGCCCGGATGTGCAGCGGGCCGAGCGGATCGAGCAACCAGCCAGGAATCTGGCGCAGCTGCCCCGGCACCGACAGCGGCGTGCAGCTGCCAGCGCTGAGCGAGCCGGCATTGCCGTGGGAGCAACCCGACCCTGGCGGGTTGCAGTCGACGAGGATAACGTCGTGGCCGTCACGCAGCAGCATGATCGCGGCCGTGGTCCCGACGATCCCGGCTCCGACGACGATGATCTTCATGTTCGCTCTCGGCTCGCGTTCAGCGCATGCGCCATTGCTGGACATGCTTGAGGATGACGCGGGAAACCAGGAGGTGAAGCAGACGCACCACCACGCAGGCATAGACAATGAGCATCGCCATCGCGGCGGCGGACGCTTGCTCGCCCAGTTCATCCATGTGAATGGCGGCGATAGAGGCGACCTTCGTGTCCGGCCCATAGATGAAGATCACACCGGAAACCGTCGTCATCGTCGCCAGGAACAGGTAGATCGCGATATCCAGGATCGCCGGCAAGCAGAGCGGCACCGTGACGCGAAAGAACATCCGGATCGCCGAGATCTTCATCGAAGCCGACACCGATTCAAAGGCCGAGTCCAGTTGTTTCAGGCTTGCGGTCGCGGTCAAGTGGGTGACCGTGTAGAAGTGGATGATGGTGCTGACGACGATGATTGTCATCCCGCCATAGAGGAACCCGAGTGGATTGTCCGGGTGGTTAATGAACATCAGATGCGAGAGGCCGAGTACTAGACCGGGAATTGCCATTGGCATCAACGCCATCAGTTGCACCACCTGCCGGATGCCCCGGTCACGGCGCGATTTCTCGACGACGTAGGCGCCGACGAAGATAATGGCGGTCCCGAAGATGGAGACCAGCGTCGCCGCCTTCAGCGAGTTATAGAAATTCTCCCAGCCGACGCCAGCCGCGTCGAAGACGTAGTTATCGAAGGTGAGTTCCAGATTGTAGGGCCAAAACTTCACCAGCGCCGCGAATTGCGCCATGCCCAGCACGGCTAGCGTGAAAACCGTGATCGTCAGGCAAAATGCAAACATGGCGTAGTCCATGATCGGCGATTTCTTCGGCACATAAGGCACCGAGCGCGCGGTCAGGCTGGAATGCTGCTTTCGCGTCAGCACCCGGTCGATGGCGAAGGCGATAACCGCCGGGATCAGCAACAGTACCGAAACTACGGCTCCCATCTCGAAGTTTTGCTGACCTACGACCTCCTTGTAGATGTCGGTTGCGAGCACGTTGTAATTACCGCCAATGATCTTGGGCACGCCGAAATCAGTCAGAACCAGGATAAATGCAACGATGGCAGCGCTAATCAGCCCATAGCGGGCTCCAGGTAAGGTCACCGTGATAAAGGTCTTCACCCGCCCAGCCTTGAGCGAGGCAGCAGCCTCGTAGAGGCGCCCGTCAGCAAGCGCCAATGCCGTCATAATTATCAGCATGACGTGCGGGAAGGTCCAGAACACCGAGCCGAAAATGATCCCGATCGGACCGTAGATCGAATGACCGAATAGCAGTTCCTTGAGAACCCCCTGATTGCCGAACCAGTAGACCAGAGCGATGGCTTTGACCACGGATGGGCTGAGCAGCGGGATGAACGCCATCACGAAGAAGCTGTTGCCGACCGATTGGAACAAAGCCGGCGTGGTGAAATAGTGATGGTAGTTCTTGAATCCGATAAAAGCGTCCGACGCGTCGTGGAAGCTTCGCGACGTCAGCATGTAGAGCGGCACGATTAGAATGAAGAGGAACGCGGCGACGAAGCCCCACAACAGGCAACGCATCAACCATTCGTCGCGATCGAGACGCTGGCGGCCGATGGCCAGCCCCACGACCGGAGCGCCGCCCCGGTTCACGGCTGCCCCACGGGTTCGAACAAAAGGATGTTCTCCGGCGCCACGTGCAGGAACACCGTGGCGCCTGGGATGGCAATGGCGCTCGCATCGCTACCCTTGCGCAAGTCGACGGTGACCTCGACCGCATCCGGACCGTCGAGCCGGACCAATACCCGCTCGAACGCACCCAGGTGCTCGACCACATCCACCGTCGCGGGCAGCGCATCGCCGTCAATGGCGGAGTTGGCAAGCAGTACATCCTCCGGCCTAAATGCGCAATCTACCGGCGCACCCACACCCCGACCCTTGGTGTCGCACGCAAGCCCGGAGCCGCCCAACACGACACGCCCGCGATCCTCGACGGTGGCCGGAACGAAATTCATGATACCGATGAAGTCGGCAATGAAACGAGTTTTGGGAGAGTCGTAAATCTCGCGCGGCGTACCGATCTGTTCGAGCCGGCCGCTTCGCATGACCAACACCCGGTCGGCCATGCTCTGCGCCTCTTCCTGGTCGTGGGTCACCATGATAGTGGTAACGCCGAGCGCCTTTTGCAGGTTCTTTATCTCGTGGCGCAGGTGGGTGCGAACCTTGGCATCCAGCGCCGACAACGGCTCATCCAGCAACAAAAGACCCGGCGCCGTGGTTAGCGCACGAACGAGCGCGATGCGTTGCTGCTCGCCGCCGGAAAGTTGCGCCGGATACTTGGGCTTGTGCCGGGTCATGCCGACCAGTTCCAGCAACTCCTCGGCACGCGCCATGCCCTTGGCACGGTCGACCTTGGCGTTGGCAAGGCCGTAACATACGTTTTGCCAGACTGTCAGATTGGGAAACAGCGCGTAGGATTGGAAGACAATTCCAAAGTCGCGCTTCGACACCGGTTCAGTGGAGATGTCGATGCCGTTCTGGGAGATGGTCCCGGCGCTTTGTTCCTCAAGACCAGAGATGCAGCGCAACAGCGTGGTCTTACCGCAGCCGGACGGCCCCAAGAAGCAAATGAACTCGCCTTCGTAGATCTCGAAGGACACGTCACGGAGGGCGGCGAAATCGCCGTAGTGTTTGGAGATGTGGTCGACCTTCAGGTAAGGCGCGCGCTCTGTCATGCTCAAGCATCCTGCCAATCGCTGTCGATCGAATCCGTCCGGAGTGAAAGGATCGGATCTCCATGCATCCGTCACGAACAAACGCCGGCTTGAAGATTTCCGCCAGTGCACGCCCAATCTATTCGCAGGCGCACAATGCGTCCGGTTCAGCTCTCGCAAACTTGGCATGGCCATATGTGATGAAAAATCCTGATTCTCAGACGCTTGCGTCGATTAAGGGCAACCCTTTTTATTGCGAATGCGAATTTGTGGTGATGAGTTCATTGTCATCGGTTAAAATGTGACAGTTTTATTACGATTTTTATGATGGCGAGAGGTGGACCATCTTGCGCGGCGACAAAGTCTCGGTCCCGCAATTGGCCGATGTCGATATCCGATTGTTGAGGGTGTTCCGGGCCGTCACCGAACACAACGGTTTCACCAACGCTGAATCATTTCTCAATATCGGCCGTTCAACGATCAGCGCCCAGATGTCGACCTTAGAAGGACGTCTAGGCCTGCGGCTCTGCGAACGCGGCCCAGGCGGCTTCAAGCTGACCGAGGAGGGCCGCGAGATTTACGCCGCCTCGACGCGCCTGTTCGCCGCCATGAACGAGTTCCGCATCGAGGTCAGCAAGGCGCACGGCAACCGCTACATTAGTTGCGGCATGGTCGACAACACCATTTGCGATCCGCTAACACCGGTGATTGGTGCGCTTGGCCGTTACGCCCGGCGTGCCGACAATGTCAACATTCGCATCTATCACTTGTCGCCCGACGAAATCGAGGATCGGATCGAGCGGGGCCGCATCGATATTGGCATTATTCCGCTGCACGAACGACGCCCGGGATTGATCTACGTTCCACTATACAAGGAACGCAACCTGCTCTATTGCGGTTCGGGCCACCCGTGTTTCCGTGCCGACAAAGGCAATGGCGCGGGAAACCTGGATCTGTCCAGTCTGCGCCACGTGCTACATGGCTACAAGCACACTCCACTGGAGCAGGCATCCAACTTCGGCTTCACCCGGGACGCGACCGCGTTCAGCGTCGAGGGCATCGCCATGATGATCCTGACCGGGCAGTTCCTCGGATTCCTACCCCAATGCTACGCACAGCGCTGGGTCGACTGCGGTGAGATGAAGGCCATCGATACCGATCTGTACTACTTCAACGCCGAGATTGTCGCCGCCTACCAGCGCGGCGGTGACGGCAACGCCGTGGTCAAGGGACTACTCGACGAGCTAATAGCGACGTTGCCCTATGAAGAGACGGCGGCCCCACTCGAGAACAGCGTCGAACAGTCACCTTGATCTTGCCCCCACCAAACCCTTTATCGCTCAAAAACTCTCTGATACGTCGCCGCTATTTCCTGATCGCGTCCCCAGAATTCTCTACTATCTATATAGGGAATTTGGCTAAATCGGGTCTTCCCTTCGCAGCCGATTTTAACTTAAAACTTGGCATCGTTCGTGGGTGCAGGCCACCCCGGAAAGCCCGCAGTCGCAAGAAAGCAAGACATTAGAGCATACTTGGTGAAGGAGCCATTCCATGCCGTTCCAGGCATACGACAGGGCTGCCGCTTGGCAGGTCGATGACCTTGCCTGCGACAAGAGCTGGATTTATCCGATCGAAGATGCGGCCGCAGCGCAATTGGCGGCCGCCACCGAGCAGGCATTCGAACCTGACCGGCCCCTGTTTGAATATACCCAGGAGGATTTCGATTTTGGTCTGGCGCTCGAGACAATTCGCCGAGCCTTCAAGGAAGCCCACTTTGGCCGTGGTTTTTCCCTCGTGAAGGGACTGCCACGAGCGCGCCTAAGCGCTGAGCAGTTTCGTATTCTGGTATGGGGAATTGGACTGCATCTCGGGGTGGCGCGCCCGCAGGGAAAAGCCTCGCATTACATCTCCGAAGTCCGTGCGACGGGGAATGTCTACCGTGCGGCCGGCGGTCGCGGCTACAACACCAATTCCAGTTTGGATTTTCATGCCGACGGTTGTGATGTCGTCGCCTTAGCCTGCTTCAACAAGGCCAAGGCAGGCGGCCAAAGTATGGTGTCGAGCAGCGTGAGTGCCTGGGAGACCCTGCTTGCCGAGCGACCTGACCTGGCCGAGATCGCGACTGGCACGTTTTATTTCAGCAGAAACCAGGAAGAAGCCCCGGGCGAGAACCCGTACTATGGCCAACCCCTGTTCGATTTTGAATGCGGTCGCATTTTCGGAAAATGGAACCGCAACCGCGTTCGCACAGCCCAGGATATCGCCGGTGTCCCCCAGCTGACCGAAGCGCAGCGGGAATGCACCGATCTTCTGGATTATATTCTGCGACGCCCCAACATCATGTTCACGATGTGGCTCGAACCCGGTGACCTTCAATTCATGAACAATCACCTGATGCTGCATTCACGAACCGAATTCGAGGATTTCGATGAACCTGAACGCCAGCGCTTGTTGTATCGCTTGTGGCTGGCTCCGCCGGATTCCGTACTGCTGCCGGAAACCTGGGCAGAGTATTTCCGTTCAGTCGCGCCGGGCAGTGTGCGCGGCGGCATCCGGGGGCATCATCACGACGAAACGTGTCGAACTTTTGAGGCGCGCCAAGCGAAAGCATTGGGTATGAACGTGCCGCCACCGAGGATAGATGTGCCCATCGCTGTTAAAGATTCAATCCGTTAAAATTTTCGCGGGATTGTTGCCACAGCCTCCGCTCGCCACCCAAATATTTTCTGTTATCTACTTAGAGAGTTTTGAGAGTAAGTGGCAGAATACGGGATGGTCGACACACAGCAAGCTGACGAGGCTTCAAACAAAAAGGTACGCCTAAATGTCGCTCGTTTGGCTGGATATGACGCAGGAAGAACTGGACCGCGCCTACAATCAGGCTGACTACGCCCCCAATCGCGAACAGATACTCGCGCGCTATTCCAAAAACAGCGAACTCATGCGCGCCCGCATCGGCGAACTGGAGCGCCTGCGTTACGGCGTGCCGGAAATCGAGGGGATCGATCTGTTCCGTGCACACGAGGGCGTCGCGCCGGCGGTGATCGTCGTGCACGGCGGCGCGTGGCGGTCCGGCACGGCGAAACAATATGCGTATCTATCCGAAATTTTCATCAATGCCGGCGCGCATTGCCTGATCCCGGATTTCGACTGGGTGCAGGACAGGGCCGGTGATCTCATGCCGATCGCCGACCAGGTCGGGCGATCGATTGCCTGGATCTGCATGCATGCGACCGAACTCAAGATCGATCCAAACCGCATCTTCCTCTGCGCGCATTCGTCCGGCTCGCACCTGGCCGCGTCGGTGTTGACGGGATACAAAGATCGGATCGCGGGCCTCGCAGACAACAGCATCAAGGCCGCACTTCTCTGCAGCGGCATGTACGATCTCAAGCCGGTGCGGATGTCGGCGCGG
>JAYPXD010000138.1:0-9657 GCA_038135395.1 Alphaproteobacteria bacterium | reverse complement strand
AATGACGGGTCGCTTGCAACCGAGCGGGTAATCCCGTGGCGACAGGCCTTCCGCGGTTTCGGGATCGTGCACCATATCCTCGACGCGCCGGTGAATGCGCATCTGGTGTTCGATGGTCTGGTTCTCATAGCGCTGGGTGCGGAGTTCGCGCGGCATTGCCTCGATCTCCTTGCGCTTGTCCGGGTCCGGCTTGGTGCTGAGGACGTGTTTGTCGATCCGTTCTTTCTGCCAACCGGGCTTCAGACTCGCGGCCCATTTCGGATCGGTCGGAATGTCATCCCGGATGTCGATGGCGGACGGCGTCCGCTGGAACACGTATAGCTCTTTCGAGGCCGGCCCCAGGCGGGGGATAATCTGCACCGCCGATGCGCCCGTGCCGATGATGCCGACGCGCTTGTCCTTCAGGTTCTCCAAGTTCTCGCCGCAATAGGCATAGTCGAACCGGGAGGAGTGGAAGGAATGGCCCTTGTACGTCTCCATCCCTTTAATCTTGGTCAGTTTCGGCTTTGCGAGCGTGCCGTTGGCGACAATGACGAAGCGGGCGGTCAATTTATCGCCGCGATCGGTGCCCAGGTGCCACAGCTTTTCTTTTTCGTCCCAATGGGTGGAGGTGACGGTGGTCTGGAACATCGCCAGCCCATAAAGGTCGTATTTCTTGGCGATAGCCTGGCAATGGGCGTAGATTTCCGGGCCCTTGGCGAAGAAGCTCTTCGGCACATAGCCAAGCTCGTCCAGCAGGGGCAGGTAGTCATAGGCCGACACATCGCAGGCCGCGCCCGGATAACGGTTCCAATACCAGGTGCCGCCGACGTCCGAGCCCTTTTCGACAATGCGGATGCTTTCGACGCCGCGTTCCCGCAGCCGCGCCGCGGTGAGCAGGGCCGAAAACCCGCCGCCGATGAAGACGCATTCCGAGTATTCTTCGACCGCATCGCGCTCGATCTGCTGCTCGGCCCACGGATCGGTCTCATACTTGGCCAGATCGCCGGTCAATTCCGAAGTGTACTGGCTTAGCCCATGCGGGCGGGCATTGAGGCGCTTGTCCCGTTCTTCGGCAAATTTCGCCTTGATGCTGTCGTAGTATTCCTGCGGCTTGTCGGTAGCGACCGTCGGGTCGAAAGCAGCCCGGCGGGCCTGTTTGTTGGGGTCGGTATGGCCAGCGCTGGCCGGCTTTACTTTGGTCTCGGACATGAGAGTACTTCCACCTCAGTTCAATTTCAGAACCTGAACGGCATCCGCCCAGCGTCGGGCCGGGGCAGATGCCATCCTGTCATAACGCAATCAAACACCGGTCTTGCCGTGATGACAAGCGCGACCGGCATTGCGCGTTACGCGGCGGCGCGCACCAGTTTGCCAGGCAAAGCGCCGGTGGGCTCACCGTTTTCGAAGATCGGGACCCCGGAAACCAGGGTTGCGACATAGCCATCGGCGCGTTGCACCAGTCGTCGGCCTCCGGCGGGCAGGTCGAAAATCACCTCTGGCCGGCGGATTTGCAGCGCGCCGTAGTCAATGATGTTGACGTCAGCCTTTTTGCCGGGTTGCAGGCGACCGCGGTCCTTGAAGCCAAAGAAATCGGCGGTTTCGCTGGTGATGCGCCGCACCGCCCATTCCAGCGGGAATTTCTCGCCGTGGGTGCGGTCGCGGGTCCAGTGGGTGAGCATGAAGGTGGGCATGCTGGCATCGCAAATCTGGCCGCAATGCGCGCCGCCATCGCCCAGGCCGATGATGGTGGCCGGGTCCTGCATGACCTCATAGACCGGCTCCAGATCACCGGTGTGAAAATTGGTCACTGGGAACATGATCATGCCCTTGCCTTCGCCGGCCGTCAGGAAATCATAGACGAATTCCTGCGATTCCTGGCCGGCAGAGCGGGCGGCGGTTTCGACGTTCGCTTCTTCCGGGGGCTCGTACTGCGGCGGGTCATCCATCACATACATGCGGTCCCACCGGGTCGCGATGGCGCGTTGCAGCGGCGGCAACTTGCCCAGCAATTCGTCCGAGTTTTCCTCTGCCAGGATCCGGGCGCGCATGGCCGGATCTTTCAGCTTGGCCAGGCGCTCTTCATGCGGCAGGCCGTTGAGCGCAGCAAAGCTGGGACGGCCGCTGAACGGGGTTAGCGACGTGGAAAGGCCAAGAATGACACCGACAGCGCGGTTCGCCACCTGCGCCGTCACGCTGGCGCCGGCGTCGCGCGCGGCATGCACGCCCTTCATCAGCCGCGGCACCCGATCCGGGTCGGAGTAGCGACCGGTCAACAGGAACCACAGCGGCCGCCCGGTTTCCTGCCCGACGGTCTTCATCCACTCGAATTCGCCGGCTTCGTCCTCAAAGTCGTTGAGCATGCCGAATGCGCCGTGATCGACGCTCTTGAACGCCTTGCCGATGCCGATCAATTCATCGGCCTTGGCATAGCGCGCCGGCACCCGCTCGCCTTTTGTCGTGCGATGCGATTCGGTGCGGCTGGTGGTGAAGCCAAACGCGCCGGCCTTCAGGCCCTCCTCGGTCAATTGCCGCATCTTTTCGATGTCGTCCGGCGTCGCGTCCTCGAAATCGATGGCGCGCTGGCCCATAACGTAGACCCGTAAAGGATGGTGCGGCACCTGTGCGGCGACGTCGATGGCCCGGGGTTGGCGCTCGATGGCGTCCAGGAATTCCGGGAAGCTTTCCCAATCCCACTTCAGGCCCTCGTTTAGAACGATGCCGGGAATATCCTCGACGCCTTCCATCAGATCGACCAGGGCATCGCGATCTTCCGGGCGGCAAGGCGCAAAGCCGACGCCGCAATTGCCGAACATCACGGTGGTCACGCCGTGCCACGACGACGGCGCCAGCATTGGGTCCCAGGTCGCTTGGCCATCATAGTGGGTATGCACGTCGACCCAACCGGGCGTCACCAGTTTGCCGGTGGCGTCGTATTCCTTTTTGCCCGGCCCTGCGGTGCCGCCGACCGAGGTGATTTTGCCATCGTCAATCGCGACGTCGCCGACGAATTTGGGCGCGCCGGTGCCGTCGACGATGGTGCCTCCACGGATCACTACGTCATGCATAATAATCTGCCTTTCTGGGTGGTTTCCCTTTGCCGCCGATGCTAGTCGCTATTGGAGACCGTATGCAAGTTGATCGGCGATTTTCTCGGCTGGTTGTGCAATTCACCTGTCGGTTTAGATCGGGAGGCCTAAAGTCCATAGTTGAGCTTGGCCAGGATGTTGCGTTGCACTTCGCTGGAGCCGCCAAAGACCGTGGCGGCGCGGAAGCCGTAATAACGGGCCGCGGCGCTCGCCTCATCGGGCGTGGACACTGAAGCAAATTCGTTTGCCCGGTCGACAGCGGTTTCGAGTTGTTCGAATGGCAGGGCATAGAGGCCGGCGGCTTCCATGATCATCTCGGTTGCTTTCTGGGTCGCCTCGCTGCCGCGCAGCTTGATGATCGACGCCGACGCACCCGGATTCTGGCCGGTTGTCAGCGAAGAAAGCATGCGCAACTCGGATACGCTGACCGATTGGGCTTCAACCTCCAGCTCTGCAAGGCGTTTGCGGAATGCCGGGTCGTCGATGGCGCCGCGGTCGCGCGCCAGCTTGCGCAGGCGCATCAGATTGACGTTGATGCGTCCGGTATAGAAGTTGCCGCCGCGTTCAAATTCCAACAGGTATTTCGCGACGGTCCAGCCATCATTTTCATCGCCGACGCGATTGGCTTGGGGAACCCGCACATCGGTGAAAAACACCTGGTTGACCTCATGATGTCCGCCTAGGGTGATGAGAGGGCGGATTTCGATGCCGGGCGTATCCATCGGGATCAGGACGAAGCTGATGCCTTGCTGCGGCTTGCCCTCGGTCGAGGTGCGGACGAGGGCGAACATCCAGTCGGCGAAATGGGCGTGGGTGGTCCAGATCTTGGAACCGTTGATGACGTAGTCGTCGCCATCCCTGACCGCGCGGGTTTTCAGCGACGCCAGGTCCGATCCGGAGCCGGGCTCGCTGTAGCCCTGGCACCAATAGTCGTCGGTCGCCAGAATGCGCGGCAGGAAGTGCGCCTTCTGCTCGTCGGTGCCGTAGCGCATGATCACCGGCCCCACCATCCGCAGGCCCAATGGAATCACCGGCGGCGCGCCGGCCTCCGCAGTTTCGCATTCGAAGATGAACTTCTGCGACGTGGTCCACCCAGGTCCGCCATGCTGTTCCGGCCAGTTCGGCGCGATCCAGCCCTTTTTGTGCAGGATCTTCTGCCAGCGCACCGCATCGTCGCGGTCGGGGAAAATGAGCGAGCCATCCCGCCACCGTTGGCGGATATCGTCCGGTAACTCGGTGGCAAGGAACTCCCGGACTTCATCGCGGAAGGCGAGGTCTGCCTCGGTGAATTGCATGTCCATTCGTCAATCTTCCTCGCAGGATGGTGGAGGCCGCAAGCATATCATCAATTGGCCTGCGGAAAACCCGGGAGTGTCCGCAACAACACGGCAGGTGAGGCGATACGAAGTCCGGCGGACTACAACCCCAGCACCACCTTGGCCAGGATGTTTTTCTGCACCTCGCTGGAGCCGCCCATGATCGTCATGGCGCGGTTTTCGAAATAGCGGTTGGCGGCCTCTACTTCTTCCGGCCGGTGTGGGCCGGGGGCATTGGCGGCGTCGAAGGGGGCGTGCGGGATGGCGTATGCGCCGGCGGCCATCATCGTCAGTTCCGAGACCAGCTCGTTCACCTCCGACCCGCGCAGTTTCGCGGCTGAGGATTCCGGGCCCGAATTGCCGCCCGCCTCCATGCGGGAGAGCAGACGTTGTGAGCCGACATGCAATGTCTCGGCCTCGATCCTCGCCTCGGCCATACGACGGAGGAATGCCGGGTCCTGGTCCGCGCCGGTCAGGCTGGCGAGCCGGTTGAGCCGCACGAGGTTGGTGGCCAGCCAGCCGCCATAAAAATTGCCGCCGCGCTCGAACTCCAGCAGGTATTTGGCGACGGTCCAGCCGTCGTTCTCCTCGCCGATGCGAAGCGACACCGGCACGCGCACGTCGTCGAAAAACACCTGGTTCAACTCGTGATCGTTGCCGATGGTGATCAGCGGCCGGACGGAAATGCCGGGCGTGCCCATGGGGAACATTATAAAGCTGATGCCGGCCTGCGGCTTGCCCTCGGTCGAAGTGCGGACCAATGCAAAAATCCAGTCGGCAGCGTGGGCGTGGCTGGTCCAGATCTTCGAGCCATTGATCACGTACTCGTCGCCCTCCCGCACCGCCCGCGTACTGAGCGCGGCGAGGTCAGAGCCGCTGCCGGGTTCCGAATAGCCCTGGCACCAGTAGTCGTCGCAGGCCAGCACACGCGGCAGGAAACGGGCCTTCTGTTCCGGCGTGCCGAATTTCATCAGGACCGGGCCGATCATGTGGGTGCCGGTCGCCATCACCGGCGGCGCGCCGGCCTCGGCACAGGTCATCTCGAACAGGTGTTGTCGGCGGACGTCCCAGCCGGGGCCTCCGTACTCCGTCGGCCAATGCGGCGCGGCCCAGCCTTGCGTGTGCAGGATGCGCTGCCAGCGCCTCGCGTCCTCCGGCACGGTGAACAGGGCGGAACCGTTCAGCCAGCGCTCGCGGATATCATCGGGCAGGTTGGCGGCAAGCCAGGAGCGGACTTCGGCGACGAAGGCGGCATCATCGGTGGCGGCGGTGTTTGGCATGGGGCGTCTCCGGTTTTGCCCTATGGCAGCGGAGTTTGCCGGCAAAGGTCAAGGGGCGATCCTCCGCCCATCGGGAACGGGCTTGATCTGGACGGGCAAAGCGGCTCTCGTTAGCGCCTGAGTTTCTCCGAAGTGAAGTGTCTGCCGATGTCCCCTACGTCCTCCCTAGATACCATGTTCCAGACCGCCGTCGCTTCCGGCAAGGTCGCCGGCGTTGCCGCCATGGCGGCCAAGGCCGATGGCACGGTGCTCTATCAGGGGGCGCATGGCGTCAGGCGCGTCGGCGATGCCCAGCCGGTGACCGACGACACCGTGTTCTGGCTCGCTTCCATGACCAAGGCGATCACCTGTGTCGGCATGCTGCAACTGATCGAGCAGGGCAAGGCTGCCATGGACCAACCGGCGGCGGAATTGCTGCCGGCGCTGGCGAACCCGCAGGTGCTGACCGGCTGGAGCGCCGACGGCAAGCCGCAACTGCGCCCGGCGAGCAAGCCGATCACCGTCCGTCACCTGCTGACCCATACCAACGGCATGAACATCTTCATGTGGGACCCGGACATGGCCCGCCACATGGAGACCACAGGAACGTCCCGCGAGATCGATCCGGATGAGCCGAAGCTCAACCTGCCGCTGATGTTCGAGCCGGGCGAGCGCTGGCAGTATTCCTCCGGCATCGACTGGGCCGGCGTGGTGATGGAGGCGATCACGGGCAAGAAGCTGGGTGTTTATCTGAAGGAGGCGATTTTCGATCCTCTCGGCATGGACAGCACAGGCTTTGCCCGCACGGATTCGATGTATGCGCGTCAGGCCTCTCTGCACCTGCGCCAGGCGGACGGCTCGCTGGCGCCGCAGGAGATCGGGCCCAACCGCCCGCCCCGGATCGAGCGCGGCGGCGGCGGCCTCTATTCGACCACCGGCGATTACATGACCTTCATGCTGGAACTGCTGAACGACGGCGGTCGGCTGCTGAAGCCGGAGACCATGCCGCTGGTTACCAAGAACCAGATGGGGGACACCCGGGTGACCCCGATGATCACCACCAACCCGCCGCTGTCCTTCGATGCTGAGTTCTTCCCCGGCGTGCCGAAGGCGTGGACCGCGGCCTTTCTCACCAACCTGGAGGATGCTCCAACCGGTCGCAGCGCCGGGTCCCTTGCCTGGGCAGGGCTTACCAACTGTTACCAATGGATCGACCCGAAGAAGGGTGTTGCCGGCATCGTGCTGGCGCAGCACCATCCCTTTGCAGACCCCGCCGTGCTCGACCTGCTCTATGGCCTGGAGCGGCATGTTTACGAACACCTGGCTAAAGGAGCCTAACGTCTATGGAATTCCGTAATCTTGGCCGGTCCGGCCTGCGCGTATCCGCTGTCGGCCTCGGCTGCAACAATTTCGGCGGGCGCATCAAGGACCTGGAGCAGACCCGCGCTGTCATCCACGCTGCCTTCGACGCCGGCATCACGCTGTTCGACACGGCGGATCGCTATGGCGATTTCGGCGGCTCGGAAACGCAAATGGGCAAGGTATTGGGGGCCAAGCGCAAGGATATCGTGCTGGCCACGAAATTCGGCGGCGCCATGGACAACGGTCCGCGCAAGGGGGCGTCGCGCAAATGGATCATGCAGTCAGTGGAAGATTCGCTGAAGCGGTTACAAACCGATTGGATCGACCTGTATCAACTGCACTTCCCCGACGCCAACACGCCGATTGAGGAGACGCTGCGCGCGCTTACCGACCTCGTGCAACAGGGCAAGGTCCGCTATATCGGCTCCTCCAATCTGCAACCCTGGGAGATGGTCGAGGCCAGCTTTACTGCGGAAGTGAAAAACCTGGCGCCCTTCGTTTCGGCCCAGGAAGAATACAGCATGGTGGTGCGCGATATCGAGGCGAACCTGCTGCCGGTGGCGCGCCGCTATGGCTATGGCCTGTTGCCGTACTACCCGCTGGCGAACGGCCTGCTGACCGGCAAGTACAAGCCGGACGTCATGCCGGAAGGCGCGCGTCTGACGCTCGATCCGACCAAGAGCGATAACAAATACATCAACGACAAGAACTGGCGACGGGTTGAGCAACTCACTGCATTTTGCCAGGAGCGCGGCCACACGCTGTTGGAACTGGCTTTTGCCTGGCTGCTGGCCGAGCCGGCGACCTCCAGCGTCATCGCCGGCGCGACCAAGCCGGAGCAAGTCCACGCCAACGCTGCGGCCGCCAATTGGAGGCTTTCGAGCGAAGAACTTGCAGCTGTCAACAAGATCATCGCCTAGCTCGATCCAACGGTTTCTGTGATCCGGCGCCGGTGGGGCGCCGCGATCCGGTCCCGGTTACCAGGAGTTCCACCGATGTTTGAACGGATAGATCGTGCAATTGCCGGCGCTGTCGCCGCTAAGCGTGTCCCGGGCGTCGTCGCCATGGTTCAGAGCGCCGACGGCAAAACGCTCTATGAGACCGCCCAAGGCGTGCGCAGCCTCGCGACGGGCGCGCCGATGACGCTGGATACGGTCTGCATGATCTTTTCCATGACCAAGGCCATTACCTCGGTCTGCGCGTTGCAGCAGATCGAGGCCGGCAAAATCGGCTTCGACGATCCGCTCGATGATCTGTTGCCGCCGCTCGCCGACCGCCCGGTGCTGGAGGGTTTCGACGCTTCCGGCCAGCCTTTCCTTCGGCCGAAAAAGGGCCCGATCACGCTTCGCCGCTTGCTGACGCACATGTCCGGCTTTGTCTATGACACCTGGAACGAAAACGCCAAGCGCTACATGGACGTCGCCAAAGTTCCCAGTCTGCGTTTGCGCCAGAAGGCTGGATTGCTGATGCCGCTTGCCCGCGATCCGGGGGGGAAGTGGGAGTATTCGATCGGTATCGACTGGGTGGGGCAAGCGGTTGAGGCGCTCACCGGCCAGACCCTGGGCGCCTATATGGCGGAGCGGGTCTTTCAACCGTTGGGCATGACCAGCACCATCTATGACCCGACGCCGGAATTGGAGGCGCGCAAGGCCCAGGTGCATGCGCGACAACCGGACGGCTCGCTCAAGCCGATCGAGATGCCAAAGGCGGAAAAGCCGGAATTCGAGGGCGGAGGCGGCGGATTGCATTCGACGGTCGTCGACTACATGCGGTTTTCGCAATGCATTCTGAACGGCGGCGCGCCGCTGTTGCAGCCAAAGACCATGCCTTTGGTTCGTGAAAACCAAATGGGCGACCTGCGCGTCACGCAATTGCCGACCCACAATCCCCAACTCTCGAATCCCGCCGAATTCTTCCCAGGCCTGCCGAAAGTCTGGAGCGCGGCGTTCATGCTGAACCTGGAGGAAGCGCCGACCGGGCGCAGCGCCGGGTCGATGGCGTGGGCCGGGCTTGGCAATTGTTATCACTGGATTGACCCGACCAAGCGGGTTTGCGGTACGATCCTGACGCAGGTCCTGCCATTCTGCGATGCCGAGGTATTGGGCCTGCTCGATCTTTTGGAGCGCGATACCTACGCCGCCATAGGCTGACGGCATTCTTGAAGGGACGATTGTGATGACAAATCAGACCAGCAATGACGGCCTCGTCTTTGTCGGCTGCAACATGCAACCGGAAGACGGCCATGGCCATGGCCATCCGCATGCCAAGCCCAAGCGGCGCGAGGTGGTGGTCAATGGCAAGCGGGTGAAGACCGTCGACATCCACGCCCATTGCGTCGTGCCGGAGGCGATTGCGCTGATGGGCCATAGCCTTGGCGGCCCAGGCCTGCGCACCGACCTGGATATGGAAAACGCCGTTGATATCCGGCTGGGCGTGATGGATGCGCAGGGCATCGATGTGGAGGCCTTGAGCATCAACCCGAACTGGTATCGCATCGACGACCGCGACCACGCCGCCAAAATCATCGACATTCAGAACGAGGCCCTGGCCACCGCCTGTGCCGCCAATCCAGACCGTTTCGTCGCGTTCGCCTCGGTTGCCCTGCAATTCCCCGAATTGGCGGCGGCGCAGTTGGAAGAAGGGGTGAAGAAG
>JAYPXD010000137.1:0-9728 GCA_038135395.1 Alphaproteobacteria bacterium | reverse complement strand
TGTGGGGGTGTTGGGGGGGACCAACACGCTCGGTCCTGGCAACCGCGCCAATGCCTGCATTGGCAGGGCGCTCGCCCTGGTGACGCGCATTATCGGCGGCGCGGTCGAGGGCTCCGGCGACATGGCGACCATGGGCCAGCCCGGCAAATACGGCTTCTGCTTTGCGGAGGGCACGGGCGGCCTGCTACCCTCCCTGGCCTCGCGCCGCGGCCTGCCGCCGGAGGCAAGCGCGGTGACGGTGTTCGGCGTTTCCGGCACCATGGAAGTCCTGCCCCTGGAGGCTCGCGACACGCCGGAGGCGGTGCTGACCCCTGCCGCCGCCGCCATGATCGCCTCTGCCGCCGTTGCCGGCAGCGGCAAGCCGCGCGAGCCCGGCGAGCAGGTGGTGCTGATCCCGCCTGAACTGCTGGAGACGCTAGCAAGGCACGGCTGGGGCGTATCCGAGATCCAAGACTTCCTGTTTGAAACTGTAACCGCCGAAATCCCAGGCATCGCCTCGGTCTCCCACCATGGCCAGCTGGCCGCCGGCCCGTCCTCTATCCTACCGATCGAGACCGGCGGCCCTGGGGTGAAAATGACCCTGTTGCCGCTCTGGGCCGGAGGCTCGCTCAGCCAGACCTTGCCGCTGCGGTAGGTCTTGCTAGGCTCAAATGGAACACTGCAACAACCCGTAGGGAACCCGCCCATGCGCATCCTCATCACCGACCGCCACATCACCAACGATGGCCTGGAGGAAAAGGCCGCCGGTCCCGACATCGAGATCGAAGCCTTTGACAACCCTGAGGACGTTACCGATGACGCCTGGGCCCGCGCCGACGGCATCGTCACTTACCGCGGCACCAAGGTGGTGATGGCCGCACTGCCGAAGCTGCAACGGGCGCGGATCGTCGTGCGCGGCGGCGTCGGCTTCGACGGGCTGGACCTGAAGACGCTGGGCGAGCGCGGCATCGCGGTCTGCACCGTGCCCGACTACGGCACCACCGAAGTCGCCGACCACGCGATTTCGATGCTGCTGGCGCTGCGCCGCGGCCTGAACCACTATGAAAAGCGCATGCGCCAGGACCCGAAGGGACTGTGGCGTTACGTCGAGAGCCCGTGCATCGACCGCCTGCGCGGCCGCACCTTCGGCGTTTTTGGCATGGGCCGCATTGGCCTGGCCGCGGCGCGTCGGGCGGCGGCGTTCGACATGACCGTGATGTTCTATGACCCGCTGCAACCCGATGGCTATGAACTGGCGACCGGCTACAAGCGTGTCACTTCGGCGGAAGAGCTGTTCGAGACCGCCGACAATATCTCGATCCACTCGCCGCTGAACGACGGCACCCGCGCCGCCATCAATGCCAACCTGCTGGGGCGCATGAAGGCGACCGCCGTGCTGGTCAACACCGCCCGCGGCCC
This sequence comes from Alphaproteobacteria bacterium, assembly GCA_038135395.1. Classification (GTDB taxonomy): domain Bacteria; phylum Pseudomonadota; class Alphaproteobacteria; order Bin95; family Bin95; genus JACKII01. Next base: position 8,330 of record JAYPXD010000137.1, on the reverse strand, counting down.
CATCGTCGACCTGGATGCGCTCTATGACGCCCTAAAGGCCGGCCGGCCCGCCGGCGCCGGCCTGGACGTGTTGCCGCAGGAGCCGGCAGACACCAATCATCCGCTGATCAAGGCCTACATGGCGGATGAAGAGTGGCTCGCTGGCCGCCTGATGGTATCGCCGCACGCGGCGTTCTACAGCCCGCCCGGCCTGCAGGACCTGCGGTTCAAAGCCGTGGCGACTGCAGCGCAGCGCATCCGCGACGGCTCGGTGCGCAACTGCCAGAACCTGGCGTTCCTGACGGATTGAGGCCTTTCTCTGGAGCACCAGCCCCATGACCACATTCAAAGACATCGCCACTGCCGGCAGCCTGAAGGTCGGCACGTTCGTCTGCGAGTTCGCGACGCCCGGCATCGGCTATATCCTGAAGAATGCCGGCCTGGATTTCGTCTTTCTCGACATGGAGCATTCCGGCTTCGACGTCGGACAGATGAAGTCGGTCCTGCGCTATTTCGAGGCCGCCGACCTGCCCTGCCTCGTCCGCCCGGCCGGCAAGGACTATTACGACATGGCCCGCATGCTGGATATCGGCGCCGGCGCGCTCTGCCTGCCGATGGTCTCCAGCGCGGCAGAGGCGCGGGCCATCGTCCGCCAGTGCAAGTATGTGCCAGACGGCGAGCGCGGCGTGGCGCTCGGCATCATGCACGACCGCTATAGCGCCGGTCCGGTGCTGCAAAAGCTGGGGCAGGCAAACCGCGAGACCGCCATCTTTCCGCTGATCGAGACCGCCGCAGGCGTCGCCCAGGTGGATGAAATCGCAAAGGTCGAAGGCGTCGATGGCCTCTGGCTCGGTCATTTCGACCTTTCCTGCTCGCTCGGCATTCCGGGAGAGTTCGACCATCCGCGCTTTCGGGAGGCTGTTGCCCGCACCTGCGCCGCCGCCAAGGCAGCCGGCATTCCGGTGGGTCGTATTGCCGGCGATGCCCGGGACGGGGCCGCACTGCACCGCGAAGGCTTTGATCTGATCGCCATTTCCGGCGATGTCTGGCTGTTGCAGGCAGCCCTCGCCAAGGCGGCGGGCGACCTGCGCCAGGCGGTTGCGGCGACTGGCGAAGGTCCGGCATCATGACTGCGCCAACCCACCAGGCCATCGTGATCGGCGCAGGCTTTGCCGGCCTGACCGCGGCGATAGCGTTGGCCGAAGCCGGAGTGCAGACCGCTTTGGTGGACGATGGCTATCTCGGCGGCCTCATCACCAATGTCGGCCTTCTGGAAGCGCCCGGCCCCTATGACGGCCTCTCCGGCGCAGATCTGGCCGGCGACCTGCTGGGCCGGGCTATGGAGGCCGGCGTCGACTACCAGATGGGCGAGATTACGGCGCTGGACCAGCGGGGCGGGCTTTGGGCGCTGCCGGAGTTGGACATATCGGCTGCCTCGGTCGTGCTGGCGACCGGCGCAAAGCTCCGCGCCCTGGGGGCGCCTGGCGAGGAACGCCTGACCGGCCTCGGCGTCTCGCAATGCGCGTTTTGCGACGGCGCGCTCTACATCGGACAGGACGTGGTGGTGGCCGGCGGCGGCGACGCCGCATTCCAGGAGGCTTTGCATCTGGCGGAGATCGGCTGTGCTTCGGTCACAATGTTGTTGCGTGGCGATGCGCCCCGCGCCCGCCCTGCATTCGTTGACCGTGCCGCTGCAGCCGCCAACCTGTCGATTCGGCGCAATTGCGAGGTTCTGGAAATCCTTGGCGACGCCGGCGTGGAGGGCGTTCGCATCCGGAATACTGCGGCCGGCCTGGACGAAACTCTGCCGGCCTACGGCGTTTTCGTCTTCGTCGGCTTGGAGCCGCGGACAGCTCTGGCGCTTTCGCAAGCCAGCCGCGACCGAACCGGCGCACTATGCACGGACAATGCCTTGCAGACGTCGGCCCCGGGCATATTTGCGATAGGCGCGGCCCGGTCCGGCTATCACGGCAGTCTGGTGGATGCTGCCGCGGACGCCGAGGCCGTCGCGCGCACCATCGCTGGCAGTTAAACAGCGCCGCTTTCTATGCCGATGCCAGCGCATCGCTCACGGCCTGGCCCGCCTTCAGGCCATGCCCGGTCAGGACCACAACGGCGGTCTCTCCAATCCTGACCCGCCCCGCGGCCTGCAACCGGCTGAGGCCCGCGGCGGCGGCGGCTGTGGTCGGCTCGACATACCAGCCGGCGGCCAGCAAATCGCGCAGAGCGGTCCGGATTTCGGCCTCGGAAACCGCCAGCAACTGGCCGCCGGAGCCCCGCACGGCGTCCAGAATGGCCGCGGCCCGCACCGGCTGCGGCGTTGCGATGCCGTCTGCGATCGTCGGCTGCAGCGGCGAGGCCGCCCGGTTCTCGAACATCGCCACCAGCGGCGAACAACCCTCCGACTGCACGGCATGCAGGCGAGGCATGCGCGCGATCTGGCCGGCAGCGATCAATTCAGCAAAGCCAGTGGCAAGACCCAGGACATTGCCGCCCTGGCCGGCCGGCATCACGATATGGTCCGGCAAGGCGAAGCCCATCTGCTCCCACAGCTCGAAAGCCAGCGTTTTCGTGCCTTCGACAAAGAACGGCTGCCACGCGTGCGAAGCATAGAAGCGGCTGGACGAGGCCGCCAGCGCCGCGTCGGTCGTGTCCTGCCGGGTGCCCGGCACGCGATGGACGGTCGCGCCGAAGGCCTGCATCTGCATCAGCTTGCCGGCAGGCGCCGACGCCGGGACATAAATCGCGCAATCGATGCCGGCGGCTCTGCAATACGTCGCCATCGACGCGCCAGCATTGCCGCTGGAATCCTCCAGGATCTCGCCCACACCGGCGGCCAGCATGGCGTTTACCAGCATGGCGATGCCACGATCCTTGTAAGAGCCGGACGGCTGGAGATGCTCGCACTTGAACAGCACCGGGCGGCCGCGCCATTCGCCCGAAACCAGCGGCGTCCAGCCCTCGCCAAGGCTGAGACGGCGCGGAACCCGCAATGCTTTGGCATAGCGCCAGAGCGAACCTTCGCCCTGGTCGATATCGGACGGCGCCAATCCGGCCCCCGCCGTCAACTCCACCGCGCCCTGGTCATCCGGCGCACGCCAGAGCGGCTTGTCCAGCGGCCAGATCGCTCCGGTGCGGGGGTTGGTATAGGTGGCGGGCATCGGCAGCGCTTCCCGGGCGTGACGTTCGATGGCGTGGTTATAGCAGCCTGCCGGGCCCGCCTCTATCCATAGCGGTGCAGGCTGCGGCCATGCTGTTTCAGCCAGGCTTCCTGGGCCTCGAACCCCGGCATCAGCGTCGCCACCAGCGCCCAAAACCGCGGGCTATGGTTCAGTTCGCGCAGGTGGGCGACTTCGTGCGCGGCGACATAGTCCAGCACGTCGGCCGGCGCCATGGCCAACCGCCAGGAAAACGACAGGCTTCCGCGGCTGGAGCAACTGCCCCAGCGGGTCTTGGGATCGCGCAGCGACAAGGGCGGCGGCGCCAGCCCCAGCGCGGCGCAATACCGCGCCACAGCCAGCGAAAGATCGCGCCGGGCCTTGCCGCGGAGCCAGGCTTGGACCAGCGCCGGCACGGTTTCGGGACCGCCGCCGACCGACAACACCCCGTTTTCGGCCCGAACCAGGTCACGGGCCTGCGCGGCCAGGACGATTGTATGCGGCGCGCCGGCAATCGGCACCACTGCATCCGCTTCGAACGGAACCTGCTCCGGCCTGCGGGCCAGTTGCGCCTTCAGCCAGTCCTGCTTGCCGGCGAAAAACCGCAGGCCCTCGGCTTTCAGGCTGGCGCGCGGCAATGTCAGGACCGGCGCGCCGCGGGCGTTCAGGCGCAACGAAATCCGCCTGGCGCGGCGGTTGACCCGGATGATTGGCTCGGGCAGCGGCGCGGCCACGCCGGCCTACAACTTCCAATCGACAACGTAGCGGATGAGATCGGCCTCATCCGCCAGGTCATCTTCGGAAATCGTCCGGTGCCGAATGGATACACCAGCCGCGTGCACTGTCCCGGGATCGCCGGACACCAATGGGTGCCACCATTGCAGCGGCAGACCCTCGCCGATCAGGCGATAGGCGCAGGTGCGCGGCAGCCACGGCAAAGCGCCCAGGTCGGCCTTGGACAGCTCAATACAGTCGGGGACATGGGCAAACCGGTTGTCGTAGTCACCGCACCGGCAGGTTTCGGAATCGAACAACTTGCAGGCAACCGAGGTAGGCTCAACTTCGCCGGTATCCTCATATTCTACCTTCAGCAGGCAGCATTTCCCGCATCCGTCGCAGAGCGATTCCCACTCCTGCGGCGTCATTTGCCACAGCTGTTTGGTCTGCCAAAACGGCTTGTCCACTGTCTCAGCCCCGCCCCTGAACCTCGCGGCCGGTCATGCCGATGGACCACATATAGCCCAGCACGCCGCCTTTCAGCAGCGGCAGAAAGATCAGGGCCAGCACCAGAGTCAAAGCTGGCCAAACCACCATGTGAACGCTGACCGGCCATTGGTAATTCTGCTCGACCAGCAACAGCGTCGGCACGATCAGATGGCCGACCAGAAAGATCGTCAGGTAGGGGGGGAAATCGTCAGCACGAATATGGCCCAGACGTTCGCCGCAATTGGCGCAATCGTCAACTTGCCGCAAATAGCCGGCGAAAGCCCTGCCATGCCCGCAGGCCGGACAACGCCGCTTCAAACCGCGGGCGATAGCGGATTGTTTGGATGCGCGGCGGCGAACGATCGGCATGGCTGTACAGCTTCCGTAGGATATACACCGTCCCATAGGCCAGTCCGCATCGAATGGCGAGGTGACGGAACGTCCATGGGTGCACGCCGGCGCGACTTGCCTGTATGCTGGCGGCATGGACACACTGACCGACCTGCTGCCGCCGGCGCCGATCGCCCCCGGCCTCTATATCGTCTCCACCCCGATAGGCAATCTGGAGGATGTGACCCTGCGCGCGCTGCGCATCCTGCGCGACGCCAACGCCATCGCATGCGAGGATACGCGCACGACGCTGCGGCTGGTGCAACGCTATGGCCTGTGCCGAACCTTGCTGCCGTACCACGAACACAATGCCCGACAGGCGCTGCCCGGCATTCTGCGGCGGCTGGCCGATGGCGAGGCGGTCGCGCTGGTCAGCGACGCGGGTACGCCCCTGGTCTCCGATCCGGGCTACCGGTTGGTGGAGGCGGCGCTCGACGCCGGCCATCCGGTCGTTCCGATCCCAGGCCCCAGCGCCATGCTGGCGGGCCTGGTGGCGGCCGGGCTGCCGACCGACCGGTTTTTCTTCGCTGGCTTCCTGCCGAACCGACAGGCCGCGCGCCGGGCGGCGCTGGAGGAACTGACCGCGGTTCCGGGAACGCTGGTCTTTTATGAAGCCCCCGGTCGCGCCGCCGACACGCTGGCGGATATCGCCGCGGTTCTGGGCGACCGACCGGCCTGCCTTGCCCGCGAACTGACCAAGCGTTTTGAGGAATGGCGGCGGGGAGCCGCGTCGGAATTGGCGGCCGGCGCCGCGGCGGAGCCGCCGCGCGGCGAATGCGTCATCATGATCGCCCCACCCTCGGCAGAGAGCAAGGCGGTTGCCCTGGCGGATATCGACGCCATGCTCCGCGCGGCCCTGGCCCATGACAGCGTCCGCGACGCCGCCGCCGCGGTTGCCGAAGCCACCGGTCAAAAGCGCCGGCAGGTCTACGCCCGCGCCCTGGAACTGGCCAAGGCCTTGGCCGAGCCGCCGGACCGATGACGGCGGAACGGCAAAGGCGGGAGCAACGCGGCCGTGATGCGGAAGCCAAGGCCGCTGCCTTCCTGCGCTCCCAGGGCTACACGATCTTGGCCGAACGCCTGCGCACCCAATCGGGCGAAATTGACCTGATCGCGTATTGCGATCCAGTGCTGGCGCTGGTTGAGGTCAAGGCACGGGCATCGGTCGGACGCGGCCTCTATTCGTTGTCGGCGCGGCAGGCATCCCGGATCGCAGCGGCGGGATCGTATTTCCTGGCAGATCACCCGCAATACGCCGAAGCGTTGGTTAGCCTGGACCTGATCGTGATCACACCGGATGGCCCACCGCAGCATTTTCCGAATGCTTGGCAACAGGATGGGGATGACGCCGGCTGGTGATCGGCTACCATTGCAACAGGCCCGCAAGGAGGACGTTCGCCATGCCCCAATCCCCCGCGCCGCGCAAAATCACACTGGAGCCGGCCCCCGACAGCATCCGCGTGGAATTCGCCGGCGCAACCATTGCTGAAACCCGCAACGCCCTGATCCTGCGCGAGGGCTCCTATCCCCCGGTTGCCTATATCCCCCGGGCCGATGTGCGGTGGGAATTGCTGCGCGACAGCGATCACCAGACTTTCTGCCCGTACAAGGGCACGGCCCGCTATTGGAGCGTCGCCGCCGGCGAGCGCATCGCCGAGAATGCCGTCTGGGGGTATCCGCAGGCCATCGACGCAGTCGCTGCGATTCAGGACTGCGTCGCCTTTTATTGGGACCGGATGGACGCCTGGTATCTGGGCGGCAAGCCGTTGGCCAAGCCGGCGTTTTAGGCCAGGCTCAGTGATGCCGGTTTTTCGGCTCGAAACCTGAGGCTTGCGCAGTACGGGCGTTGCGCACCCAGACCTCGCGGTTCGGGTGCATGCCGCCGCCGCGCGTGGCCGGCACGCCCATCTGGCGCATGCGGTGTAGCAGGCGCGTGTCGGCAATACCGCAGTTCGGGTGCAAGCCGCCGTTGGCCGCCACCACTTTGTCCCAGGCGGCCTGCCGCGACGCCTTCACCGATGGATCCTGCAACTGGGTGCAGTTCAATTCGTTGGTGTTGAGGTCGGCAACGATCTCGTCGCCATTCTCGATCAGGCCGATCGGGCCACCCAGAGCCGCCTCCGGCCCAACATGACCGATCACCAGGCCGACCGAGCCGCCGGAGAAGCGGGCGTCCGTCATCAGTCCGACGACGATGCCTTTCTCGCGGCATAGCGTGGTGATGCGGGACGTCGAATCCAGCATCTCCGGCATGCCCGGCGCGCCGGCGGGGCCTTCATAGCGCACGATGACCATGTCATGGTTCTGGAAAACCTCAGGTGTCTTGTCGAGCGCTTCCAGCAAGCCGGCCTCACCCTCGAACACGCGGGCAGAGCCTTTGAAGACATTGCCTTCCAGGCCGCCTTCGACGCCAGCAAGCTTCAGGATGGCGCTGTAGTCGGGCGAGAGATTGCCGCCCAGCAGGCGCAGGCCGCCGGTGGGCTTGTAGGGGGCCGCGCAGGTGTGGACCACCTCGCCATCCGGCGCAGCCGTGCCGAGGCGGGCGATCTGTTCTGCCAGCGTCTCGCCGGTGCAGGTTGGGACGTCGCCATTGATCAGCCCGGCGTCCATCAACTCCTTGACGATGACCTGCACGCCGCCGACCTTGTCGATATCGACCATGGAGAAACGGCCGTAGGGGCGCGCATCCGTCAGCACCGGGACGACATGCTGCGAGAGGTGGTTGAATTCCTCCGGCGTCATGATCTCCTTCCAGAAATCCGCATAGCCCGCAGCGCGCGCGATTTCCGGCGCGTGCAGCACGACGTTGGTCGAGCCGCCGACGGCCATGGCGACGATCACCGCATTGCGCAACGAATCGCGGCCGACGATATCGCGCGGCTTCACGCCCTTGGCGATCATCTGTTGCAGGTAGCCGACCAACTCCTTCGGGAATTCGTTGAGGCGGCGCGGATCGTCGGAAGGCGGCGCCACCATGTGCAGCGGCTGCATGCCGACAACGCCGATGAAAGTCTGCATGGTGTTGTAGGTGAACATGCCGCCGCACGACCCATAGCCCGGGCAGGCATGGCAGGCGATGTGGAATTTGTAGTCCTCGTCGTGGCTGCCCGCGACCTGATACGACGAAACGATGTCCAGCGGCTCGTCCGGGTTGTTCGGATCATGGCCGGGATGGATCGGGCCGTCCGACATGATAATGGCCGCCTCGTTGTGCTCCAGCAGCGCCGAAAGCGTGCCGACCGGAGGCTTGTCGCAGGCGACGACGGCGATGCAGCCCGCCAGGCCGGAGCCCGACAGGTGCTCGGACAATGCGTCCTGGGTGATCTCGCGACCTATCAGGGAGTAACGCATCTCGCGCGTGCCATTGCGGATGCCGTCAGAGATGCCGACGGTGTATTCCGGCTGGACCAGGCGCAGCTTCATCTGGCCTTCGCCGTGTCCGATCTTCGCCAGCAGCGCCTCGTGGATCGCCTCGACCTTCCGCTGGACGCCGATATAGCACTGGCTGTCGCCCTTATTGCCGACGACGCCGACCGACGGCTCGTGAATCAGATCGATCTCGGTGCCGAGTTCCCGAGCGATGCCGATGGTCTGGGA
>JAYPXD010000136.1:8632-9762 GCA_038135395.1 Alphaproteobacteria bacterium | reverse complement strand
GTCCTACAGCGCATTCAACTGGATCATCACCGCGCTCGGCGGCGATCCGATACCGTGGACCGGCGATGAACATTGGGCGCGGTTCTCGTTCATTCTGGTCAATATCTGGATTGGCTCGCCGTTCTTCATGATCATGTATCTGGCGGCGCTGAAGAGCGTGCCGGACCAGCTTTACGAGGCGGCGCTGATCGACGGCGCAACCTGGTGGCAGCGCATCTGGTACATCACGCTGCCGATGATGCGGAACATCATCGCCATCACGGCGCTGTTCTCGCTGATCGTGACCTTTGCCAACTTCGACATCGTCCGGATTTTGACCGCCGGCGGACCGCTGGACAAAACCCACGTGTTTGCGACCTAGGCTTTCGTCGTCGGCATCCAAAGCGGCGACATTCCGCTCGGCGCCAGCGTTTCCCTGTTCATGATGCCGTTCCTGGCTATCGCTGCGATTATTATCCTGCGCGACATCGTCAAGCGGGGGAGTGAAGTCTGATGACAACCGCCACGTCTCAAGCCCCGGGCGCTGCGACGCGCCCGAAATACGGCAGCATGAGCCGCAGCCGCCGCTGGGCGCTTCGTTGGTCGTATTTCTTCCTGGTGCTTTTTGCGATCTTCTTCCTGATGCCGCCGATCTACATGTTCATCACCAGCCTGAAGACCAGCGCCGAAATCTCGACAGCCGCCAATCCCTGGTGGGTGTTCGCGCCGACGCTCTCGAATTACATCGAGTTGCTGACGACCAACAGCTATCTGGTCTTCTTCCGCAACTCTGCGCTGGTGTCAGTATTCGTGGTGACCATCACGATGCTGATCGCGGTGCCGTCGGCCTTTGCGCTGTCACGGATGAAGTTCTGGGGTTCCGGCGTGCTGGCGACCGGGGTGTTCCTGACCTACCTGGTCCCGGAAACACTGCTGTTCATTCCGCTGTTCAAAATCTTTGCGGAAATCAAAAACTTGACGGGCATCGAACTCATCAACCACTGGTGGGTGCTGCTGATCCTCTACCCCACCCTGACGATGCCGTTCTGCACCTGGATCATTATCGGCTATTTCGCCTCCATCCCCAAGGAATTGGATGAGGCGGCCCTGATCGATGGCGCGACCTGGATGCAGACCCTCTCCAAGATTTT
>JAYPXD010000136.1:1300-8622 GCA_038135395.1 Alphaproteobacteria bacterium | reverse complement strand
CCGGTGGCGCTGCCCGGCATCATCGCGGCGACGATCTTCGCCTTTACCGTCTCGTGGGCGCAGTTCCTCTATCCGCTGGCGTTCACCACATCGGTCGACCAGTTGGTGTTGCCGGTGGGCATCACGACGACGCTGATCCGCGGCGACGTTTTCAACTGGGGCCAGATCATGACCGGTGCGTTGCTGGGCGCTGCGCCGCCATTGGTCATCTATGCCTTCCTTATGGACTATTACATCGCCGGTCTCACTTCCGGCGCGACGAAAGGGTAATCCCGTGGCCGAAGTTTCGTTGCACAAAGTCGTCAAGAAATATGACGAGGTGCTCGCGGTGCGCGGCATCGACCTGACCATTGCCGACCAGGAATTCGTCGTGCTGGTCGGGCCGTCTGGCTGCGGCAAGTCCACCACGCTCCGCATGATCGCCGGGCTGGAGGAGATCACCGGCGGCGCGATCAAGATTGTCGATACCGTCGTCAATGATGTGCCGCCGAAGGATCGGGATATCGCCATGGTGTTTCAGAACTATGCGCTCTACCCGCACATGACGGTGGCGGAAAACATGTCGTTCGGGCTGCGCCTGAAACGCTTTGCCAAGGATGAAATCCGCAAGCGGGTGGATGAGGCCGCGCGCATCCTGAATATCGAGGACCTGTTGGAGCGCAAACCGCGCCAGCTGTCTGGCGGTCAGCGCCAACGTGTTGCCATGGGCCGCGCCATCGTGCGCAACCCGAAGGTCTTTCTGTTCGACGAGCCGCTCTCGAACCTCGACGCCAAGCTGCGTGTGCAGATGCGGACCGAGATCAAGCGCGTGCACCAGAAGGTGCCGGTTACGACCGTCTACGTCACTCATGACCAGGTCGAGGCTATGACGCTGGCCGACCGGGTCGTCGTGATGAACAACGGCATTATCGAGCAGGTCGGTACGCCGAACGAACTCTACCATCACCCGGCAACGCGGTTCGTTGCAGGCTTCATCGGTTCGCCTGCCATGAACTTCATCCCCTGCACCCTGGAGCAGGCAGGCAGTGGCCTGGGTGTTCGTTTGTCCGGTGATATCTCGCTGGCTGTCCCGGCGGACCGGGCAGGTGCGTATCGCGACCATGTCGGCAAGAAATTGGAGTTTGGCATCCGCCCGGAACATTTGACCGAAGTCCGGCACCCACGGGAGGGCGAGTCGGTAGCGCCGATGTCGGCGATGCTGGACGTCGTCGAGCCGATGGGCATGGAGACGCTGGCGTATTTCACCATGAACGGGGCCGAAGTTTGCGCCCGAATGGACCCGAGCGCCAACCCGCAAGCCGGCCAGAACACTGCGCTGTCAGCGAATATGAGCCACATGCATCTGCTCGATCCGCAATCGGGTAAGGTGATCGGGAACGTCTAACGCGCTCACCGCCCTGCACCAGCCATATGCCAGGTCCTGGTCCTTTAAGATTGAGACCTGGCGATTGCCGGAAGGGGCAGATACTTATGGCACTGCCACCTGAAAGCGGTGATCGTCGTCGGTTGCCATCTGGTTGACCAGGTCGATTTCCCAGGCGAGATACTCGCGCATCGCGTCCTCCCGGTTTTGGCCACGCTCGCGGGCGGAAAGCCAGACGTCGTCGGCCTCATCAGCCATGTGGGTGTGGCCCTGCTCCAGTGGGAACTGAGTGATGCGCCACGTCTCCGTGCCGCCGGCCAGGACTTTGGCGCCGGGCGCCAGTCCGTCCGCAGCGGCCAGGCTGGCCAGCACGCCGTCGGGCGAGGTGAACACCAGCGTCTGGGCCTGCGGCAGCTTCGCCAGCGCCTTGGCCAGCCGGGCGCGGGTCGAGAACCAGGCGCCGGGGATGTGGCCGCGGCCATAGCTGCGGCTGTCGGCGAAATCGACGACGACCGCCGCGCCGGCATCCAGCGCCGGCTTCAGGGTCGCAAGCGAGATCGTTGGTACGGCTGACGCCTTGAGGCCCAGCGCCTTTGGCACATGCGGGCCCTTCACCAGCGCGCCACCTGCGCCGCCAAGGGTATCCATCTTCAGGATCGCGACGTCCCAGCCCATCTGCTTCAGCCAGGAGGCAGTCATGGTCGCGCGGACGCCGTTGTCATCGACGATGACGGCGCGCGCGCCCCAGACCGCCATATGGCTGTCGGTCTCCTGCACCAATTGGCCGCCCGGCGCGGAGCGGACACCGGCGAGGTGCCCGGCCTCGTATTCTTCCGGCGTGCGTACGTCGATGACATAGGTGGTTTTCGTCGCTGCCTCCGCCCGCCATTGCTCCAGCGTCGCGAAATCGATCTCGCGCACATTGCAGAGCTGGCGGACGTTTGCCGCGCCGGCAAACGCGGCCTGCCGGCCTTTTTCCGAAACGTCCGGCGGGCGCCGGGTCGCGCCGTTCACCACGTCATAGCCGGCCAGGTGCCAGGCCATGGTGCCGTCTTTCATCGAGACGATCTTGTTCTTGAACCCGGCATTGATCAGCGACTGCGCGCCGATGATCGAACGGGTGCGCCCGCCGCAATTGACGATCACCAGCGTGTCTTCGGAAGGCGTCAGGTCGGTGAAGCGGTAGACCAGTTCCGCGCCTGGCACGCTGATCGCCGTCGGAATGCTGTTGTTGTTGTATTCTTCGTAGGAGCGGCTGTCGTAGATGACGACATTGGCGTTCGTGTCGATGAATTCCTTGATCTGCTCGGCGGTGACATAGGGCGTGCCGGCCTCATGCTCGACCACCTCGGCAAAGGCCTTGGAGGGCACATGCACGCCGCTGTAGACGCGATAGCCGGCGGCCTCCCACCCCTTCACGCCGCCGGCCAGGACGGAGACGTTGGAATAGCCAAGTGCTGCCATGCGCTGGGCGGCGGTTTCGGCCAGACCTTCGCCATCGTCACACCAAACGACACGGGTGTCGCGCCGCGGCACCAAGTCATCCACCATCAGCTCCATGCGCGAGAGCGGCACGCAGGATGCCAGCAGCAGGTGCCGCTTGCCGAAGGTCCATTCTTCGCGCGCATCGAGCAGGGCGATCTCGCCGCCATCGTGCAGCCACGCTTTCAAGTTCTGGGCGGAGGTTTGGGGCTTGGGCTGGCTCATTGGGCAACTCCGGTTTGTTTCGATCGGCTGGCGTGCAGTCGGGCATTGTCCTGGCAGAGGCTACGCAGCAAACTGTCGCCGAGCAATCCGCTTCCCGACCAATGCGCCCGAAGGTACCGACCCGATGGCGTGCGAAGGCTTTCCGTACCATGTCCGAAGTTCCTGTTTCTCCGCGCGGCAGTGTTGAGCGGCGGTGGACGGCATTTGCCGCCGACCTGCGTTGGGCCGACATCCCGCCGGCTGTCCGCCACGAGGCCAAGCGGTCCATCCTGAATATTTTCGCCACGGCCTTCTCCGGTTGCCGGGAACCGGCTGTGGACAAGGCGCTGGCGACGCTCACGCCGTTTTCCGGCGCCGGCACAGTTTCGCTCGTGGGTCGGCCCGAGCGCTGTGATCCGGCGTTCGCGGCTTTTCTCAACGCCATGGCCGCCAATATCTTCGACTATGACGACAACCACCCGACGACGATCATCCACCCGGCCGCCCCGCTCGCCCCGGCCTTGTTTGCCTTTGCCGAGCGGCGCCCGGTCTCAGGCGCAGACCTGCTGCGCGCCTTTGTGCTGGGCGGGGAGATCGAGTGTCGGCTGGGCAACGCGATTTCGCCCTACCATTACGCCCGCGGCTGGCACATCACCTCTACCTGCGGAATTTTCGGCGCGACGGTCGGCGTAGGCGCACTGGCGAACCTGACCCCGCAGCAGTTCACCTGGGCGTTGGGCAATGCGGCAGCGCAGGCCGGCGGCGTCGTCGAGACGCTGGGCACCATGTCCAAAAGCCTGAGCGTCGGCAACGCGGCCCGGCTCGGCCTCCTGTCGGCATTGCTGGCGCGGGCGGACTATTCCGGCCCGCCTGCGCCGCTATCCGGCGAGCGGGGCTTTCTGAAGGTCTATGCCGACAACCCGAACGCCGCCGCCCTGACCGACGGCCTGGGCGAGGTGTGGGAGATCGCGAAGAACACCTACAAGCCCTATCCCGCCGGGATTGTATTGAATCCGGTGATCGACGCCGCCCTGGCCTTCGCCCAACGTCCTGGCTTCGACCCTGCGACGGTGACGGCCGTCGAGTTGAGCGGCAATCCGTTCCTGCGCCAACGCACCGACCGGCCGGATGTCGCGACCGGCCGTGAGGCCCAGGTCAGCGCCCAACACGCCATCGCCATCGCCTTTCGCCGCGGCGAAGCCGGCCTGGAGGCCTTCAGCGACGCCGCCGTTGCGGAGACACTGAAAGAGGGCCGGCCCGCGCTGGTCTTCATCGACGATGCCGCCATGGATATCGCGGCCGTCCGTGCGACCTTTATCCTGGCCGATGGCAGCCGCGAGACGGTTGAGATTGAGGCGGCGCGCGGCTCGCCGGGAAACCCGCTTACCGATGCCGAACTCGAGGACAAGCTGCGGATGCTGGCGGAACGGGCTGGCTTCCAGAAGCCAGTGCAGCCGCTGATCGACGCCATCTGGGCTCTGGATCAAGCCACGGACGCTGGCGCGATTTCTCGCCTTGCGGCGGTCTGAGAGGAGGTCGGATACCATGTTGAAAGGCAAAAGCGCGCTCGTCACCGGATCGGTCGGTGGCATCGGCTTCGCCATCGCCGACAAGCTGGCGGCGGAGGGCGCATCGGTTACCCTCAACGGCCTCTGCCCATTGGTGGAAGGCGAGGCTGCCGCCGCGCGGATCGCAGCGGCGCATGGCGGCCGGGTGGTGTTCGATCCCTCCGACCTGCGCGATGTCGCCGCCATCGAGGCAATGTATGCCCGTGCTTTCCAGCGTTTTGGCGGCGTCGATATCCTGGTCAACAATGCCGTGGTCCGTAACCCCGGCCCAATCGAGCACATGCGCACCGAGGACTGGGACACGGCGCTGGCCGTCAACCTCTCTTCCGCCTTCCACGGCGTCCGCCTTGCTCTGCCACACATGAAGGTGAAGGGCTGGGGCCGTATTCTGAACCTGGCTTCGGTCTATGGCTTCCGCGGCGCAGAGAACCGGGTGGACTATGTCACCACTAAGACAGCCCTGATCGGCTTCACGCGCGCTGTAGCGCTGGAGACAGCGGCGCATGGCGTTACCTGCAATGCGCTGGCCCCTGGCAGCGTGCCCAGTCCCGCCATTCTCGGCAAGATCGAGGCGATGGCGGCCGAGCAGGGTGAGCCGGTGGAGGCGGTTACCCGCCGTTATGTGGGCGAACGTCATCCGACCGGCCGCTTCGTCGATCCGGCCAATGTTGCGGCCATGGCGGCTTTCCTTTGCAGTCCTGCCGGCAACGACATCACCGGCGCAGTCCTGCCCATCGACGGCGGCTGGACCGCGGCGTAGCGGCGGTTTCAATCAACCGGTTGCAGACTGGATCATTCCGGGGCACGCTGCCCCAAAGCCAGCGCAAAGGAGCCACCATGAGCCACTGCATCGTCATCGTTCAGTTCGACCTGCCAAAGCGCAGCCACGAGCAGGCCATTGCCTCCGGCACAGCCTCCGCCCCGACCTATCGCGCGCTTGCGCCGAAGGGGCTGATCCGCAAGGATTATCTGAACGGCGATGCCGGTGGTGGCGGCGTCTATCTGTGGGAGAGCCGGGCGGCTGCTGAGGCGTGGTATACCGACGAACTGCTCGTCAACCTGACCAAGCGCTTTGGCGTGAAGCCGCGGCTGACCTGGTACGATACCCACGTCACAGTCGATAATCTCAAGGGCGAAACCCGGGTGGACGGCGTGCCACTCAGCGAAGCGGTTGCTGCGGAATAGGCAGGCTTAGGCGCCCGTTGCCGGCCGGATCACCCGACCATCCGGGTATTCGGCGAACCGTCCGGCCTCGCGCGTATGCGCCGGGCCGGCGACAGACCACCGCCAGCCGCCGAACTGGGTGCGGTTGTAGTCCTGGAACGCCTGCTGCAATTCCTGGCGGGTATTCATGACAAACGGCCCATGTTGCGCCACAGGCTCGCCGATCGGCCGGCCTTCGAGCAGTAGGAATTCGCCTTCCGCATCGCCGTTGGCGATCTCCACTGCCGTGCCCGGCGTCAGGGTCACGCCATGCCCAACGGGCAGCCGACCTTCGGCAAATCCCAGGTCCTGACCGCGAAAGAAATAGAGCCGCCGGTTGCAGCCGGCGCCCGTTGCCGGCACCGTCCATCGGGCTCCTGCCGCCAGCCGGACCGTCCAAACCACCACCTGGTTTTTTGGCTGTGCCGCCCATGAGGCAGGCGGCGGCGACGGCATCTTACCGCCGCCTGCGAACGGACCGGCATATGTCACCACCTCGATAGCGCGCCCCTCAGCGTCTTTGAGGCGATGCCGCGGGATATCGTCCCGCCAAAACATGGCGAAGTGCGGCTCTGCCATCTTGTTGCGCGCCGGCAGGTTCAGCCAGATCTGGAACAACTCCGTAGGATTGCCGTCATTGCGGTTCAGCAGCGGAAACATCTCGGAATGCACCACGCCGCGCCCGGCGGTCATCCATTGCAGGTCGCCCTCGCCAAAGCGCGCCCGAGCGCCCAGTGAATCCGAGTGGTCGATATAGCCGTGGCGCGCCACGGTAACCGTCTCAAAGCCGCGGTGCGGGTGCTGCGGAAACCCTGGCACCCGTTCGCCATGGTACAGGCTCCAGCCGTCCTTGCCGCTGAAGTCCTGCCCGATTTGCCGTCCCGTGAGGCTCGCCTGGGGTCCCATGTCGTCTGCGCCGGCGGGATAGCGGTCGTCGTGGTGCACGCAGAACAGGAACGGGTCCAGCGTCGGCCAGGGGCCTTTCGGCAGGGCAAAGGCGTCGATGATTGCTTTGGGCATGATTGGCCTTTCATCGCGGATAGTGACCGTGGCGGTTCGCCAACCTCACTCTCGGCGTCGTTGCGAGGCGAAGCCGAAGCAATCCATCGGAGCTGCAACCAGGTTTGGCCGCCGATGGGTTGGTTCGTCGCCCTTGGCTCCTCGCAATGACGGCGAACAGGGCAAACCCCCACTTAGAGACGCAACATCTGCTTCGCAATGACGTCGTGCTGAATTTCATTGGTGCCGCCCATGATCGAGTTGGCGCGGTGATTGAAATAGCGGTCGCTGGCGTTCATCGGACTGGCGTCCATCGGGCCGCCCGGACCGATGTTTTCTCCACCGGAGGTGCGACCCCAATGGCTGAAATAGCCGACGGCCTCCATGGCCAGTTCGGTGGTGTCCTTGTTCATCTCCGCGCCCAGCAATTTGATGTAGGAGGAGTTCGCGCCCGGGCGTCCGCCTTTCGTCGCCCGGTCCAGAATTTTCATTTCCGTCCAGGC
>JAYPXD010000136.1:0-1290 GCA_038135395.1 Alphaproteobacteria bacterium | reverse complement strand
GTCGGCGTAGCGGCGGCGGAAGTCGGCGTCATCCCATACGCCGGACCACTTTGCGGCCCGCTTTGCCCGGCCCAGCCCTGCGCGGATGCGGCCCGAGAGGAAGTTGCCGCCGCGCTCGAACTCCAGCAGGTATTTTGCTATCTCCCAGCCCTGGCCATCCTTGCCGATGCGCATCGACACGGGCGTGCGCACATCGTCGAAAAACACCTGATTGAACTCGTGCACGCCAGAGATATAGGGCAGGGGCCGGACGGTCAGTCCCGGCGATTTCATGTCCAACAGCAGGAAGGTGATGCCCTCCTGCTTCTGGCCGGAGGTATCGGTCCGCGTCAGCGCTAACATAAAATCGGCCTCATGCGCCAGCGTCGTCCAGATTTTCGAGCCGTTCAGCACATATTCGTCGCCCTGCAATTCCGCCTTTAACGATAGCGCCGCAAGGTCCGAGCCTGAGCCCGGTTCCGAGTATCCTTGGCACCAATAGTCATCGGCAGACGCGATCCGAGGCAGGAAGCGCGCCTTCTGTTCCGGCGTGCCGTACTGCATCAGAACCGGCCCGATCATGCGCGGTCCGGCATTCGGCGGCGGCGGCGCGCTGGCCAGGGCCGTTTCGATCTCGAACACATAGCGTTGCATCACGTCCCAACCGGGTCCGCCCCATTCCACCGGCCAAGTCGGCACCGACCAACCGCGCTCGTGCAGGATTTTTTGCCATCGCACGGTATCATCCCGGTTGGCGAACAGGACGTTGGGCGTTTCCTGCCAACGGTCGCGAATATCATGCGGCAACCTTTGGTTCAGGAATGTGCGGACTTCGTTCCGGAAGTCTTCGAGTTCAGGGGGGAGGCGGGCATCCATCTGGCCAATTTCCCTTAAAGCGGTTCTTGTGTGCGGGCCTGTATTAGAAACAATGGGACGGTTCGAGGCCTTGTGCCATGCTGGCGCGAATGGTCGTTTGATCCGAAGCATGCCCGGACCGACGGACAATGCCCAGCGGATATTGCAGAAAGACGAAATGCGGTTGGACCGATGCCCCAGCTCCTGATTGTTTATCATTCGCGCACGGGCGGCAGCCGCCAGATGGCCTTAGCCGCCGCGGCTGCCGCGGCTGCGCCGCTTTTGTCCGCATTGATGAGCGTGAGCTCGGCTGGTGCCGGGTTGTACAGGAAGCTGAAGGAGCCGATCCAGCCGGCGTTCACGTCCGTGTACATCAGCGAGTAGCCGATGACGTAGTACATCAGGCCCGCGATCGAGTAGAGCGCGATGTTCTTGAGGCAGATCGCGGCCGTGTTC
>JAYPXD010000135.1:0-9793 GCA_038135395.1 Alphaproteobacteria bacterium | reverse complement strand
AACGGGGATAGGCGGCTGGAGGGGATATGCGTGTGCTCAGGCACGAACAGCGCATCAAAGCCCCGGTCTTCCATCGCTTTCGCCAGTTCGACGATGTCGATGTTGTAGTCGGTCGCAAACATAAAAGCGCCGATTTTCATGGCGGTGATCCTTCCTGACAGGTTTCGGGTTCAGTCCCGAGGCAACAGATGTTTGGTGACTTTGCCCGTAGCGTTATGCGGCAATTCGTCGATGAACCGTACTGACTTAGGCGCTTTGTAGTGCGCCAGTTGCTCGCGGCAATGGCTGATGACGCGGTCTTCTGTCAGGCCGGCGCCGTCGCTCTGGACGATGAAGGCGCGGCCGACCTCGCCCCAGCGATCATCCGGCACGCCGATCACGGCGCATTCGGCGACGCCGTTGAGGCGGTAGAGCGCGTTCTCCACCTCCGCCGGATAGACGTTCTCCCCGCCGGAGATGTACATGTCTTTCCAGCGGTCGACGATGTAGTAGTAGCCGTCCTCGTCCATGCGGGCCGCGTCACCTGTCTTGAACCAGCCGCCCGGCAGGAAGGATTGGGCCGAAGCCTCCGGCAGTTTCCAGTATTCCGCCGTAACGGTCAGGCCGCGGATCAGCAGTTCACCGACCTCGCCCGGCGGCAGAGTCTCGCCGTTGTCATCGACGACTTTCGTCTCAACGTGCATCACCGGCAGGCCGCAGGAGCCGAGCTTTTCCAGCGCCATTTCCTTCGGCACCGTGGTCGCCACAGCACAGGTCTCCGTCATGCCCCAGGCATGCTCGATCAGCACGCCCTTTGCTGCATACGTTTCCAGCAGAGAAATAGATGGAGCCGCGCCGCCGACGCCAACGCTTTGCAGATGGTCGATCTGCGCGTCCTTGAAACCAGGCAACTGGCTGACAAAGAGGTAGTTGGTCGGCACACCCAACATGTGCGTCAGGCCGATGGAGCGGTCGGTCATCAGCCGTAGCATCACTTCGGGGTCGAACTGGTCCATGATCAGGTTACTGCCGCCCGCATGGAGCAGCGGGCTGAGATAGACGCAGAGCCCGCCAACATGGAACAGCGGCAGCACGGTCACGCCGCGGCTTTCCTTGGCGATGCCCATGTGCACCGCCATGTTGACCGCGTTGAACAATTGCATGGCATAGGTGAGAACCGCGCCTTTCGGGCGTCCGGTCGTACCGCTGGTGTAGAGGATAACCCAGGGGTCCTCGAAGCCATGCTCCACCTCCGGCACATTGCCGTAGGACGCGCGCAGGCCGCCCTCATAGTGGCACTTCTGGCCGTCCGCCGCTTCCACCAGCATGACGGGCTCGCCATACTGTTTGACCGCGGCCTCGGCGTTTTCCGTGAACTCGCTGGTGTGGAACAGGGCCTTCGGCTGGCAGTCGCCGATGATGTAGGCGATTTCCGGCACGGCCAGCCGCCAGTTCATCGGCACGCAAATCGCGCCGATGCGCCAGGCAGCGAAAATCAGCTCCACCACGTCGGAGGAGTTGTGCATCAGCAGCGCGATCCGGTCGCCTTTGGCGACGCCGCAGCGCTCATGCAGGAACAGCGCCGCCCGGTCGACCCGATCGTGCAGTTCGGCATAGGTGTATTCCCGGTCCGAAAGCAGGTCATGCACCGCCGGTGAATCCGGCCGGGTCTCTGCGTGCTTTGCTATCCAGTCGAAGGCCATCAAGCTCACGGTTACAGCGTCTCCAGCCCATAGAAGGTGGCGGCGGCGTCATGGAACAGCCACCGTTTCTCGTCGGCGCTGGCCCCGCTGGCGATGTGTTTGAAGGCATTCCAATAGGTGCGGTAACTGCCGGAGACCTTGTCGACTGGGAAGTTGCTCTCGAACATGCTGCGCTTCGGCCCAAAAGCCTCAATGCAGGTCTCCATCCATGGCCGCCAGACTCCGGCCAGATGCTCACTGGACGGTGGTTCCGCCATTTCGTGGAAGTCGCGACCGTTCACCTTCATGCCGATGCCGCCGACCTTGACGTAGACATTGTCGGACGCAGCGCCGATGGCGCGGATATTCCTCTGCCAGTCGGCGAAATACTCGTCCTGCTTGCCGACATAGGGCCCGACGCCCAGCGGCCCGCCGCAATGGTTGAGCACGATCTTGGCATTCGGAAAGGCCGCGGCCAGCGATGCCACGTCCGGCAATTGCGGGTGATACAGCCAGGCCTCGAACGTCAGGCCCATGTCGGACAACACCTTGAAGCCCTCGCGGAATTTCGCGTCGCGGTACAGCCCTTCCGGCGGATTGGTATGCGAGTTGTGCACCTCCGGCGCGGGGTCCCAGCCGGCGGCATGGCGGATGCCTTTGAAGCGGCCCTCGCCGCCTTTGCGGCCGCCGCCGGCCAGCACTTCAGCCTCCAGCACTTCGCGCACTTTTCCGGCGCCGATATTCAGGTCCGCCCGGCCGACAATGGCGGCGCAGGGCCTATCATCGCCATAACGGCCGCTGGCCGCCATCGCCGAGACGCCGTTGACGAATTCCACCTCGCCGACCGGCTTCAGGTGGTCCGGCCCGCCGGCGCGGTAGAACGCTGTGCATTCGATGAATACGGTCGAGACGACGTTGTGGCCGTCCTCCGTATCCTCGCGCAATTGGTCCAGCAGATAGCGGTGGGCTGGGAAATCCCACAGGTGATGGTGCGGGTCGCAGATCGGCAGGTCCGGCTCCAGCACGTCCTCGACGCGCTTGGCCAGCCATTCCGCGTTGACGCCGGCGCGGCTGGCGACGGTGCTGGTGGTTCCACTCATGGCGGGCGCTTCCTTATGTTGTTCTGGGTGTTGGTCTGGCAGGGTCTTGCCAAACGGCGTGTCTTTGCTGCCAACTATGCCAAGCTGCCGCGCCCAAGCCAAGCGAAAGCCCGGGGGCGGCGTGCAAAACCGGAGGCGAAGACTATGACCGATTCCATCGACAGTCCCCGCGACGACGCCAACCCTTCGATGTTTGTCATTCAAACCAGCAACGCCAGAGGCGCAGCGGCGCTGAACCGGCGGTTGGCGGCCTATGCCGGCGACGAGACCGGCACCGCGCTGCAAAGCATTGGTCCGCAGGAATGGATGCTGGCGCGGACGGTGCAAAAGGGGATCCGCACCAAGTTGGGCTCTAACCTGGATGTATTCACCTGGCTGGCCGGCTTGCCGGGCGTTACCAAGGTGGAATTGCTGAACGGGAAAATCGCGCTGCAACGCTGGTACGATAACCAGCCGGCAGCGGTGACTGGCCTTGACAGCGCCAGTCCTCGCCAGCCGCCGGCAGCCGGGCCGCAGGGCGGCTGGTTCAGCTGGAACCTGGAAATGGTCGGCGCGCCGGCGGCCTGGGATATCCTGGGCTGGGATCGAGCCGGCAAGCCGCCGTGGTAACAGCCGTCAATCAGAGTGGGTCATCTCGATACGGGCATGACCGCTCATCCTTGCCTGGAATTCCACGACGGCACTGCGGCATCGACCGGCCATGTGCTGATCCACGAGGGCGCGAACGTGTTCGACCCGGCGGACCATGGCAGCCTGCCGCTGGACCCGTTGCTGAGCCACGGCACACCCGGCCATGGCCTGCGCACGCTCAGCGTGCTGTGCGGCTTTCAGCAGGGCATCTTTGCCGGGGTTGCGCCCAGGGCGAATGTCGTGCCGTTCCGCATCACCAACTTCGTCGTCGTCAATCCGGTGATCAACACCAACAATGGCGTGGCCGAAGGCATCCGGCGGGCGACGGTGGACAAAGGGTGCCGCGTGCTGTCGATGAGCCTGGGCGACCCGTGCTTTCCCGGCAGCGCAACCGGCCGGGTGGTGGATCGGGCCTACGAAATGGGCGTGATCATCGTCGCGGCGGCTGGCAACGTCACCAGCGAGGTGACCTTCCCCGGCCGCGATGCCCGCACCATTGCAGTCGGCGGCGGTTCGGCCAGCCGGCGGCCCTGGGCCGGCGGCAGCTATGGCAGCCGGGTGGACTTGTGTGCGCCGGCCGATGATGTCTATCGCGCCTTGCGCGACGTTGGCGGCTCGGGGCGGGCCGGGTATTCCAGCAAGGACGGCGACGGCACGTCGTACGCCACGACGCATGTCTCCGGCGCGGCGGTGCTGTGGCTGGCGCATCATGGCCGCAAGATTGACGACCTGTACGGCAATACCTGGCGGCGGGTGGAGGCGTTCCGGCATTGCGCCAAGGTCAGCGCCCGACCGGGCCCGGATTGGGATTCGAGCAACTACGGCGCGGGCATCCTCTATATTCCCGACCTGCTGCAAACCTCGCTGCCGGACCCAGCGGCATTGACGAAAGTTGAGGATAAGGCCGAAGACGACCTCGCCTGAAGCCTATCCCGCTCCGTTCGGAGCCGCAGATATCGACGGCGTCTCAGGCCCGCACCAGACCGTCTAGCGGACGGATGTCCGGCGTGCCGGGAAAGACCTTGGCTTCGACGAAGGCTTCGTCGATTCCCAGATGGCCGACCATGACGCTCTTGAACGCAGTGCGGATATCGGTGGTCGGCCGCAGGTCGCGCTGTTCGTAGAGTTGGGCGGTGGCGAGCCCCGGCCAGTCGCTGATGACCTGGCCGCCCTTGACCGCCCCGCCCAGCACCAGCGCGACGCCGGCTTCGCCGTGGTCGGTGCCGTCGGTGCCGTTGGGCGCAACGGTGCGGCCGAACTCGGAGACCACCAGCACGACGGTCTTGGCCCAGGCCGGGCCCAGATTATCCTTCAGCGCCAGCAGGCTTTTGGCCAGGTTGGGCAGCAGATAGGACAGGACGATGGTTTGTGAGCCATGCGTATCCCAGCCGCCCAAATCGAACGAGGCGAAGCGCGCGCCATCGTCGGCGGCCAACAGCCGCCCGGTTGCCGCCGCCAATTGCAGGTTCAGGCCATAACGGCCGACGCCGGCCCGCGACGCTTCCATGTCGCCCAGCATGGAGCGTTGCCGGGCGTCGTCGGCGGCACCCTCTGCCAGTGCGGCGCGGATTTGCGGATCGACAGCGCTCATGGCTTCCAGCTTTTGCAGGAAAGCCAGTTCGGGGTTGTGCAGCAGGCGCGGCGCCCAAACCGTCACCGGCGCTGGGCCGGAAAGGATCAGCGGCAATTGATGTCCTGCCGCCAGGCCCAGGTTGATCTTTGGTTGGCCGAAATAGCCGATGGCGCGGTTCATCCAGCCGTCGGTGATGCTGCTGGGTTTGTTCAGGCCGCTTTCCAGCATGTTCTGGGCGTCGAAGTGCGAGCGCGCTCGATGGCTGGTGTGGGTGGCGTGGATCACCGCCAACTGTCCGTCGCGCCAAAGCGGCTCCAACTCGGCGAGGCCGGGATTGAGGCCGAACGTGGTATCGAGCGGGATCGGATTTTGTTCGGCCAACTTACCTCGTTGCGGCGCGTAGTTGGGGTCGCCGATCGCCGGCACCAGCGCCAATCCATCGGCGGCGCCGCGCAGGATCACCATGACAAAGCGGCGATCTGTATCGCCATTGGCCCAGGCAAAGGATGGCGCTCCGGCCATCGCCATGGCCGCCATCGACGAGCCGGCTTTGAGGATTGTGCGACGAGACAGCATCGGCTTATCTCCTTTGCATAGTCGGGCTGGCGAATGCCAGCGCCAGGGCTTCTTGCGGGCTTGCGGCATCGCGCAGGGCCTGAAGCGTCGTTGCAGGGGCAAAGCCGTCCATGGTCTCTGCGATCAGGGCCGGCACGTCCAGCCGATCCGCCGCCTGGTCTGCCATGGCAAGGGCAAAGCGGGCGCGGCGCATGGCGCTGTCCGGCGCAATCCACGCCGCGGAGACCTCTGGCCAACCGGCAGGCGAGGGCGCCATGAACGGCGCCTGACCAAAGTTCTCCATCACTTCCAGCAAGGTCGCCACGGGCAGCGCGCCGCCGGCCAGCCGGGCGACGCCAACCACGTATTCCTGGTGGCTCTTGGCCTTTTGCAATTTCGGTTCCCAAGAGGCCGGGTGGTCGACCAGCGTATGCGCCTGGGGGGTGAGGTCGCCGGCGGTGTCCTGAAAGACGCCGGTCAGCTGCGCAACCAGCGCCGGCGGCGGTTCGTCGGCGATGAAGTGACGGGCCAGCTTGAACGCCACCCGGCGCGCGGTGGCCGGCGCCTGCGCCAGCCGGTCCAGCGCCTGCGCCGCCTCGGCTTCGCCCTGATCCGGATAATCTTGGCCCATCAGCGTCTTGACGCCCGGTTCATGATAAGTGTCGCGAAAGAAGAATTGGCCGGGCGCCGGCTCGCCATTGCGGGAAAACGTCCATCCCGTCAGCATTTTGGCGAGGTTGCGGACATCGTCCTGATTGTAGCCCTGATCGACGCCCAGAGTATGAAGCTCCATCAGTTCGCGCGCCAAATTCTCGTTCAGGCCGCGGCCACTGTAGACGCCGGCGGATGACCGTTCGCCCATGGACAGATGGTTATCGAGATAGAACAACATGCCCGGATGCCGGGTGCTGGCGTGCAACAAATCGCGGAAGCTGCCGGTAATGTTCGGGCGGATCGCCTCGCGCTCGTGACCGGCCGCCATGCCCATCGTGCGGCCCTTCGCACCGGAGACCGTAAAATGATTGCTCCAGAACCAGACCAGGCGTTAGCGGAAGGGTTGGTCTGTGGCGATCGCTTCTTCGAGGCGGACCTTCACCTCGTCCAGCCACAGAGTTTTGTAGTCGTTGCGGTATTTCCTGACCAGTTCCGGGACGCTGCGTCTCGCCGTAATCCACCAATCCACGACATTCTCGGCGACAGGCGGCAAGCCGGCCATGGCGGGCGGCGGCCGATAGGGCGCATCGATCTGCTGGTGCAGCCAGCCTTTAGGGTCTGCGGCGACGGCGATGGCCTCGCCGGGCTTCGGACCAAAGCCAAAGCGATGCAGAGCGATCAGGGCATCTGTGCGTGACACCAAAAGGCGATCCTCCTGAACCGAACGACCGAAAGGGACCGATCCTGAGCCGATCGGGCCGAGGGTCCCGGCGACCTAACGGCGCCTCTGACGATACCACACTCGGGGATGTCGATACTCGGAGAAATTGGGCGGTCATATGCCCACGACCTCGCGTACAGCAGTGTCGCGTTCAGCTGTTTATTGCAACTGCAAGGCGCGGGCCGGTCTCCCAAGCCCCGCGGCTAAAGGCGGCCGTACCCGCCGCCGCCGGGCGTGCGCAGCGTGATCGTCTGGCCCAGTTCCAGCGCATGGTCGGCGCGTACGTCAGCAGGCTTCCCGTCGATCAGCACTTCGCCCAACGCGCCTTCACCGCCGCCCTCCAGGCCCTTTGCGCCGAATTTCAGCCTTTCGGCCATGAAGATCACGCCGATCGGCGTCTCGCTCTCGCTTTCGAACACCATTTCCTGGCCTTCGCCGCCGCGATGCAGGCCGGCGCCGCCGGAGCCTTCGCGCAGCGATTTGGAATGGACGAACAGCGGCGTATTGCGCTCGACCAATTCGACCGGCACGTTGGAGATATTCGAGGGCCAGCTATAGCAACTCTCGCCCGGCTTGGTCGGCAACGCCCCCATGCCGCCATTGAAAAACAAGGTGTTGGCATAGGTGCGCCCGCGTTTGTCGATGCCGGTCTGGATGATACTCCATAAGGGCGAGCCGCAGGCGGCCATGACTTTGTCGGGCAGGACAGGCGCCAATGCCTGGAACACCAGGGCGGGCAGATAGTGACCGGTCGCCATGCGTCCGCCGACGCTGACCGGCCGCCGGGGGTTGACGATGCTGCCTTCCGGCGCGCTTACCTCCATGCAGCGGAAAATGCCGTCATTGTTCGGCACGTCCGGCAGCAGCGCGCTTTTCAGCGCATAGGAGACCATGGCGAAGGTATAGGTGAAGGTGCAGTTGATCGCCCGTGGGATCTGGGTGGAGGTGCCGGCAAAATCCACATGGATGCGGTCGCCTTTTACGGTCACCGCGCATTGATAATGCAGGGGCTTCCCGCCAAAGCCATCGGTGTCGAAGCTGGCCTCGTAACGCCCGTCCGGCACCGCGGCCATGGCGGCGCGCATGGCGCGTTCGCTCCGGCCCTGGATTTCCTGGCCGAAGGCGGTCAGGTCGGGCAGGCCGTATTCGGCCATGAGTTCGGCAACGCGCGCCTCGATCAGCGCCAGGCCGGTCAGCTGGGCCCACAGGTCGCCTTCCGTCTGGTCGGGCGTGCGCACCTGGGCGCGGATCAGTTTGATGAAAGTCCGGTCAACCTCGCCACGGTCCAGCAGTTTCATGGCCGGAATCTGGAAGCCTTCCTCGAAGATTTCCTTCGCCACCACCGAACGGACCTTGCCGCCGATATCCGGGGCATGCGCGGTCGACGCAGCAAATGCGGCAAGCTTGCCGTTGGCGAAGATCGGCTTGGCGACCGTCACATCGTTCAGGTGTCCGGTTGCAACCCAAGGGTCGTTGCAGATGTAGACGTCGCCCGGGTTCATGTTGTCCCGGCCGATTTCCTTCAGGAAGTGTTGGACTGTGACCGGCAAACAGGAATTAAAGCTGGGGATGCTCTCTGTGTTCTGCACCAGCGAATGCCCGTCCGCATCGGTGATCACGCAGGCAAAATCGTTGCTTTCGTTGACCAACGTGGAAAAGCTGGTGCGTTGCAGCGTCTTCGCCGCCTCGTCGGCGGCGGAGATCATACGGCGCCAGATGACTTCTAGAGTCACCGCGTCGAACGGGGCTTGATTTATCGTCATACCCAGCATGATGGCGGCAACCGCTGATGATTGTCTAGTCGAACAAAAAGCGGCCTCCGGAATCGAAGGCCGCTTGGGTTGTGCTCTCTCTTGATGGCGAATACTTGCCGGTCTGTACCACCTAGGGCCTGCGGCGCAGCATGAACAGCCCGATCAGGCCAGCGCCGATAATCGCCAAAGGGGCGGGAGCCGGGACATCGATATTCGGACCGTTTGATGGCGGTTGGCTGGAATTGAAGTTTGTGATCGGTGATCCTGCTACCAGCGCCCAATAGTCCGGGGTGCCGCCATCGTCATCGGATGCTGTCCAATATATCCGCAACTCCGATTCGGCGGAAAAGCCCTTGTCTAGTACGAACTCTGTAGGAAACCTGAGGACGAAGTCCTACTGGTTGTTCTTTGCGCCTTCTGTTCGAGGGCTCGAGTAGTTGAGCGCGATCGGCCCAAACGCTACCTCGTCGAAATTCCAGATAATCGTGCTATCGACCGTCAGCAGGACATCGTGGACTGTGTACGAAATTTTCGAAGAGCTGGACGGCTCATGCTGGTTGAAATGGAGTTCGAAAAAGGAATTATCGGAAGGCGCCAATGGCAGGTCCGCCAAGGTCACGGTGCCGGCCCCGGGATTGTTGGTAAACACCAGGCCCGGACCGGATACGCCCGGGTTCGAGAGGCCGAGCGAATCGGTGGAATTGTTGTCACTGCTATAGGAAAGGTTCACCTCGTAAGCGCTCGACTGGGCTATTGCCGTTGCGTCCAGGACGACACCGTCATTGAGGTTTGCGATGGTGCCATCGATAACTTGGAGGGCCTGGGCCGGGCTTGCGCAGATGCCGGCAATAATTGCCGATACACCCAGAATAAAGGGAAATTTATTCATAGCTTCACCATCTCTCGTTTAAGAGATGCGCAGGAAGTATTAGCAGAATTTCTGATAAGTGTTTTATCAGCATTTTTGCTGTGTGTGTATTTTGCACTCGCAGATATTTAGAATGACTGGGTATAATTCTCAAATATGTATAGGTATGTGTTACATATCCAAAGGGATAGAGCGGTTAATCGAATGAGATTTCCCGCCGCTGCAACCGGTGCGGACTGGCGCTATAGATCGACGATGATATTGCCGTCAGCGGCGA
>JAYPXD010000134.1:8486-9859 GCA_038135395.1 Alphaproteobacteria bacterium | reverse complement strand
CCTGTGGCCTCAACCCACCGAAGAATGGCCTGATGTTCCCGGCGGTCGGCTTTAACGACTTCGCGCAAAAGCTGATTCCCAGCGCCGACGGCGGCCTGCTGGAGGGGCGCGGCATGGTTGAGGTGGTGGCCAGCGAGGATCGCGACGGCAAGCCTCTGCCGGACGACCTGCGCTGGGGCGTTTATGTGGTATTCGACGGCGATACCGACTATGTGAAGGAATGCTTCCGGCAGTATGGCGTAATCACGGACGTGGGCGGGCGGTATGCGGCGCTGTGGCGGCCCTATCACCTGATCGGGCTGGAACTGGGCATATCGGTCGCCAGCGTCGGCTTGCGCAATGAGCCGACTGGATGTTCGGAGGCGTTCCGTGGCGACGTTGTCGCCTGCGCCAAGTTCGACATGAAGGCCGGCCAGCAGCTGGATGGCGAAGGCGGCTATGCGGTCTGGGGCAAGTTGATGCCGGCGGCGGATTCGCTCAAGATGGGCGGCCTGCCGATCGGGCTTGCCCATGGCGTCCGCCTGAAGCGGAACATCGCCCAGGGCGAGTTGATCGGTTGGGGCGACGTGGATTTCAACGCGGATGATCCGACCGTGCGGTTCCGCCGTGAAATGGAGCGAGTGTTTGCAGCATAGTCCCACCACCTCCCGCCTGATGGCCCATGCTTCGTTGGGCGACGGGCCGATCGCGGCGCTGAACGCATTGCTCGATTCGGGCGAACTGCGGCCAGACCCGGTGCAGCGCGCCGCCGCCGAGCGGTTACAAGTGCTGCACGACGAACTCTACGACTATGTCCTGGCGCCGCGTCCGGCGTCGGAGCCGAAAGGGTTTCTCGGCCGGCTGGGCTTTGGCGGCGGCCGAAAGGCGGAATCGAAGCCGCCGCCGCGCGGGCTCTATATTTTCGGGCCGGTCGGGCGGGGTAAGTCGATGATCATGGACTTGTTCTTCGATACGGCGCCGGTCACGCGCAAACGCCGGGTGCATTTCCATGCCTTCATGCAGGAGGTGCAGGAGCGCGCTCACGCCAGGCGCAAGAGCGGTGCGGATGGCGACCCCATCCCGGATATCGCCCGCGCCATCGCCGAGCAGGCGACCCTGTTGGCCTTCGATGAGTTCCAGGTCGAGAACATCGCCGACGCCATGATCCTGGCCCGCCTGTTCGAAGCCTTGTTCAACCATGGCGTCGTCGTCGTCGCCACATCGAACGTGGTGCCGCAGAACCTTTATAAGGACGGGCTGCAGCGCGAGCGTTTTCTGCCGTTCATCGCTTTGGTGCAGCAAAAGCTGGATGTGTATGAGCTGACCTCGGAAACGGATTATCGCCTGGACCGGCTGATGGGCCGGCGCACATATCTTACGCCGCTGGACGATGC
>JAYPXD010000134.1:5762-8476 GCA_038135395.1 Alphaproteobacteria bacterium | reverse complement strand
GGCGTTCAGCGACCTGACCGACGATGCGACGCCGCACGCCGAAATCCTGAAGGTCCGCGGCCGAGAGGTCGAGGCGCCGATCACCGCCAAGGGCGTTGCCCGCTTCACCTTCGACGAATTGTGCTGCCGGCCGCTTGGCGCCTCAGACTACCTGGCCATCGCAGCTCATTTCCATACGGTGATCCTGTCGGGAATACCGATGTTGCCGCCAGAGAAACGGAATGAATCCAAGCGTTTCGTGACGCTGATCGACGCTCTGTATGAGGCCAAGACCAATCTGGTCTGTTCCGCGGCCGCGCCGCCGCACGAATTGAGCCCGGAAGGCGAAACCGCTTTCGCTTTTCAGCGCACTGTGTCGCGCTTGATGGAGATGCAGGCGGACGACTATATCGCTGAGCACCACAAGGACTAGCCCGCTCCAGCCGACGGAGGCCGTTGCATGCTGCACGCGCTTGGCCCGTTTCAGCCGGTATTGCTGGCGACCATGCTGCTGACCGTTTCACACGGGCTGATGAGCACGATCCTGTCGGTGCGCTTAGCGCAGATGGATGCGTCGGCGCAGATCGCCGGCGCGGTCACCACCGCTTATTTCATGGGCTATGCGCTCGGTTCGCGCTTTGGCTATCCTCTGTTGCGGCGGGCAGGTCACATCCGGGCGTTCGCCACGGTGACGGCAACAGCGAGTTGCTGCGTTCTGGCGATTCCGATGGTCGGCGATCCCAGGGCTTGGATCGCCATACGCTTCGCTATGGGCATCTGCCTGGTACTGGCGTTTCTGGTGGTGGAGAGTTGGCTGAACGCCATGGCGGAGAACCGCGTCCGGGGCTCGGTATTCGGTGTCTACATTACGATTTTTAATGTGGGCATGATCGGCGGGCAGGCTTTGCTTGGCATCATGGATGTCAGCACGTTCCAGGTGTTTTCCGTCGCGGCGATTGTCATGCTGCTGGCCATGTTGCCGATGACTCTGACCCGCGCGGCGCAGCCCGACCTGCCGCCGGCCTCGCGTCTGCGCCTGATCGACCTGTTGCGGATTTCGCCTGTTGGCATCGCCGCTGCGGTCGCTGCCGGCGAATTGATCGGCGCGATTTTTGGGTTGTTTCCGTTTTTCGCCGTCAGCATCGGCCTCAGCACAGCAGGTGTTGCGACGTTCATGTCGGCGGTCGTCGGCGGTGGGCTGGTCATGAACTGGCCGCTGGGCAAGCTGTCGGACCGGATCGACCGGCGCATCGTGATTGCTGGGGCGGCGCTGACGATCGTGGCTGCCAGCGTTGTCCTCGGTATGGACCAGACCGACTTGCCGGTGCTGATCGCGGTCGGCGGCGCTATGGGCGGGGCGACGGCGGCGCTCTATTCTCTTGGTACTGCGCATACCAACGACTATGTCGGCGGCTCGGACGCTGTGGCCGTCGGTGCCGGCATGTTGCTGGCCTTCGGCGTCGGCGCGATGACGGGCCCGTCGATTGCGGGTCTGTTGATGGAGCAATTAGGCACGACCGCGCTGTTCGGGTTTACCGGAGTCATCGCGTTGTTGTTGGCTGGGCTCGCGCTCTATCGCCTCGTCGTCCGCCGCGCGGTTGGCGCCGAAGACAAGACCGGGTTTGTTACTCTGTCCCGCACCACACCGGTAGCCTACGCTCTCGATCCGTGGAGCAACGGCGATGCGGCGACACGGCAAACCGCGGAAACTGGCCCGTAAACCAACGTAGGGTTGCTCCTATGCTGCGTTAGGCGTAGGAACCCGCCAACACGGCGAAAAACCCAACCGCCTGTTTCGACAACAATGCATTTGGCTAAAGGATCCGTCATGGCTCGCAACAAGATCGCTCTCATCGGCGCCGGCAATATCGGCGGCACGTTGGCTCACCTCGTCGGCTTGAAGGAACTGGGCGACGTCGTCATGTTCGACATCGTCGATGGCCTGCCCCAAGGCAAAACGCTGGACCTGGCGCAAAGCTCGCCGGTCGAAGGCTTCGACAGCGCGATGAGCGGCACCAACGACTATGCCGACCTGAAGGGTGCGGATGTCGTCATTGTCACCGCCGGCGTTGCCCGTAAGCCGGGCATGAGCCGCGACGACCTGGTCGGCATTAACACCAAGGTCATGGGCTCGGTCGGCGCTGGCATCAAGGCGCACTGCCCGGACGCTTTCGTCATTTGCATTACCAACCCGCTGGACGCTATGGTCGGGATCCTGCAGCAGGCTTGCGGCCTGCCCACCAATAAGGTCGTCGGCATGGCCGGCGTGCTGGACAGCGCCCGCTTCCGCCTGTTCCTGGCTGAGGAATTCAACGTCTCCGTCGAAGACGTGAACGCCTTTGTGCTGGGTGGCCATGGCGATACCATGGTGCCGCTGATCAACTACTCCACCGTCGCTGGCATCCCCGTGCCGGAACTGGTGAAAATGGGCTGGTCTACACAGGAAAAGATCGACAGCATCGTGCAGCGCACCCGCGACGGCGGCGCGGAGATCGTCGGCCTGCTGAAGACCGGCTCGGCTTTCTATGCTCCCGCTTCGTCCGCGATCCAGATGGCGGAGAGCTATCTGAAGGATAAGCGCCGCCTGCTGCCCTGCGCGGCCTATCTGAATGGCGAATACGGCGTGAAGGGCCTTTATGTCGGCGTGCCGGTGATCATCGGCAAGAACGGTGTGGAAAAGATTGTGGAAGTGCCGTTGGCTGGTAATGACCGGGCCGCGTTCGATCATTCGGTTG
>JAYPXD010000134.1:0-5608 GCA_038135395.1 Alphaproteobacteria bacterium | reverse complement strand
ATAAAAAAGTGTTCGCTACGGGCTGATGGTGCCGCCTGCCCGGCACCATCTCCTTACAGGCGTCATTTCTGGAAACTGCCCGTTTTTCATATCCGTGGACAACCCATCTGAGGGAACCGAGCAACGCGATGAACATTCATGAGTATCAGGCCAAGCAGTTGCTGGCCAAATACGGGGTGGCCGTGCCCAAAGGCGGTGTGGCTTTCACCCCCGAAGGAGCCGTGACCGCAGCGGAATCGCTGGGCGGGCCCGTTTGGGTGGTCAAGGCGCAAATTCATGCTGGCGGCCGTGGCAAAGGTGGCGGCGTGAAGGTGGTCAAATCCATCGACGCCGTTCGTGCGGAAGCGACCCGCATGTTGGGCATGACATTGGTCACGCACCAGACCGGACCGGAAGGCAAGGAAGTCGGTCGCGTCTATATCGAGGACGGCTGCGACATCGCCCGCGAGCTGTATCTGTCGCTTCTGGTCGACCGCGACAGCAAGCGGATCGCCATCATGGCCTCCACCGAAGGCGGCATGGATATCGAGGAAGTGGCGGCGCACTCGCCCGAAAAAATCCTGTCGCTGGCGATTGATCCTGTTACGGGACTGCAGCCGTTTCACGCCAACCGGGTTGCATTCGGCCTGGGCCTGGAAGGCGCGCAGGTAAAGAGTGCAGCGAAGTTCTTGTCGGCTATGTACAAAGCCTTCACCGAGCTGGACGCCAGCATGGTGGAGATCAATCCGCTGGTCGTGACTGGCTCCGGCGATGTGATCGCGCTCGACGCCAAGATGAACTTCGACGACAACGCACTCTATCGCCATGCCGATATTGCGGCGATGCGCGACGATACAGAAGAAAACGCGCTGGAGCTTGAAGCGCAGAAATATGCGCTTAACTATGTGGCGCTCGATGGCACCATAGGGTGCATGGTGAACGGCGCTGGCCTCGCCATGGCGACCATGGACATCATCAAGCTTTATGGCGAAGAGCCGGCTAACTTCCTGGATGTCGGCGGCAACGCCAACAAGGACACGGTCGAGGCTGCATTCAAGATCATCCTGTCTGCCCCGAAGGTGGAAGCGATCCTGATCAACATTTTCGGCGGCATCGCCCGCTGCGATGTGATTGCCGATGGTGTGGTCGCCGCCGCAAAAGGTATGGACTTGCAGGTGCCGCTGGTCGTTCGGCTGGAAGGCACCAATGTGGAAAAAGGCAAAGACATCTTGAGAAATTCGGGTCTGGCGATCATCGCGGCCGACAATCTCGCGGATGCTGCGGCCAAAGTTGTTGCTGCCGCGAAGGAGGCGCGCTGATGGGCGTTCTGGTCAACAAAGACACCAAGGTCATCTGCCAGGGCATTACCGGCAAGCAGGGCACCTTTCATTCCGAGCAGGCCATCGCCTATGGCACCCGCATGGTCGGCGGCACCTCGCCGGGCAAGGGCGGCTCGCTGCACCTGGGCCTGCCGGTGTTCAACACCGTGATGGAAGCGCAGGAGAAAGTCGGCGTCGACGCCAGCGTGATCTATGTGCCGCCACCGTTCGCCGCCGATTCCATCCTGGAAGCGATCGACGCCGAAGTGCCGCTGGTGATCTGTATTACAGAAGGCATTCCGGTGCTGGACATGGTGAAGGTCAAGCGGGCGCTGGACGGCTCCAGATCGCGCCTGATCGGGCCGAACTGCCCCGGCGTCATTACGGTCGGCGAATGCAAGATCGGTATCATGCCCGGCCATATCCACCAGAAGGGCCGCATCGGCGTGATCTCACGCTCGGGCACCCTAACGTATGAGGCGGTCGGCCAGACCACTGCTGTGGGCCTGGGCCAGACGTCGTGCGTGGGCATTGGCGGCGACCCGGTTAACGGCACCAATTTCATCGACTGCCTCAAGATGTTCCATGACGATGACCAGACGGAAGGCATCATCATGATCGGCGAGATCGGCGGTTCGGCGGAGGAAGACGCCGCCGCTTTCTACGCCTCTCTGCCGAACAAAAAGCCGATGGTTGGCTTCATCGCCGGCGCCGCAGCCCCTCCCGGTAAGCGCATGGGCCATGCCGGCGCCATTATCGCGGGCGGTAAGGGCACGGCGGCGGCGAAGTTCGATGCTTTCCGCAATGCGGGAATTACGGTTTGCGAATCGCCCGCAGCGCTAGGCAGTACCATGTTGAAAGTGATGAACGGATAGTGGTGCGCCACTGCCGCTGCAATCGTCGCGAAGTCGAAGATTGCAGCGGCCGACGCGTAAGCAGTTAGAGGCAATATCATGGCCAGTCAGACCGACCCTGCAAGTTTCCTCACCGGCAGCAACGCAACCTTCGTTGCGGAATTGTACAGTCGTTTCCTGAACGATCCCGGTTCCGTTGATGCCAGTTGGCTAAGCTTTTTCGACGGCTTGAAAAGCGACGGTGTCTTAGTCGACGAATTGGATGCTGCCAAATGGGGGCGGATGCGTGCCAACGTGATCGTTGAGCGCGATTCCGGAGCAAACGGCCAGGCCAGCACGGGCCATTCCGGCGGTAATGGTCACGCCGCAAATGGTGCGGCAACGAACGGACATGCTGCATCCGCCGAAAACCTGGTCATGTTCCCCGATGTTGCTGGTCCGGCCGCCATAAGCGCTGGCGATCCGGAAGCGGTTCGGGCAGCCGCTTTGGATTCGATCCGGGCTCTGATGCTGATCCGCGCCTACCGGGTGCGCGGCCATGTCTACGCCAATGTGGACCCGCTTCAGCGCTCAAAAGTCGATTACCATGCCGAGCTGGACTATCGGAATTACGGCTTCGTCGAGGCGGACCTGGACCGGGAAATCTACATCCACAACGTGCTGAGGATGGAGACAGCGACGCTGCGCCAGATCATCGCCGCGTTGGAGGCGACTTATTGCGGGCTGGTCGGCGTCGAGTTCATGCACTTGCAGGACCCAGAGCAAAAAGCCTGGATCCAGCAACGGATTGAGGAGCCGCGCAACCAGACCGACTTCAGCCCCCTTGGCAAACGCACCATTCTGGAGCGGCTGACAGAAGCCGAAATGTTCGAGCAATTCCTCGACAAGCGCTATGTCGGCACCAAGCGGTTCGGGCTGGAGGGCGGCGAAAGCCTGATTCCCGCGCTGGAGCAAATCATCAAGCGCGGCTCGCAATTGGGGATGGAAGAGCTGGTGGTCGGCATGGCGCACCGTGGCCGCCTGACCGTGCTGGCCAACGTGATGGGCAAGCCCTTCACCAACATTTTCAGCGAATTCCAGGGAACTTCCGCCAATCCTGAGGATGTGCAGGGCTCCGGCGACGTCAAATATCATTTGGGCACGTCGTCTGACCGCGAGTTCGACGGCAAGGTGGTGCACCTCTCGCTGACCCCGAACCCGTCGCACCTCGAGACCGTCGATCCGGTGGTTATCGGCAAGGTCCGCGCCAAGCAGGAGCAAAAACAGGACACCGCTCGGGAAAAGGTCGTCGCTTGCCTGCTGCACGGCGATGCGGCCTTCATTGGCCAGGGCGTGGTGGCGGAAACCTTCCTGCTGTCCGACCTGAAGGGTTATCGCGTCGGCGGCACGATTCACGTCGTCATCAACAACCAGATCGGCTTTACGACCTCGCCAACGGATAGCCGCGGCGGCCTCTACTGCACGGATCTGGCCCGCAGCGTCATGGCGCCGATTTTGCACGTGAACGGCGACGACCCAGAAGCGGTGGTGCATGCAGCGCGCATCTGCACCGAATTCCGCTACCGGTTCAAAAAAGACGTCGTTCTCGACATGTATTGTTATCGCCGGCAGGGCCATAACGAAGCTGATGAGCCGGCGTTCACCCAGCCGCAAATGTACAAGGCCATTGCCAAGCATCAGACGACGCGAACGCTTTATGCCAAGCGGCTGATCGAAGAAGGTCTGCTCTCCCAGGGCGATGCGGATACGATGGTCGAGAATTTCCGCGAGCGTCTTGAAAGGGACTTCGAGACCGCGAAAAATTACAAGCCGAATAAAGCGGATTGGCTGGAAGGCGCCTGGAGTGGCCTGGACATTGCCCGTGGCGAGGACCGGCGCGGTGAAACCGCCGTCGATCTGGATCTGATCCGGGACATCGCGGTCAAGATGACGACCGTGCCAGACACCTTCAAGATGAACCGCAAGATTACGCGCCAGTACGAGGCGCGCCGGCATGCCGTGGTCGAGGCTGGCGACGGCATCGATTGGGCGACGGCGGAAGCGCTGGCTTTCGGTTCGCTGATTATCGAGGGAACGCCGGTGCGGCTGTCCGGTCAGGATTGCGGTCGCGGTACGTTCAGCCAGCGCCACGCGGCGTTGACCGACCAGGAAACCGAAGAGAAATATGTGCCGCTGGCGCACCTGCAGGACGGCCAGGCTCGCTTTGAGGTCATCGATTCCCCGTTGGCCGAGTATTCCGTTCTCGGCTTCGAATACGGCTACACCCAGTCGGAGCCGCACGCGCTGGTGATGTGGGAGGCGCAGTTCGGCGACTTCGCCAATGGCGCGCAAGTCATGATCGACACCTATATCGCCGCCGCCGAGACCAAATGGCTGCGCATGTCCGGCATCGTCATGCTGTTGCCGCACGGCTATGAAGGCCAGGGGCCGGAACATTCCTCGGCCCGGCTGGAGCGGTACCTACAGCTGTGCGCGGAGGACAATATCCAGGTTTGCGTGCCATCGACGCCCGCGAACTACTTTCACATGCTGCGCCGTCAGGTGCGCCGCAATTTCCGCAAGCCGCTGATCGTGATGACGCCGAAATCGCTGTTGCGCCATAAGGCCTGCATTTCGCAAACTGTCGATTTCGGTCCTGGAACATCTTTCCACCGCGTTTATGGCGACTGCCGCGACCTGGTGCCCGCCGAAGAGGTCAAGCGCGTCGTGCTGTGCAGCGGCAAGGTCTATTTCGATCTTCTGGCCCGGGCAGAAGATGCCGGTATCCGCGATATCGCGCTGGTTCGGGTGGAACAGCTGTACCCGTTCCCGCAGCGCTCGCTGACGGCGGAACTGAAGAAGTATCCGAATGCCGAAGTGGTCTGGTGCCAGGAAGAGCCGCGCAACGGCGGCGCATGGCATTTTGTCGATCGCCGGATCGAAGAGGTGCTGGCTGCAATCGAAGATGTGGAGATGCGCGCTTCGCGGCCTCGTTACGTCGGCCGCATCGATAGCGCAGCCTCGGCAACAGGCCTGCTGAAACGGCACTTGGCGGAACAGGCGAAACTGGTGGATGAGGCTCTGATGCTGGCCTAGGGCTGGCCGGGCGAGAGCAAGAACAGAAATTTCCAGGAGCTCCGATGAGCATTGATATTGTCGTCCCGACCTTGGGTGAGTCGGTAACCGAAGCCACCGTGGCACGCTGGCTGAAGCAACCAGGCGACACCGTCGCTGCCGATGAACCGCTGGTGGAACTGGAAACCGATAAGGTTACGGTGGAAATTCCGGCGCCGCGGGCCGGCGTGCTTAGCGATGTGTTGGTAGCCGCCGACGACACAGTGGCCGTCGGCGCCATCCTGGGCCGCATTGGCGAAGGCAACGCGGCCGTAGCCGCCAAGCCGGCTGCCGCCGCTGCGCCGAAAGCTGCGCCCGCCGTCCCTGCCGCAATGCCAGCTCCCGCCAGCCGCGATCCGCTGG
>JAYPXD010000133.1:3784-9931 GCA_038135395.1 Alphaproteobacteria bacterium | reverse complement strand
GAAATGACCTTCGATTTCGCATGATGGTCCGTGGCCCCGCCCTGTCCGTATCGGGTAGGGCAGGGCCGGGCAATCCGGGCCATGGCCCGGAAATCGCTGCCCATTCCTTCGCATTTGCACGCCCGCGGAGCCGTTTTTATGGCGACACCTCTATGGACACCTTCGGAAGACCGCATGGCGCCGACGCACATGCGGGCATTCATTCGCCTCGTAACGCAGAGCACCGGTCAGGCATTTGCCGATTACGACGCCCTGCACGCCTGGTCCGTCGCCGAGCCGGAGGCGTTCTGGACGGCGGCCTGGGATTATTGCGGCGTCGTTGCCGACACCCGTGGCGACACCGTCATCGCTGACAAGGACAGGATCCCTGGCGCACGCTTCTTTCCGCAAGCCCGGCTGAACTTCGCCGAGAACCTGCTGCGCCATTCCGGCGGTTCCCCGGCCCTGATCTTCCGGCGGGAGGATGGGCTGCGGCGGGAATGGTCGTGGGATGAGTTGCGGGCATTTGCGGCGCGGGTCA
Source organism: Alphaproteobacteria bacterium (assembly GCA_038135395.1). GTDB lineage: Bacteria > Pseudomonadota > Alphaproteobacteria > Bin95 > Bin95 > JACKII01. Next base: position 9,411 of record JAYPXD010000133.1, on the reverse strand, counting down.
GCCACAGTCTAGACCAGCACCATATCGGCGAGGGCGACCGGGTCGCAGCCTACCTGCCGAACATGCCGGAGGCGATCGGTGCCATGTTGGGCGCGGCGGCGGGGGGAAGGGTCTGGTCCTCCTGCTCGCCGGATTTCGGCGTGCAGGGCGTGCTGGATCGGTTCGGGCAGATCGGGCCGAAAATCCTCTTCACCGTCGATGGCTACCTCTATGGCGGCAAGCGCATCGACATCCGCGACAAGGTGGCGGAGGTGGCCAAGGCGCTCGACACCTGCGACTGGGTCGTGGTCATCCCCTTTCTGGACGAGGAGCCGGACATTTCCGGCATCCCGCGCGCCATTTCTCTCCAGGATTTCCTGGCCTGGAGCGAGCCGGCGCCGCTTGCGTTCAAGCAACTGCCGTTCGACCACCCGCTCTATATCCTATTCTCCAGCGGCACCACCGGCGTACCGAAATGCATCGTCCACAAGGCGGGCGGCGTGCTGCTGAAGCACTATGTCGAGCACGTGCTGCACACGGACGAGCATGTGGGCGACCGGCTGTTCGATTTGACCACGCTGGGCTGGATGATGTGGAACTGGCTGGCGAGCGGGCTCGCCGCCGGATCGACGCTGCTGCTCTACGACGGCTCGCCTTTCCATCCGGGGCCGAACGTGCTCTGGGACCTGATCGCGGAGGAGAAGTGCACGATCTATGGCACGTCGGCGAAATATGTCGATGCCATCGCCAAGGAAGGCCTTCGCCCACGCGAGACCCACGACCTTTCGGCATTGCGGGCGATGCTGTCCACCGGCAGCGTGCTGGTGCCGGAGGCGTTCGACTATATCTATGACGCCGTCATGCCGGACGGGCAGCTGGCCAGCATTTCCGGCGGTACCGATCTCTGCGGCTGCTTCGTGTCCGGCAACCCGCTGGGGCCGGTCTGGCGCGGCGAGTTGCAGTGCATGAGCCTGGGGCTGGCGACCGACGTATTCACCGAGGACGGCCAGAGCGCGGCGGTGGGCGAAAAGGGCGAACTGGTCTGCACCAACGCCTTTCCCTGCATGCCGCTCGGCTTCTGGAATGATCCCGACGACGCTAAGTACAACGCCGCCTATTACGAGCGCTTCCCCGGCGTCTGGTGCCATGGCGATTACTCGGCCAAGACCAAGCACGGCGGCATGGTGATCTATGGGCGCAGCGACGCGACCCTGAACCCTGGGGGCGTGCGCATCGGCACCGCCGAAATCTACCGCCAGGTGGAGCAACTCAACGAAGTGGTCGAGGCCATCGTCATTGGCCAGGATTGGGACAACGACGTCCGCGTCGTCCTGTTCGTGCGCCTGCGCGAGGGGCTGGCGTTGGACGACAGTCTGTTGCAGGCGATCCGCAGGCGTATCCGCGAGGGCGCTTCGCCTCGGCACGTGCCGGCCAAGATCGTGCAGGTGACGGACATCCCGCGCACCCGCAGCGGCAAGATCGTGGAGCTTGCGGTGCGCGACGTGGTGCACGGCCGGCCGGTCAAGAACCAGGAAGCGCTCGGCAACCCTGAGGCGCTGGAGCAGTTCCGGGACCGGGCGGAGTTGCGTAGCTAGAGCAACGCCCGATCAAATGGAGTCATTGGATCGGGTGAATCTGCTCTAACGCCTGTCGGCAAAGAATTGGCGCAACAGGTCGGAGGCTTCGTGTTCGGCGAGGCCGCCGATGATTTCTGGACGGTGATGGCAGGTCTCTCTGGCAAAGACCATTGCGCCGTGTTCCACGCCGCCTCCCTTTGGGTCGTATGCGCCAAAATACAGACGGCGGATCCGGGCGAGGCTGACAGCCTGGGCGCACATAGCGCAGGGCTCCAGCGTGACATAGAGGTCGCAATCCACTAGACGAGGCGTTTGCAAGGCGCGCGCCGCCGCGCGGATGGCCAGCACTTCGGCGTGGGCGGTCGGGTCTAGGTCGCGCTCGACCCGGTTGTGCGCGCGGGCCAGCACTTCGCCCTTGTGCATCACCACCGCGCCGACCGGCACTTCGCCGGCGGCAAAGGCCAGGCGCGCTTCGGCCAGCGCTAGCTTCATCGGGTGGGCTTCGGGGTGCGGTGGTGACGACATTGTCCTAGTCTATACAGCAAAGCGCAGTTGAATGGTGACCCTTATGCCTCAGTCCGATAGCCAAACATCGCCCGCAGGCGAACGCATTGCCAAGCGTCTGGCCCGTGCGGGCGTCTGCTCGCGCCGCGATGCCGAGCGGTTGATTGCGGATGGCCGCGTGTCGGTTGGCGGCAAGCGCCTGACCTCGCCAGCCTTCAACGTTACCGAATCCGACCATATCACCGTCGATGGCAAGCCGATCCCGCAGATCGAGCCGCCGCGGCTTTGGCGCTATCACAAGCCTGCCGGCCTGGTGACCACCAACAAGGACCCGCAGGGCCGGCCCACCGTGTTCGAGCGCCTGCCGCCGGAATTGCCGCGGGTGATGAGTGTCGGCCGACTCGACCTTACCAGCGAGGGGTTGCTGCTGCTGACCAACGATGGGGGCCTGGCGCGCGAGTTGGAATTGCCGAGCCGCGGCTGGATCCGCAAATACCGGGTGCGCGTTTTCGGCCGGGTCGATACCGCGCGCCTGGAGGCGTTGAGCAAGGGGCCGACGGTCGAGGGCGTCAAGTACGGCCCGATCCTGGCGACGCTCGACGAGCAGATGGATTCCAACGCCTGGCTTACCGTGTCGATCCGTGAAGGCAAGAACCGGGAAATCCGGCGGGTGATGCAATGGATGGGCTACCATGTCAGCCGGTTGATCCGCGTATCCTACGGTCCCTTCCAGTTGGGCGAACTGCCGCGCGGCGGGGTTGAGGAAGTCGGGCGCAGGACGCTGCGCGATCAATTGGGGCCGACGCTGATCAAGCCGCGCGCGCATCGCTAGGGTTTCCCGCACCGTCATTTGCCAGCTTCGGAATATCGGCCTAGCATACCGCCAACTTGCCTTCCGAAGGATAGCTCCATGTCCATGGATGTTGCTGCGGCGGTGAAATTGCGGCCGGCCGCCATGATTGCCAAGCCGGTCTGGCTTGACCCCGCGTTCGAAGACCCGGATGCGGTTCTCGACCTGGTGCGCCGGTCCGCGCCGTTTCCTCTGTCGGCCCGGGTCCATAAAAAGGACGACAACGGCGACGATGTGCCGTTCTTCCGCATCTTCTGGGCCCACACCCGGCAGGTGCGCGTGGCGGGCGCGGAGCCGTTCTTCCAAAACGAACGCTTTATGGCGGCGGCGCGAGAGTCATTCGCGGCTGAGGTGATCGAGCCCAGCGCCATCATGATCAACCTCAGTTGCCCGACCGTTGGCGGTCCGCCGCACCGCGACCTGCCCTATTTTCGCGGCTGCGAGAAGTTCCCGTTCTGGATGTTGCAGAACATGGGCTATTCCAACCTATTCCACGATTGGGCCATCCCCATCGCTTCGACCCTGTCCTGGTTCTATCAAGGCGAGGCCGGAGAGTTCGAGTATTGGCCGGATGGGCCGGACGCTCCGTCGCTCTCCGTGGACGCGCCGATGTGGAATGTCGGCGTTGTCTCTGACAACGAGTACATGTGGCACCGTGTCGGGCCGGTCGGCGCGGCCAGCAGCCGGCTGCAACCCGGCGCCATCAAGCGCGAATGCCGCTTGCATGCCGTCGGCGGCGACGGCTGGGAAATCCATGACGAGGGCCGAGTATTACCTTACCACAGCGATCAGGTGCGGCTGTCCATTCTATGGAAAGCCTATGCTTTCCGGGATCAGGCGGCAGCGGACGAATACCATAACCGCACCAACGACCTGGATCATGCTATAGTGCAGGCGATCTTTGAGGATGACCTCCGCGCCCGCGGCATCCGCTTTCAGAGCAGTGCCGATCCGGTTCGTGATCCCGACTGGAAGGCTGTGCTGCAAAAGACCTATCCGCCGGGCTTCGTCGCCTGAGAGGTATTGCGCGCATGTCCTGGCAGAACCGCACCATCACCATTATCGGCGCCGGCATCGGCGGCCTGGCGCTGGCGGCTGCTTTGCGCCAGCGCGGCATCGGCGTCGAAATCTATGAGCAGGCCGAAGCCTTCGCCCGTGTCGGCGCCGGCATTCAGATGAGCCCGAACGCCATGCGCGTGCTGCGCGGCCTGGGCTTGGAAGACCGTATCCGCGCCAATGCCTTTCAACCGCAGACCTGGGATAGCCGTGACTGGGATACCGGCAACTACACCAACCAGGCGAAGCTGGGCAGGGCGACGGAGGAGCGCTATCGCGCGCCCTATATCCAGATGCATCGTGGCGACCTGCACGAGTTCCTGGCCGCTATCGTGCCCGCCGATGTGATCCACTTCGGCAAAAAGCTCACCCGCATCCAGGACCGGCCGGACGGTTACACCCTGTCGTTCGCCGACGGCACAAGCGCGCATGCGGAGACGCTGATCGGCATCGACGGCGTGCATTCGGTCGTCCGCCGGCATTTGTTGGGGGAAGAAGCGCCGCGCTTTATGGGACGGGCCGCTTACCGCACCACCTATCCGGCGCGCCTGTTGGGCGGGGTAAAGATCGACGACAACACCAAGTGGTGGGGCAAGGACCGGCATATCGTCATCTACTACACAACCCGGAACCGCGACGAGCTTTACTTCACCACCAGCCAGCCGGAGACCGACTGGACGACGGAATCCTGGTCTGCGGAGGGCTCGCTCGCCGAGATGCGCGCGGAGTTCGAAGGCTTCCATCCGCAGGTGCAGGCGGTGCTGGAAGCCTGCCCACGGGTCAACAAATGGGCCTTGTTCGAGCGCGATCCGTTGCCGGCATGGACCAGTGGCGCAGCCTGCCTGCTGGGCGACGCCTGCCACCCGATGCTGCCCTACATGGCCCAGGGCGCAGCCTCCTCGCTGGAGGATGCGGCGGTGCTGGCCCGCTGTTTCGATGAATTGGGGTTGGATGCCGCCCAGCAGGTGTTCCAGCGCTTTGAGGCCCTGCGCAAGCCGCGCACCAGCGAGTTGCAACTGACCTCGCATCAGAACACCTTCATGCAGAAGCGGACCAACCCCGACTGGGTCTATGGCTATGACGCATGGACCGCGCCGTTGGACGCCCCCTTGCGGCCGTAGCGACGCTGCCGCCGTAGCGTCAGGCCACCCAGCGCCATTGCCGGCGCCAGCAGCGCCAGCGTTGCTGGTGCGGGGGCCTGCTGCAGCACGGCCTGCTCGGTGAAGGTTGTGCCCTCGATGTCGACGGTAACGCTCGTTCCCTCTTCGACACCGGAGCCGAGCGGCGCAAATACGTCGATGCCGCCAAAGCCGGCGCCAATCGATGTCGTCCCCATGACCTGGAAGAAGTCGAGGGAGGAGGTCGGCGTGTAGCCGAGGACCACTTGGATCGACCCCCCGTCCAGAATCAGATCGCCTTCAACGATGATTTGGTCGAAGAGCGTGTCGCTGAACGCTTCCAGGAGCAGGTCGCCGCCGCTCAGCACCAGGTCGCCGTGGATGGTCATGGTGCCCGGCGAGAAGCCAGGCGCTACGACGCCGCCCATCACATTGACCAGCACGTTGTTCAACGCATCGCCGATGGAGCCGAGGTCGCCGGTCAGAATGCCGCCGATGCCGTCGCGGGAGACGCCGACCAGCGTGCCGCCGTTCGGATCGTTG
>JAYPXD010000133.1:0-3684 GCA_038135395.1 Alphaproteobacteria bacterium | reverse complement strand
GCCGCCGATGCCGTCGCGGGAGACGCCGACCAGCGTGCCGCCGTTCGGATCGTTGGTGACGGTCGCGCCATTGGTGATGTCCAGCCGGCCGACGCCGGCGCGGCCGACCGCAATAAAGCCGATCTCGTTCGGGTTAGACGAGGCGACGGTCGAACCGTCGATGGTGACGGTCGTTCCCACCCCATCGACCACCATGTGGCCGAAACTGCCGGCGTTCCGTCCTACCTGGAAGCCCGGGAAGGGGTGGCCGTCTGCGTTTATGGTGACGGTGGCGCCGTCAGAAATAAACGCATAGCCGGTGCCATCGCGGCCGACGTGCAAAAACCCGCCATTGGAGTCGGTAAAGACGTCGGTGCCGTTCAGGATCAGGTCGCCGCCATCGATGACGATATTGCCGAATGTGCCGGCGCTTCGTCCCGCCGCCAGGAAACTGGTCGTCAGGCTGTCTCCCGCGCCAAGCCTGATGGCGCCCCGTCCGCTGGGCGTGCCGACATTGATGGAAAGGTCAGGCAGATTGTTAGCGCCTGCAACGATGACAGAGCCGTTTTCGCCGACGCCTGCCTGCACGGTATCGACCGATCCTGCCTCGCGGGCTGCGCTGGTCGTGGTGAAGTTGACCGATGCATTCGAGCGTGTCGAGACTGTCAGGAAATCGGATGGGTTGGAGCGATCCTCCACAAGGACGCGGAAGCTGTAGTCCGCCCCCGGTGCGAGCGTGCCGACAGGAATGCTAGTGCTTTCACAGGTAAAGCTGCCGCTACAGCCTCGCCTTGTGATTAGGACATCATGGGTGTCATCCCATATTTCGAGATAGTTGACTGCAAAGTCGCCGGCGGGGTTGGCCCAGGATACCGTCGGCGAAAGCGCGCCGGTATCGACCGGGGAATTGACCGTAAGGCCGGTTGGCAGCGGCAACACCGCGACGCCGGCAACGCTATTGGTGACGCTGTGTTTGGTATCCGGTGCACCAAGAATATTGCTGGCTGTGATCTGCCAAGGGCCAGTCAACCCACTGTCGATACCGATATCGGCAGCAAAATGGGTTGAATTGGAGAATCCGCTGGTGAGAAACAGGCTGATAGCCGGAATGACCTTGCTGCCCTGCGTTGCAGTTACGATGGTGCCGATCTGCGGTTCGACATTCTCAATCACCGTTGTGATGTTGACGCCGGGCGTCAGCCCGAAGGTGTTCGGTCCGTCATGGTCGATAAACAGAATCGACCGCCCGAACGAGACTTCATCGGCAACAGCATCTGCGATTCCCAAAGATAGTATCGATGCCAAAATGGCGGATAAATGTCTGTAATTCACTGTATTTCCCCCTATTTTTGATGGATTTGTCAATATAAAGATCTTATTGTATCTCAAAATATGTAAATTCACGATACATTATTATATTAATTTGGATTTAATTCACTATGACATACTATAATAGCAATATTGACCAATGCAGAGGCCGCACGCGCGCGTTGTAGCCCATTTTTGGTGCGTGTGTTTGCAGGGTAATTGTTCGATGTCGCCGACGTCAGTAGCGCCTATCGCCGATGCCGGTTGAACCCGCTGCGGCCACGGTCGGGCCTGCGCTGTCGGGAGCGGGTATTCGAAGTGCGTGCGGTGATCGCCGGATAGCCTAGCCGTCCAGGCTTTCCGCCTCCGGCCGGGCCAGCGCCCTCAGGTCAAGCCGGTTGAGCAGCGATACGTGTTGCGGGGTCGGCAAGGCGATGACGCCCATCTCCGTCAGCTTGGTCAGGGTCCGGCTGACCGTTTCAATGGTCAGCCCCAGGTAGTCGGCAATATCGGACCGGGCCATCGGCAGGTCGAACTGGTTCGCCTGCCCTGCCCATTCGCTGGACGCCAACAGAAACGCCGCCACTTTCTCCTGTGCGGTCTTGCGGGCCAGGAGCACGATGTGATCATCCGCAGCGTACAGGCGATCGGCCGCCATCGCAGACATTTGCTGAGACAAACTCGGATGCTCTTTGGTCAGAGTCTGCAGATCGGAGACGCTGATCCGGCAGTATTCCAACGGCGTCACGGCCTCCGCCGTGGCCGCGTACGCCGCACGGCCAAAGCCGCCGCCGAAAAAGTCGCCGCCATGCAGAAAGCCGACGATGCTGCGCCGCCCGTCCGGAAACGTTCTGACAAGGCGCACGACGCCTTTACGGATGGTGAAGAAGTTGCGCGCGGGATCGCCCTCATAAAACAGCGCCTGACCGGGCAGGGCATCGAGTTGGTCAGTCTTTTCCGCGATCCGAATCAATTCATGCGGATCCATACCCGCGCAAAGGCTGTGGTCCCGCACCGGACATTGCGCACAATCCGGCATTCGGGCCGCAGGGCGAACCGATGGTCGGTACAAGCGCTCGCGTCCTGGCGTGTGGCGCCAAATGTTCATAAACGCGGATGCCTTTCAGATCACGGATATGATGCCCACCATCGCCTGTTTCGAGGCAGTAAGCAAGCATCCTAGCCGCAACGTCCCCAAGAGTGTGTTTTCGATCCAGAGTGGCGGCGAAGGTTTCGAAATTAGGATTTGCTGGCATCGTGTGAACGCCGTAATCTTCGCACGGAATTCAGTGTACGGCAGGTTTTCGTTGCTGGCTTCGCGTTTCGGTGCCATGCTTTCACTGCATATCTGCCGTGCAAATTTCGAATGCCATTGCAATACGAGGGTCAGATGAAGGCGATCTTGGTTCCTTTGAGTGACACGTCCGGAATGCCCTCGATGGTGCGTTGCGCCAGCCGGGTCGGACAAATTTTCGGCGGCCAGATCGAAGGCGCTTACGTCCGGGCGGAGCCCAGCGTCATTCTGGCGAGCGACGATACGGGCGCAACAACGCCGGCTTTGATCGAAAGCTTCGAGCGTGAAGACGCGGCGCGGGCAGAGCGATTGCAGCAGGCGTTTCTGGACGCCTGCGGCGACAACGGCATCCGTGGCAATTCCAGCGTCTCGGAAATCGGTGGCGCTGGCGGCGGCCTTGGCGGCTATGGCCGGCTGTTCGACCTTATCGTAGTCGGCCGTCCTGGACGCGAGGCCGATAGTCCACCGATGACGACGTTGGAGACGGCGTTGTTCGATACGGGCCGCCCGCTGTTGATCGCGCCGCCGTCTGCGCCGGAGACGTTGGGTAAGAACATCGTTATTGCCTGGAACGGCTCCAGCGAAACGGCGCGCACCATTGGATTGGCCATGCCATTCCTGTTGAAGGCGGAAAAGGTGACGGTCGTGACGGTGGACACCGGCGTCGTTACCGGTCCTGACGGCGGCGGGATCGTGACCTATCTGGCGCGGCACGGCATCCAGGCCGACCGCGACGATGTCGCCGCGGGCAGCCGCGCAGCCGGCGAAGCGATGCTGGACGAGGCCTATAAGCTGGGCGGCGACATGTTGATCAAAGGCGGCTACACCCGCTCGCGCTTACGGCAGACGATCTTTGGCGGGCCGACCAGCCACATTCTCGCCAATGCCGAAATCGCGGTGTTCATGGAACACTGATTGCTCACTGGCGGCCTGGGGTGGTGGCGCCCCCGGGCGCTTGCAGCACATACATCAGGTTGTTGGCCGGCATGGCGTGACAGGCGGTGATCGGTAGGTCGTGCTGTCGCGCCAGGGCCGCCACAGTCTAGGTATCTGGAGACCTCCGGAAAGCCTGATTTCTGCGTTTTGACGGCGTTTTTCGGGTG
>JAYPXD010000132.1:7532-9964 GCA_038135395.1 Alphaproteobacteria bacterium | reverse complement strand
AGGCGCTGCCCAATACGGACAGCGCCTTTCCTTTTATGCGGTCCCGGGCACCAACCTCAAAGTGACCTGGGTATTGTTAGCGATAACCCTTTCTCCGAAGCTCATCGGCACATACACATCCCTTAGCCACAATGGAAACAGATCCTGATAGTGCGGACTATCGGGCAGGCCGGATTGTCCCGGCGAATTAATGGTCAGGCAGGCATCCCAATTGCCCACGTCGCACACCATCCGCCAGGTTACGCCCAATGTCAGGCGACCATCCTGCAATCTATAATTGTTGTTATTGATAGTATAGCCACTGCCACCCTTCGGAAGTGGCCCGACGCTCCAAGACTTCCGCCGCGTTTCGTCCAATAAGGCCGAAAGGTCATGTGGGTGGTAAGCATGATGGAAATCGCCCCAGCGCCACTCGGCCGGATTGGGTCCGAATCGGGCGAGCGTGTCCTCCCACGCCGCGGCGAGCGTCTCTGCCAACAGTACAGAGCGGTCGCCCAGACTTGGCGCGCCGCCCTCGACGAGATCCACTACCAGCGACAGATCAGCCATGGCTGCATAGGCCTGAAGGCCGGGCGGTGAAGCGGATTCCAGCACACGCGGCGTCAGAAAGCGGTGCAGCCAGGTCTCGAAAAGAGCGGCGGGCCCACTGTCGGCGTCAAGACTAAGGTTCCAGCTTTGCAACATCGCCTTTGCCGGCGAATCCACCACAGCGGCCAGCAAAGGCACCAGCCGTTCCGCCTGGTTGGAGTGATAGCTGGTCTGCAACGCCCGCACGTCCTCTAAGGAGTGCCGTTCGCGTGCGTCCAGCGCAGCGGCGATTGTGCGGTAGCGCGACGCGTCAGTCCATTCGAAGCCAGGAGTGTTGTCGTCGCGGAGCCATTCTGGCGTCAGGTTGAACTGGTTGGCGGTGGCGACCCAACCCGATTCGGGGTTTTTCACACGGGGCGTCGTCAATGGATCGTGCAGCCGCGCCCACTCATAGCGGCCATCTCCCGGCACCGGTAGCGTACCGTCCCAGCCCGGGCGAACCGGGATGAAACCAGCGGTGAAGCGGGCGATCTTGCCGCTCGTCTCCGCCACGATGTGATTGGAGGCCGGGGCGCCCCATCCGCAGAGCGCCTGCTCGTAGTCGCTGATTGTCTTGGCCTGAAGGAAGTTCAGGCTGGCCAGGTAGGCGGCGGTGCCTGGCTCGGTCCAGACCGTGCGAACGCCATAGGCCCGGCCCGCCGCGCGGTCCACATGCAGCACCGGCCCGTGGCGGGTAAAGCGCAGTTCGATCTCGCGCGCCTCTCCTCCCTTGACCGCGAGGGTTTGGCGTTCGATCCGCATATCCTCCCAGCCGCCCTGATAGCGGTACTGGTCCGGGTTCTCGGGGTTCAGGTCGTAGACGTAGAGGTCTTCCTGATCGACGAACCAGATGGTGAGGCCAAAGGCGATATCGTCATTATGGCCGAAGGAGACGCCCGGCACGGCAGGCTCGCCCGCACCGATGACGTTCAGGCCGGGGGCCTGCAGGTGCACCATATAGCGCAGGCCCGGCAGTTGGTGCGCCCGGTGCGGGTCGCTTGCTAGGATGGCGCGGCCGGTGGTGGTCCGCTCCGGCGTCAGCGCCCAGGCGTTGGAGCCGATGAGTTCGGACGAAGCCGCCTGTGCTTGAGTGGTGTCCGGGCCGAAGGTCACGGGCTCTGTCGCGCGCAGATAGGTCTGGTAGACCTGGGACGGGATTTCGTGGGGCTCGAAACCCTCCGGGATTCTCAGCGGCCGGTCCGGCTCCCGCGCCTTGCGCAGACCGTCTGCCTCCGGCCCGTATTTCGCCAGCACGCCGGAGCGGCGGATTTCATTGTCGACATTGTTGACGCGGGCGTGGGAGCGGATACGCACCACGTCCTCTGCCCGCCAGCGCGCTGGCTTCGTGCCCACGACGGCAAATTCCGGCGGCAGCTTGTGCTCGCCCGCTTCAATGCCGTCGAGATAGGCGTTGATGCCGGCAACAAAGGCCTGGGTCCAGGTTTTGGCGTTCGGTCCGTAGCAACGCCACTCCGCCTCCATATCGCCGCGATACAGGAACAGTCGCGCCGCTTGGTCCTTTTCCACATAGGCCGGCCCGAAATCCGCCGACAGCAGCCCGAGGCCCCTTTTGCGCCAGAGATCAATCTGCCAGAGCCGGTCGCGCGCTGCGTTCCAGCCTTGCGCGAAAAAGGCATCGGCCTGGGTCTCGGCTTTAATATGGGCGATGCCCCAACGGTCGATGCGGATGGCGACGGGGGCGGAGACGCCCTTTGAATGGATGGTCGCGACAGAAGTCATAGATCGATCTCTAGCCATTTCGGAATATCGATCGAATTTCACCCTGCTGCCGACCAAAGTGCAACTGCAGTTGCCGCCTTCCGCAATTCCAGGCCATGATGCTGCATTCCGCCCCATCGTCAGAA
>JAYPXD010000132.1:0-7522 GCA_038135395.1 Alphaproteobacteria bacterium | reverse complement strand
GCCCCGCCATGGCCGACCACCACACCTTCCCCCTCGGCCCGACTGCGTTGCAATCCGGCCTGACCGTTCCGAACCCGGTGCTGGCCTATCAGACCTATGGCACGCTCAACGCCGACAAGAGCAATGCCATTGTCTATCCGACCAGCTATGGCGCACAACATTACGATATCGAGTGGCTGATCCGGCCCGGCGGCATCTTGAACCCCGACACGCATTTCATCGTCATCCCGAACATGTTCGGCAACGGCCTCTCTACCTCGCCCTCGAACATAGAGCCGCCGCACAGCAAGGCGCGCTATCCGCATTTTACCGCCTATGACAACGTGCAGGCCCAGCGCCGCCTGGTGACGGAGGTGTTCGGCATCGACCGCGTCGCCCTGGTCTATGGCTGGAGCATGGGCGCGCAGCAGGCCATGCATTGGGGGGCGCTGTTCCCGGACAAGGTGGAGCGGATCCTGGCTATCTGCGGCTCCGCCAAAACCGCGCCGCACAACAAGGTGTTCCTGGAAGGGGTGAAGGCGACCCTCACCGCCGATCCCGCCTGGTGCGGCGCCCATTTCACGGCCAAGCCGGAGACCGGCCTTCGCGCCATGGGCCGGGTCTACGCCGGCTGGGGCATGAGCCAGGAATTCTACCGCGAAGAGGCTTGGCGGCAGTCTGGCTTTACCTCGCTGGAAGACTATCTGGTGCGCTCGTGGGAGTGGAATTTCCTGCGCCGCGACGCGGACAACCTGCTGGCCATGCTCTGGACCTGGATGAACGCCGATATCAGCGCTAATGACCTCTACCAGGGCGATTTCGCAAAAGCTTTAGGCGCGATCAAGGCAAAAACCATCCTGATGCCGTCCGAGACCGACCTCTATTTCCGGGTCGAGGATAACAGGCGGGAACTCCAGCATATGCGCCATGCGGAACTCCGCCCGATGCCGTCGATCTGGGGCCATCGCGCCGGCAACCCGACCGACAACCCCACCGACGAGGCATTCATCCGCCGCGCCGTTCAGGATTTACTGGCATCGTGAGTCCGCTGCGCACCCGGATTGCGATTCTCTGCATCGGCGTCGGCACGTCCGTCGTGCCGCTCGATTCATCGGTCAATATCGCTTTTCCGGACATTACCCGGGCCTTTGGGATCGAAATCCAACAGATCCAATGGGTGGTGATTTCCTACGTGCTGACCCACACCAGCCTGATGCTGTTTTTCGGCCGGATCGGAGACCGGATTGGTCGGCGACTGGTGTTTACGGTCGGGTTGGTCTGGAGCGCCGCGGCATTCGTCGCCCTCACGCTCGCGCCAACGTTCGAACTGCTGCTGGCCGCCCGGGTTGCCCAGGGCATCGGCGCTGGACTGGTCGGCGGCTGCGGTCCGGCGCTGTTAACGGGTCTAGCTCCGGAGAACCGCCGGGCGCGAATGCTGGGCATCTATATGCTGATGTTCGGGCTGGGCATGGCAGCCGGGCCGAGCGTCGGCGGCATCATGGTCGGTTGGGTCGGTTGGCCGGGCGTCTATGGCATGCGCATTCCGCTTTGCCTGATCGCGCTGGCGCTGATTTGGAGCCTGCCGGGCCGCACCCCGGAACAGCGGCAGGACAGCGCCCGGCCGTTGAACGCCACTGGCGCATTGCTGTTGGCCGCGGTGATGGCCGCGATGCTGTTTGCCGTCAACCGGCTGCAAGTTGCCGCCAGCGAGCCGTGGGTTCCGGCAGGACTGGCGCTGCTCACCGCCGTCCTGATCGCCGCGTTGCTGCGCCACGAAGGCCGGTCCGAGGCGCCGATCCTGCCGCTCTATCTTTTCCGCCGCGCCAACTTCTCCGGCGTTGTCGTCGCCAATGTGGCGGTGGCGTTCGCCGGTTTCTCTATCATGTTGATCGTCCCGTATTTCCTGTCGAAGCTCACCGCTTTGGCTGTGGTGGAGGCGGGCCTCGTGCTGGCAAGCTCGCCGCTTGGCACGGTTGCCGCCAGTACCGTCGCGGGGCGAATGATTGAGCGTTTGGGCGCGCAACACACCGCGGCGCTGGCAGCAGCGGCGACGGCGGCGGGCCTTGCCGGCATCGGTCTCTGGCCGGCCTTTCCGCATGCCGCGGCCATGGTGCTGCCGCTGTTCCTGGCCGGCGCCGGCATGGGCCTGTTCCAGATCGCCAGCATGGACGTGATCACCGGCACCATGCGCATTGAGGAACGCGGCGTGGCTGGCAGCCTCGCGCAGGTCAGCCGAACCGTCGGCGTCATGTGCGCGGCCAGCTTGTTAAGCCTCGCCTTCGCCAGCTTGGGCGGCGGCAGGCAGGCGAGCGAAGCAGTATTCCTGGACGCGTTCGGCGTCATTTTTCTGGCGGTCGCGGCCCTGCCGGCAATGACCGCGCTCGCCATGGCGGTTTCCAGGAAATAGCGGTCGGATGATCGGCAGAAATCTGATATAATATTGCCTTGACCACGGAATAATTCCTGGAATTTTCGTTCCTTATTCAGTCTGGAATTATAGAGGCGTCAAATGGTTGGCTATAATCCCCGGTTTCTGCACGACGATGTCGATATTCCAATGCCGACGTTTACCCCGCGTCTGGCTGGCGCGATATTGGCGTTGGACCAATTGCGCAATCAACAGATCGCCGACTATCCGCACTATTCTTTGGTGATGAACCGCGACCAACGGACGGCGGCCTTCGTTGCCGTCAATATCGACCAGGTAACGCTGCGAAACACCAAACGGCGGGATAATTGGCGGATCGATAGCCGGGTCGGGTCGATGTTTCAGCTCGACAACGACTATTACGCCAACAATCCCTGGGATCGCGGCCATCTTGCCCGGCGCGACACGGCCGGATGGGGCGATGGGCGGGAGGCGCAGATCGCGTCGGACGAGACCTTCTATTTCACCAATTCCTCACTGCAACACGAAAATTTCAACCAGGACGAATGGCTGGCCCTGGAGGACTGGGTCAAGGACCTGACCCTGGACAGCAACGGCAAGATTTCCGTCTTCAGCGGCCCGATCGGGTTTGACAATCCGCGCTCGATCACGCCACAGGGACGGCAAACGGCGCTGATCCCGTCGGCGTTTTTCAAGGTGGTGTGCTTCCTTAACCACCAGCATCGAATGGATGTCCGCGCCTTCATGATGACGCAGGATGCCGAAGCTCTGGCGGACAAGAGCACCCGCAAGCTGTTCGACCATCAGACCTATCAGGTCAGCGTAATGGATATCGAGGACCTGACCGGCCTCACCTTCCCCGACAACGTCGCCGCCGCCAACCCGATGTTCTTTACCGCCTCGGATGCAACCCGGACCCGCCTCAACATCAGCCATACCCCGGAACGGGTTGAAACCAACGGCGCGCACGAGCTGATTGCTGCGGAGGATCGGCGAACGGTTTTCGAGGATGATGAGGTCGATGTCTTCATCGCCGCGGCCCTGGTCAATCCCGCCGGGCCAGAGCGGGATGGCGAGTGGATTTCGATCATCAACCTGGAGAACCAGACGATCGACCTTAGCGGCTGGACCGTCGGCGACACCAAACGGCCCCGCAAGCCCCTGCGCGGCATGCTGGGGCCGGGCGAGGCGCTGCGCATCCAACCCGGTCTCGCCGCTGGTCCTGGCCAACTCGGGCGGCGTCATCGAGCTTTACAACGCTGCCGGCAACCGTATCGACCGGGTCAAGTATGACAAAACCAAAGGCAGCGCCGAGGGCCGACCGATTGTTTTTGCCTACCGCAATATTCTATAGGCCGACGGCGCACACCGCCGCGACCGGCTAAGTGGGTCAGGCAACCCAAATCTGTCCCAACTTGCGGCGGAAATTCTCGCCCAGATAGCCCCGGATCTGCGCCTCCGGCCAGCCGCGGGCAACCAGTGCCGCAGTGACTTTCGGCAGGTCGGCGTGCGAGCTGCAATCGGCCAGATAGCGGGCGGGAATATCTTCGCCAAAGATTTTGTTGAAAGTGTTGATCCCCTCCCTGCGGCGCGGCGGCGTGCGCTCGATGGCGAGTTTCGGCCGGTCGGCGCCGGTCGAAAGATCGGTGCCGAAGCCGATATTTTCCGGCCCCGCGACATTCGCCAGGTAATCGACATGGCGCAGGTAGTCGTCGATGGTCGGCTTGCGCTTCTCGTCGCCGTCCCAGTTCATCGGGCCATAGATGCTGGCGCCGATATAGCCGCCTTTCGCGACCAGCGCCCGGATCAGGTCGTCCGGCTTGTTGCGGGCGAGCGGGCTGAGGGCGTGGGCGTTGGCGTGGGTGATCAGGCAAGGCTTCTCGCTCGCCTCGATCGCGTCCATCGACGTGCGATAGCCGACATGGCTGAGGTCGATGGCGATGCCGAGGCGGTTCATTTCCGCCACCACTTCGCGGCCATAGGTGGTCAGGCCGGCGCCCTCGGGCTCCAGGCAGCCGTCGCCGATCATGTTGCGGTAGTTGTACGTGAGCTGCATGACGCGCAGGCCGAGCTTGTAGAACAGCGCCAGCCGCTCGATCCGGTCGGCGATGGGCCGCGAGTTTTGCCAGCCCAGGATAGCGCCGACCTTGCCGGCAGCGCGGGCGCGGTCAAAATCGGCGACTTCCTCGATTTGCAGCCATTCGGCGTCCTCAGCCTGCAGCCGCCCCTGCCAGCGCGCCACCTCCTGGCAGGCCTGCTCGAAGTCGCATTCGAAATGGCAGGCGGTGACCTGAATGGCGTCGACCCCGCCGGCACGCAGGGCTCCGGTCCAGCCGTCGGCGTGATAGACGAGGCTGTCAATCACCAGGGCGTCTTTGTGCAGGGCAAGGGCGTTGGTCATCGATCCATTCCTGATGGGTAAAAGCTGCTGCGCTACGGCAAAGCCTAATGCGCTTCTTCGGCCTGCAAAAGCCAAAGCTTCGCCGCGCCATAGCGCTGTTCGTGCAGCACTGCAAAGCCTGCGGGCGCCGTCAAGGCCAGCTTCGCGCCCGTCTCGACCGAGATGAGGCCGCCAGGGCGGACAGTGCCGGCATGCGCCATCGCTCCCAGGATAGGCTCAACCAGTCCATCGGCATATGGCGGGTCCAGGAATACGATATCGAACGGTCCATGCGGCACGCCCGCCGGCAATTTTGCCGGTTGGAAGGTGCAGGCACCGGTCAGGCCCAATGCGTCGGCATTGCTGCGCGCCAACCGGACCACCGCCGGGTCGGCATCCACCAACGTCGCGTGGGCACTCCCCCGCGACAGCGCTTCGAACGCCAGCGCGCCGGTGCCGCAGCACAGGTCCAGCACATGCGCATCCAGCAGGATCGATTGGCCGTCCGCGCCAAAGCCGCCGTGCGCCAGCCGGTTGAACAAAGCCTCGCGCACGCGCTCTGCCGTCGGCCGCACCCGCTGACCGGCGGGCGCTTCCAATCGCCTCCCGCGAAGCGATCCGCCGGTGATGCGCAATGATTGCGGCGGCGGGCTCATGCTATTGCCGGATCCAGCCGGCGCCCCAGAGATTGACCGTCCGCTCCGTATGTGGCCAGGTCCGCGGCCCCATCTCGCGCGGCAGGTGTTCGATCTCCGCCGAAAGTTCGATGCGGTCGCCGTTCGGGTCCTCGAACATGAAGAACAGGTTGTTGCCGGGACCATGTCGGCCCGGCCCCCAGACCACGGGGATTTCCAAATTGGCGAGGTGATCGCCCCAGTCGCGGAAGTCCATCCAGCCGCTGGTCTCATAGGCATGGTGGTCCGGCTTCACGTGGCTGGCCTGGAATGCAGCAAAGCAGTGATGCTCCGGGTCGGTGCGCCAGAAGGCGACGCGCCGGGTGCTGTCGTCGGCCTCATCCAGCATCACATAGTCGGAGGCAACGAAACCCAGGCCCTTTTCATAAAATTCGATCATCGGCGCCAGGCTCTTGCTGGCGACCACGACGTGCTGCACTCGGGCGGCAGAGGCGCGCGCGGG
This sequence comes from Alphaproteobacteria bacterium, assembly GCA_038135395.1. GTDB lineage: Bacteria > Pseudomonadota > Alphaproteobacteria > Bin95 > Bin95 > JACKII01. The sequence continues at coordinate 1,637 of JAYPXD010000132.1, read as the reverse complement.
GGTGGCGTTGGCAGCCTTCGGGCTGGGCAGGCCAGGCCGGGGCAGGCCAAACACGTTCAGCCAGCCGTCCGGATCGCGCACGGCCACCGCATCCTTGCCAAATGCCGCCGCCGGCGAGGGCTCCGTCGATAGTCCCTGAGCCGCGACATAGGCCCGGACATCGGCCAGTTGCCGCTCGTTCTGCAGCCGGTAGGCGTGGTAGCTGCGCCCGCCGCGCTCGCCCTTGCCGATGATCTGGCGGCGACCAGGTGCCTGCAGTAGGAAATCCTCGCCGAATCCATGCACCTCGAACCCCAGGGCGCGGGCGTAGAAATCGGCCAGGGCCTTGGGATCGTCGCTTTCCAGACGCAAATGGTCGAGTTGGGCGGGCCAAATAGGGGATGCGGCGGTCATGCGGCTGGTTCTCGCCTTACAGATGGGTAGGATCGAAAGTTCCCACGACAATGCCGCAATGCAAGCGCGCTGTCACCTCTCGCACGATCGTTCCGGATGTCCCTCGACACCCTGCTGCTCCTCGGCCCTGTCGCCTGGTATGTATTCGTCATGGCGGCGACGCCAGGACCGAACAACGCCATGCTGACCGCCAGCGGCATGAATTTCGGCCTCGCGCGCACCTGGCCGCATATCGCCGGCATCGCCGGTGGCCTGGTGGTGCTGATGCTGCTCTGCGGCTTTGGCCTAGGCACTGTATTCGCGACCTGGCCGGAGGCGCAGACGGCGCTGGCGGTGGCCGGCTCGCTCTATTTGCTCTATCTCGCCTGGCGGATCGCCAATGCGGCCGCGCCCACCGTGAAGGAAGGCGCGCGCCCAATGCGCTTTATCGAGGCGTTCGGCTTTCAGTTCCTGAACCCCAAAGGCTGGGTCATGTCGCTGACGGCAGTCACAATGATGCCTGCTTTGTCGTCGGTGCCGGAGAAAGCGCTGACTCTTGGCGTACTGGCGCTTCTGGTCGGCTCGCCCAGCATGACGGTCTGGGCCTTGTTCGGCGTCGCCATTGCGCGCGTATTCCAGCGGCCAAATGCGCGGCGCGCCATCAATTGGTCGCTGGCAGCCTTGTTGATCGCGACGATTCCGTTCATGTTCCGGTGATCCTTCGCCCGCTGCCTGCCCGAGCCTTATGACCACGTCTCCCGCCCGCCTCGCCGTCGATATCGGCGGCACGTTTACCGACGTCGTGCTGGAGCACGGCCCGCGCCAATTCACCACCAAGGTGCTAACCACCCAGGATGCGCCGGAGCGCGGCGTGCTGGACGGCATTGCCCGCGCCATGGCCGAGGCGGCGCTGGCGCCATCCGAAGTCGGCCTGCTGATACATGGCACCACGCTGGCCACCAACGCGCTGATCGAGCGCAAGGGTGCCAAGACCGCCCTCGTCACCACCGAGGGGCATCGCGACGCGGTCGAAATGGCGCTGGAGAACCGGTTCGAGCAATACGACATCAACATCGACCGTCCCGCACCGCTGGTACCGCGCTATCTGCGCTGGCCGGTGACGGAACGGCTGAACGTGCACGGCCGGGCGCTGCTGCCGCTGGACGAGGGCTCGGTTGCTGCCCTCTTTCCGTTGATCGAGAAACATCAGATCGAGGCGTTGGCCGTGGGATTGCTGCACGCCTATGCCAACCCCACGCATGAAG
>JAYPXD010000131.1:6219-10006 GCA_038135395.1 Alphaproteobacteria bacterium | reverse complement strand
GGCGGTAATTGTACGACTGCCTCCATTGGATTTTGGTATATCGAACTTTTTATATTTTTCTTGATCATTCATTTTATAAATAATAAAAGATAAAATTTTGGGATTATAACCAACTATTTTGGACAAATCTTGCAGAGATTCAGCGTCTCGCAGCAACGGCAATGTAGTCAACTTACCCCTCCCTAAAGGGTCCCTGCGGGCACTCCTACACGAAGTACATCTGCTCAACGATCACTAATAGCATACATTCCTGCTGGATCATAGAGCACAATGCCAAAAATTACCTTCTTATACTGCGATTACACAGTAACAAATCTGCCCGCAGGGGCGCGTCTTTAGTAACACGAGCCTCCATCTACTTCAATACATCATATTTTTTCTCCACCATCTCCAAGCATATATCCCCCTCACATCTCATCCAGCGGATAAATCGGCCTTCGCACGTTTTCGAACTTGAGCTGGCTATAGTCGCTCGTACACACGCCCGTGCCGGCGCATTCGATGATTTGCTTCGCCATCGCCTCGAAGCCGGCGCGGAAATGCACGCGGCTTTTCAGCATGAGGAACTTCTTGCGCGTCGGATCGATGCCCAGCGCCCGGAACGCCTGCTCGTCGTTCGGCTCGTTCTGGCGGGAGATCACGACGATCTCGACTTTCCCGGTATCCAGCACCACCGTCGGACCCTGGTCGAACAGCAAGCCAGTGGAGGCCGGACCCTGGTTCCTGTAGCGGCCATCGTGGATCAGCTTGACCCGTCCGGTCACCTCCCGCGGTGCACCTTGCAGGCCCAGCGAAGGCATCGACATCTTGCCGCCAAGGCTGACCGTCACCTCGTTCCCGACGCCGGCGGCGATCATCTCCGCCACCGCGCGAGGGTCATAGATCGCATAGGCCGCGACGTTCTCCAGCCCGGCGTCCAGGATCGCGCCGAGGACCGTCATCGTGTCCATGGTGCCGCCGGAGGCCGCATTGTCGTAGTGGTCCAGCAGGATCACCGGCCCCTCTTTGACCTGCGCGGCGCGGGCGAGCGACTGCGCCAGCGGCTCGATCTGGTAGACCCAGTCGGCGCGGTGCTTCCAGGCGAACTCCAGCAGCTCGTCGGTGTAGGCCCGGGCCTTCTGCGGGTTGTTGTCGGTCACCACGACGGCGGAAAGCCCGGCCTGGCTGATATCCGCATGCGGGAAGCCGACGAACAGCGTGGCGGAGAGCACATCCGGCTCGGCCTCCATCTGGCGCGTGCGCTCCTGCAGGTCTTTGTTGGGGAAGCGCCCGGTCCCCTGGCACATGACATGGGGCAGCATCGGTTTCTGGCCCCAGGCGATGGTCGGCGTGACCTCGCCCCGCAGCATGGCGAACAGCGGCTTGCCGGCGCGGATGGCGGTCTCGTAATTATCGATATGCGGATAGGTCTGGAAGCCGGCGATGGTGGTGCAGTTCTCGATCATCGCCGGATAGAGGTTGGTGTGCATGTCCAATGCGACGGCAATCGGCAGGTCAGGCGCAATGGAGCGGATGCGGGCGAGCAGTGTGCCTTCGCCGTCCTCATGATCCTCCGTCACCATGGCGCCGTGCAGGTCGAGCAGGCAGGCGTCGCAGCCCTGGCTGACGGCCGCGCAGATGGCGTCGCTCATCGCCTGATAGGCATCAGACTGCACAGGCCCCGAAGGGCGGGCGCTGGCGGCGATGGGCGTCACGATCTCCGCCCCCGCCGCCTCCGCCAGGTCGAGGAAAGCGGCAACGCCAGAGTTGGTGCCGCGGAAGGCGCGCCCCACCTCGTCGCCCCGATACGGCTCCGCCTGGCCGGTGGCGAACCGGCCGAGCGGCGTCGGCACGGGCGAAAAGGTGTTGGTCTCGTGCTTCATCTGGGCGATGACGACGCGGAGGGGTTTCTGCGGCATGGCGGCGGTGTCTCCTGGCGGCGGTCGGGTCGGTCAGTGGCCGGCCAGGATCGCGTCAGCGATCTTTTCGGCCGTCATAATGGTCGGAAAGTTGGTGTTGGCGCAGGGCACCACCGGAAAGATCGAGGCGTCCACCACGCGCAGGCCGGCCATGCCATGCACACGCCCGGCATTGTTGGTCACCGCCATCGTGTCGCTCTCCGCCCCCATGCGGCAAGTGCAGGAGGCATGCCAGACGCCGACCGCAGCGCCGCGTATGAAGGCTTCTGCCGCATCCTCGTCGTTGCAGACGTCCTGCAGGGTATAGCCCTCCATGATCAGGTTCTCGATCAGATAGCGGCGGAAGAAGCCAGGCCCATCCAAAAGCTTGGCCATCACTCCGGTCAAAATGCGGTTCTTGGTGTTGATCTCCCCGACCTGGCGCACCTTGTCGGAATAGCTGGCGGGGAAGGGGTCGCTCATCATGTTGCGCATCGCCGGGTCCTGATACAGCGGCGTCAGCCGGCGGATGCCGTCGGCCAGCCGCTCCAGGTCGCGCCGGTCGGACAGCAGGTTGAACTCTACCTCCGGCTCATCGCCCGGATTGCGCGAGCGCAGCCGCACCTCGCCGGTTTCCGAGTAGGTCTTGTTAACGAACAGGATGAAGCTGGCGATCTGCTCTCCCACCGCATGCCAGGACGTCTTGGAAGCACCGACTACGAACATGTCACCCGGCGGCGCGCCGCCCATCTTGGAGGAATACCGCATGCCGACGAACAGGTGCCGCCGCGTCTCCTTGTTGGTGACCCGCGCCTTGGGCTTCAGGAACGAGGCGAGCGCGATGGACGGATGGTCCATCAGCCGCTGGCCGACGCCATACAGCGCATGGCGGACCGGAATGCCCAGGTCGGTCAGGTGTCGGGCCGGGCCAATGCCGGCGCGCATCAGGTGCGCCGGCGAATGGATCGCGCCCGAGCACAGGATCACCTCCTTCGCCCGGAATTCCTGCGGCCGGCCGTTCACCGTCGCCTTGACGCCGACGCAGCGCCGGTCCTCGTCGAATAGCAATTCGCTGACCTGGGTCTGGGTCGAAATCGTCAGGTTCGGGCGCTTGCGCACCTCGGCATTCAGATAGCCGATGGAGGCGGAAACCCGCTTTTCCTCGGCATTGGAAATGGTGATCGGGAAATAGCCATCCTCGAACCGGCCGTTCTGGTCCGGCAGGTATTTGTAGCCGGCCCGCCCGAACGCCTCGGCCAGCGCCTTGGCATGGCCGGGCCATTGCCGCTCCGGCACGCGGCGGACCGGGATATGGCCGTCCTGGCCGTGCCATTCGTCATCGACGTCGAGGTCGCGCTCGATCTTCTTGAAATAAGGCAGGCAATCCTTCCAGCGCCAGCCGGTCGCGCCACGCTCGTGCCATTCGTCGAAGTCGGTGGGCGCGCCGCGGTTCGCCATCTGGCCGTTGATCGACGAGCCGCCGCCCAGCACGCGCGCCTGCTCGTACTTGCGCAGCTTCGGCGGCGGCGCATTCGGGTCGCGGTTGTGGCCGACCACTTCGGTCGAGACCTTCAACTGGGTCCAGTGGAAGCGCGGGTTAAGGTAGGCGGTGCCGGGATAGCTATCGAGGATTTCGGGCGGCTCCTTGCCGGGCGGCGTATCCTCACCGGCCTCGCAGACCAGCACGCGGTTGGCGCTGCGGGCCGAGAGCCGGTTGGCGAGCGTCGACCCGGCCGAGCCGCCGCCGACAATGATGTAGTCGTATTCCATGACGTCCTCCCGCGGGGGATCTTTTCTGCGTTGGCCCGATCATGCCGACAAACATCGAAGCCGCCAAGGTCCGATACAGGGGAAAGGCGGCGGCGTCCGATGCTCGCCCTATCCCATCCGCCCAAATGCCGCTACACTTC
>JAYPXD010000131.1:3345-6209 GCA_038135395.1 Alphaproteobacteria bacterium | reverse complement strand
CCTTTTCTGCATTGGCTCGATCATGCCGGCAAACACAGACGTCGCCAAGGGGTGAAGCATAGGAACGCAAGCGCTGCATTCCTCAATGCTCGCCCTATCCCATCCGGCCAAATGCCGCTAGACTTCGAGCCGACACAACCACATGTATTCCAGACACTAGGCCTCGCGCCGGCCCGGCCGGCATCTTCGACGGAGACTCCCATGAACTTCATGCCCAATTCGCCCACCGCCCGGGACATCAAGTACCACATTCACCCGCACACCAATTTCCGCCAGCATGAGCAAACCGGCTCTCTGGTGCTGACCAAGGGTGAGGGCGTCTATGTCTATGACCACGAGGGCAACAAGTATCTGGAAGCCATGGCCGGCCTCTGGTGCGCATCGCTAGGCTTCAGCGAAAAACGCCTGGCCGAGGCGGCCTACAAGCAGATGCTGGAGCTGCCCTACTATCACACCTTCAGCTATAAATCGCACACGCCGATCATCGACCTGGCGGAACGGCTGGTGGAGCTGGCGCCGCAGACCGTCAGTAAGGTAATTTTTCAGACATCGGGCTCGGAAGCGAACGATACCGCGGTCAAGCTGGTGCACTACTACAACAATTCCATCGGCCGGCCCGAGAAGAAGAAAATCATCTCGCGCCTGCGCGCCTATCACGGCACGACGCGCACGGCGGCCTCGCTGACCGGCCTGCCGAACATGCACAAGTTCTTCGACCTGCCGCTGCCGGGCATCCTGCACACCTCCACGCCGCACCACTACCGTCATGCAGCGGAAGGCGAGTCGGAGGAGGATTTCGCCACGCGCCTGGCCGCTGACCTGGAGAAAATGATCGTCGACCAGGGACCGGAGACGGTCGCCGCCTTCATCGCCGAGCCGGTGATGGGCGCCGGCGGCGTGATTGTGCCGCCACGCACCTATTTCGCGAAAATGCAGGCGGTGCTGAAGAAGTACGACGTGCTGATGATCGCCGACGAGGTCATTTGCGGCTTCGGGCGCACCGGCAATATGTGGGGCTGCGAAACCTTCAACATCCAGCCGGACATTCTGGTCTGCGCCAAGGCGCTGTCTGCGTCCTATCTGCCGATTTCGGCGGTGTTGGTCAGCGATGCGGTCTACCAGGGCATCGCCGAGGGCACGGCGGATGGCGGCCCGCCCTTCGGCCACGGCTACACCTATGGCGGCCACCCGGTCAGCGCCGCCGTCGCCGTCGAAACGCTGAAGATCTATGACGAGATCAACATGATCGGCCACGTGAAAAGCATCTCGCCGCTGATGCAGAACGGTCTCGGCCAATTCCGCGACCATCCCCTGGTCGGCGAGGTGCGCGGCGTCGGCATGGTCGCAGCGATTGAGGTGGTTGAGGACAAGGCCAGCAAGAAAGCCTTCGCGCCGGCCCGCAAGATCGGCCCCTATATCGACAACCTCGCCCGCCAGAACGGCATGATCGTGCGCGCCATGGGCGATTCCATCGGCTTCACGCCGCCGCTGATCATGAAGCCTGCGGAAATCAACGAGATGGTTGAGAAAATGGGCAAAACCCTGGACCAGACCTGGGCAGCTATCCAGAAGGGTGAGATTTAAGGGCTTCAGCCACATCATCCCCGCTTCGCCCTGACCTTGCAGATGGGTGAAGCCCGTCCAATCCATGCCCCTCGCCCTCCGATACGTTCAGGGCGAGGGGCTTTTCTGTCGCGCCGGGCCGCAAAGGCGACTGGCGCTCGGCAGGCACTTCGGTAAACTACCGGCAATGCTTGACCAAAACCAATAAGGAACCGCTCGAATGGCCGTCGTCGAAACAGAACAGCATGGCGAAATCTTCGTCATCCGCATGAACCGCCCGGATGCGTTGAACGCGCTGAACAACGAGCTGCGCACCCAACTTTCCGAAGCCTGGAACCATTACGAAGACGCGAAGGACCTGGAGGTCGCGATCTTTACCGGGTCCGGCCGCGGTTTCTGCGCCGGCGAGGATATGAAAGAGGCATTGCAGGCCGGCAAGCCCGGCTTCTCCAAACCAACCGCCAAGCCCGATCCGTTCATGAAGGAAACGCTGACCAAGCCGGTCATCTGCGCCATCAACGGTTTCGCCATGGGCGGCGGCTTCATGCTGGTGGAGAAGACCGACCTGCGGCTGGCGGTCAAAGGCACGCTGTTCGAGATGTCGGAAGCCAAGCGCTGGATGCTGGGCGGCTGGAACCATGGCGAAGTCGCGAACCTGCCTTTCCCGATAGCGATGGAAATGGCCTTTGCCTTCCGCATCTCGTCGGAGCGCATGTACGAACTGGGCTTCGTCAACCGCCTGTGCGAGCCAGACCAGTTGATGCCGGAAGCGATGAAGATGGCGGAGCACCTGTTGACCCTGCCGCCGGCGGCGCGCGTCAACACCCTGCACATGATGAAAACCATCCGGCCCAACCCGGCGCCGCAATACCATAAACTCGCCAAGGCCCTGCACGAGCACGGCGCGCTCAGCGACCGCATGGAAAGCCGCGCGGCATTCGCCGAAAAGCGCAAGCCCGTCTGGAAAGGCTGGGAGAAGCCGGAAGACCGCTACAACATGCCGACGCTGGAAAGCGTGATGGGCAAGTAGCTGATCGAATTTTCCTATTCTTTGCGAGTTCTCCTATCCCGTCACTGCGAGCGAAGCGAAGCAGCCCAGGGGTTTCAGAGCCCAGGCCCCTGGGTTGCTTCGTCCCCCGGCTCAAGGCCGGGGCCTCGCAATGACGTAGGGAGGAGATTGCGATGACGATTGAAAATTGAAAGACGAGGAACACCCAACCATGACCACCAACAAAGGCCCCCTCGCCGGCATCCGCGTGCTTGACATGACAGAGCACATGGCCGGCCCCTTCGGCACCATG
>JAYPXD010000131.1:0-3335 GCA_038135395.1 Alphaproteobacteria bacterium | reverse complement strand
CGACATGGGCGCGGAAGTGATCAAGGTGGAACGGCCCGGCCGTGGCGACTCGACCCGCGGGATGGGCGACCAAAGCGAGCGCAACGCCTTCTTCCGCTACATCAACCGCAACAAGAAGAGCGTGACCCTCAATTACAAGGAACCCGAGGGCAAGGCCCTGTTCCTGGAACTGGTCAAGACCGTCGATATCCTGTGGGAGAACTACCGCCCCAACGTGATGCCGCGCGCCGGCCTGGGCTATGAGGACCTGAAAAAGGTCAACCCACGCCTGATCTATTGCCAGTCGAGCGGCTTGGGTTATGACGGCCCCCTCAGCCACCGCGGCGGCTTTGACCTGATCGCCCAGGGCATGGGCGGCATCATGCACGTGACCGGCGAGCCGGACGGCCCGCCGACCAGCGTAGGCCTGCCGATCACCGACCTCGGCACCGGCATGTTCTCCGCCCACGGCGTGCTGGCGGCGCTCTATCAGCGCGAGAAGACCGGCGAGGGCTGCCTGATTGAAACCTCGTTGCTGGAAACCGCCATCGGCCTGTCGTCCTGGACCTCCGCCGGCTATCTGGCCGACCCCCAGAAAAAGGAACCGACCCGCCAGGGCTCGCGCCATCGCCAGAATGCGCCCTACCAGCGGTTTTCCACCCAGGACGGCTATATCATGATCGGCGCCGGCAACCAGAAGATCTGGGCGCGGGCGGCGGCGGCGCTCGGGCATCCCGAATGGGTGGACGATCCGCGGTGGCCATCCTCTGCCAACCGGGTGAAGAACCGGGAGCCGCTGGAGGCGGCGATTACGGCGGTGCTCTCCACCAACACCACCGACCACTGGGTAAGCGTGCTGGAGGCAGCGGGCGTGCCCTGCGGCCCGGTCTATAACTACGGCCAGATGTTTGCCGACCCGCAGGTCGTGCACCGTGAGATGGTTGTGACCGCGCATGACGACGAATTGGGAGAGGTCCCGCACATCCGCTCCCCCATCAAAATGACCGGCACGAAGAGCGGCGGCGGCGGCGTCGCCGTTCGCACGGTTGCGCCCAAGCTGGGCGCACAAAATGCGGAGGTTTATGGCAGCGTCGGCATCAGCGCGGAGAAACTGGCGGAACTGAAGGTGAAGGGTGTCATCTGACGCCGCGTCTCAGGCGCGGCGGGCAAAATAGCGGTCCAGAAATGCGATCTGCTCCGCCCGCCAGCCTTCGCCCATCGCGATCACATCGCCCAACACGCGGTAGGGGCTGGCCGTCGTCGTGACCCCCGGCCATTCCCTGCCGCCAGGGGCATCGCCGCGGGCAAACCGGACCCAACTGTCCAGGATTGAGTCGGATACCCGCCGATCAACGTCGCCGATGCTGCCTTCCTGCGGGTCCGCCGTATGCAGGTTGCCGAAGGTGAACGCCACGTCCTCGCCATGCTTCGGCGGCCAGGCGCGGCCGCCCGGGTGACGGGTCAGCAGATAGCGCCAGACCGGCTGGCCCGCTGCCGCCGTGCATTGACCGATACCCCAGGTCCCGAAGGTGAACTGGGTGTCCCCGAACAGAAACGCCAGGCTTTCCGTCACCTGCGCCTCGCTGCCGCCGGGGTAGAGACGCGCGGCTTCCGCCGCCATGTCGCCAAAGCTTGCCGAAAGCAAGGCAGCGAATTCCGCCGATGTCCTGACCGGCCATGTCCCGGTGAAGAGCGAGCCTTCCTCCGCATTGCTGCCGATGATGGTCGGCATCGCCTCGAATGACCCACGCTTGAAACTGTCCCGGTCGTCTTCGGTCAGCCACCAGCCATCGTTGATCGGGCGCAGTGTGCGGGGTCCGGTCAGCGCCCGTTGCGAGGGATTGACCGAGCCGGTCCTGGCAAACAGGTCCGCCGCGGACATGTCACGCAGACTGCGAAGGTCGGGCGAAAGTCCGGCGCCGGTCGCCTCCGCCTCGTCCAGCGGCGTCAGAGGCCGCCAAACGCCCGGGCTTTGCAGGATGGTGCGCTGAAACAGGCCCTGCACCCGGGGCGAGGCTAATAGCAGCCCGATAGAGGCAGACCCTGCGGATACGCCGAACGCCGTCACCCGGCTGGGATCGCCGCCGAACGCGCCGATATTGTCCCGCACCCACTCCAGCGCGGCAACGATGTCCATCAATCCATAGTTCCCGGATGCTCCATGCTCGGATTCAGCCGTCAGATCCGGGTGCGCCAGATAGCCGAACATGCCGACCCGATAGCTCATAGTGACCAAAATCACGCCGCGGCTGGCAAAGCCGACGCCATCAGCGCGCCGGTCGGAACCGGAGCCGCCGACGAAGCCGCCGCCCGGCACCCAGAACAGCACCGGCAGCGGTTCGCGGTCGCGCTCGGCCGGCGCCCAGATGTTGAGATAGAGGCAGTCCTCGGACCGGCCCGAACCGCGCAGCCGCGGCAGGTCGGCCTGCATGCAATCATCCCGGAATTGGCTCGCATCCCGCACGCCGGCCCAGGCGGCGGGCGGCTGCGGCGGCCGCCAGCGCAACGGGCCGACCGGCGGTGCAGCGAACGGTATGCCCTTGAACGTATCGACCCCATCCTGGCGCACGCCTTGCAGGCGCCCGAAGGCGGTTTCGATCACCGGGTTTGGCGAAGACATCGGGCTCATGCATAAAATCCCATCTCGGCTGCGCACCGCTTGACGAATTCTGCGGACACTCCACAGTATCTTGCCCTGAAACCTAACCGGGAAGGAAGCGGTCACATGGCGAGGATTGTTTTTGGACTCGGCACATCGCACACACCGATGCTGAATTCGCAGCCGGAAGACTGGCTGCACAATTTCCGCGAAATCGACCAGAAACGCAGCCATCGCGACAAGGACGGCAATCCGGCCACCTACGCCGACCTGCTGGCCAAAGCCGATCCCCGCGCGACAGCCGTGCTGACCGAAACGGCGGTTGCCGAGCGCCATGCCCGTTCTCAGGCCGGCCTGCAACGGCTGCGGCAGGACCTGGCGGCGGCGCGGTTGGACGCGCTGATCGTCATCGGCGACGACCAGAACGAAATGTTCGGCACTGACAACTTGCCCGCCATTCTGGTCTACCGCGGCCAGACCATTGCCAACACGCCGCGCCACCTGGGCGGGCCGCCGCGGCCGGCCTGGAACCAGCGCGCGACGGCGGCGTTCTATAACGATCCGGCGCGGGAATTTCCGGTCGATGCGGCGCTGGCCGACCACCTGATCGCCGCATTGACCGCAGATGACTTTGACATCGCCACCGCCGACCGCACCGTCGGCGAAGGGGAAGGCCACCCTGTCGCCTTTATACACAACCGCCTGATGGACAGCACGCAGGTTGCTGTGGTTCCAGTCTGTCTCAACACCTACTAAC
>JAYPXD010000130.1:3139-10084 GCA_038135395.1 Alphaproteobacteria bacterium | reverse complement strand
ATGCCAACCCCACGCCTGAAGAGCGGGTGCGCGACCTGATCGCCGCGCGCTTCCCCTCGCTCGCGGTCTCGCTTTCCAGCGAGGTCGCGCCGGAAATCCGGGAGTATGAGCGGCAGTCGACGACCTGCGCCAATGCCTATGTGCAGCCGAAAATGGCCGGCTATCTGATGGCGCTGGATGCGCAGTTGCGGGCGCAGGGCTTCCAGTGTCCCTTCCTGCTGATGACCTCCGGCGGCGGCCTCACCGATCTGGCTACGGCGGTGAAATTCCCGATCCGGCTGGTGGAGAGCGGCCCGGCCGGCGGCGCGATCCTGGCGGCGCGCATTGCGGAGGAATTGGGGCTGGACCGGGTCGTCAGCTATGACATGGGCGGCACCACGGCGAAAATCTGCCTGATCGATGACTACCAGCCGCTCTCGACCCGCACGTTCGAGGTGGCGCGCGCCTACCGCAACCTGAAGGGCTCTGGCCTGCCGGTGAAAATACCGGCCATCGAGATGGTGGAGATCGGCGCCGGCGGCGGCTCCATCGCGTCCGTCGATGCGCTGGGGCGTGTGGCCGTGGGGCCGGAGAGCGCCGGCTCGCAGCCGGGCCCGGCCTGCTACGACCAGGGCGGCCAGCGCGCTGCCGTGACCGACGCCGACCTGGTGCTGGGCAAGATCGACCCGGCGGCGTTCGCCGGCGGCTCGGTTAGGCTCGCACCTGAGAAGGCGGGCGAGGCGCTGGAGCGGACCATCGGCCAGCCGCTGGGCATGGATGCGCCGCTGGCCGCCTTTGCGGTCGCGGAGATCGTCGACGAGAACATGGCCAACGCCGCCCGCGTCCACGCCGTCGAATGGGGCAAGGACATCGCCGCCCGCGCCATGATCGCCTTCGGCGGCGCGGCGCCCCTGCATGCGGCGAGGCTGGCGGAGAAGCTGAACCTCTCCCAGGTCATCGTGCCGGCGGGGGCGGGTGTCGGTTCGGCGGTGGGGTTCCTGCGCGCGCCCATTTCCTATGAGGTGGTGCGCAGCCGCTACATGCGCCTTGACGCGTTCGATGCGGCGGCGGCGAACGACCTGCTGGCCGCAATGCTGGCTGAGGCGACCGCCATTGTCCGCCAGGGCGCGCCGGACGCGGAATTGAGCGAAACCCGCATGGCCTTCATGCGCTATGTCGGCCAGGGCCACGAGATCACCGTTCCCCTGCCCGCCCGGGCGCTAGAGGCCAGCGACGCCGCCACCCTGCGCACGGCGTTCGAGGCGACCTACCGGGCGCTGTATGGCCAGACTGTGCCGGGCCAGCAGCCGGAAATCCTCAGCTGGACGCTGACGGTATCCTCGCCGGCGGTATCCTCGCAGGTTACAGCGGCGGCCGTCGATGGCCCGCCCGGGCAACCGTTCGGCAGCCGTCGTCTGTTCGACAGCAACGCCCAGGCCTTTGTCGAGGCGGCCGAATGGCGGCGCGAGACCCTGGGGTCAGCCGAAGTCAAAGGCCCTGCCCTCATCGTCGAGGATCAGACAACCACCGTCGTTCCCGACGGCTTCACCGCGACCGTCGGCAAGGGCGGGGCATTGGTGCTGACGCGGGCTTAGCGCAGCCCCAACTGTCGGGCGACGATGCCCTTGAGCACTTCGTTGGTGCCGCCGCGGATCGTGCTGGACGGTATGTGGAGAATGCCCTCCCGCAGGGTCGCGTGATAGGCGCTCATGCCCTGGGTCTTGGGCGCGCTGGGCGCAACCGAACGCACGCCTTCGATAATCTCGCGCTCAAACCGCGTACCGACCTCTTTCACCAAGGCCGCTTCGGTCTCCGGCGACGAGCCCTCCTGCAACAGCGCGCTCACGCCCAGGGACATCCGCCGCAGCGTGCGCAGCCGCGCCACCAACTGGCCGAACGCCAGCTTGATGCGGTCATCGGCGGTATCCTGCATCGCGCGCACCGCTTCTTCCAGGATGATCGTGGTGGACAGGAAACGCTCCGGCCCGGCACGTTCGATGGCCAGTTCGCTGGTCACCTGCTTCCAGCCATCACCTTCGTTGCCCAGCATGGTGTCGTCGGGCACGAAGACATCCTGAAACAGGGTTTCGTTGAAATGGCTTTCGTTGGCGATGTTCTTGATGCCGCGAATGGTGATGCCCGGCGTCGACAGATCGACCAGGAATTGCGACAGGCCTTTATGCTTCTGCCCATCAACAATCGGCGAGGTGCGGACCAGCGCAATCATGTAGTGGCAGATATGCGCATTCGAGGACCAGATCTTGGCGCCGTTGATCACCCAGCCGCCATCAACCTTCTTGGCCGAGGTGCGGACGCTGGCCAGATCGGAGCCCGAGCCCGGCTCGCTCATGCCGATAGCGAAATAGCACTCGCCACCCGCAATACGCGGCAGGATGCTTTGTTTCTGCTCCTCGGTGCCATAGCGCAGGATCAGCGGACCGCTCTGGCGGTCGGCAACCCAGTGCGCTGCGACCGGCGCGCCGGCGGAGACCAGTTCCTCGGTGATGACATAGCGGTGCAGCATGGTTTTTTCCTGCCCGCCATACAGCTTTGGCCACGTGACCGCCAGATAGCCGCGCTGGCCCAACTTGCGGCTGAATTCGGTCGAAAGACCGGAACCCCAGCAATCGGCAATCGGCGTGAAGCCGCCATTGGCCCGTTCGGCGCGCAGGAAGCCGCGCACATTGCGGCGCAGCTCCTCGACATCCGCGGGGAAATCCATTTTCGGAAACCGGAAACCGTTGCCTGCCATCGGTCAACAGAGCCTTTTTTCTAGGGAACTCGAAGCAATCCGTACTATGCAAGGAGCCGGCGCGGAACGCAATCTCCGGGCCGCCCCGATAACTCAGCCAACGGCGCCAATCATTGTCCTATTCCCATACAGGCCGCAGCCATTGGCTGGCTGTTATCGTCATGACCGCGATGCAGGCCGCCTCGGCGCTGGCGTACCTGACGCTGCCGGTGATCGCCGTGCGGGCAGCGGAGAGCTTTCACGTTTCCGCCGGCCTGATCGGCGTCTACAGCGGCCTGGCATTCCTTGGATCAGCAATTGCAACGCTGGTGACCGCCGGCATATCGCCGAGAATCGGCGCGGTGCGCATGTGCCAATGGGCATCGGCAGCGAATGTGGCCGGGCTGCTATGCCTGCTGCCAGCAGAGCCTCTGCTGCTGCCGGTGGCGGCGCTGCTGGTGGGCGCCGGCTATGGACCCATGAACCCGGCAGGGTCGTTCCTGCTGGCCAGGGTGGTGCCGAAACAGCGGCTGAGCCTGGTGTTCTCGATCAAGCAGACCTGCGTTCCCATCGGTTATGGGCTGGCCGGTCTGCTGCTGCCCAGCATCGTGCTGCTGGCGGACTGGCGGGCGGCGATCCTGGTCTCCGCCGCAATGGTCACAGCCATCGCCCTGCTCTCCCAGGTCTACAGGGCAGAATTGGACCGGCACCGCGCCGACGGAGCGCCCTTTCGCCTCCGCACCGTGCTCGCCCCCTTACAGTTGATGGCGCGCTATGCCGGATTGCGGCGGATGGCGCTGTGCTCGTTGGTTTTTTCCGGCGTCCAACTGGGCGTTGCCTCGTTTTTGGTCGTTTACCTGAACCAAGTGGTCGGCATGAGCCTCGCCGCGGCCGGCAGCATCCTGGCCATCGCCAACGTCGCCGCCGTCGCCGGCCGTATCGGCTGGGGCTGGGTGGCGGACATGGTGGCGGCCCGCTGGGTGCTGGGTGGGCTGGGCATCGGCATGGCGGCGAGCGTCCTGTTGATCCTGACCGTCAGTCTTGCCTGGCCGTTCGCCCTGGTGGCCGCTTTGGGCGTGGCGCTGGGCGCGACCGTCATCGGTTGGAACGGCGTATTCCTTGCGGAAACGGCACGCCTCTCGCCCGAAGGCCAGGTCAGCGAGGCGACCGCCGGCGTAATGGTCGTGACCTTCATGGGCTCGGTGATCGGTCCGCCGCTGTTATCCGGCCTACTGGCGCTGACCGAGTCGTACGAGGCCGGGTTCCTGCTGCTCACCATCGCAGCCCTGGCCATGGGCCTGGTGTTTTTCCTGCCGGAGCGCCCGAAACCGCGAAGTTAAGGCAGTAGCGCCGCCAATCGCTCGCGCGTTACAGGCCCCATCGGCGCGCTTTTGCCGCCGGATCGGTTGACCAACACGCAGGTGGCGGTCGCAATGCAGCGCCCGTCCTCGCGAAAGACGCCATGGGCGGTGGTCAGCGAACTGCTGCCGATCCTGATCAGGCGCGTGCCGACCCGCACCGTGCCTGGCCAAAAGCTCTCGGCCAGATAGTTAACGGTCAGGTTGGCCAGAATGGCGCGGAACTCTTCGCCTTCCAGCCCCTCTGCGACCGCCTCGATCACCTGGCGGTCGAACAGCAGCCGTCCGGTCTCGACATAGGCGGCGATGGCGACGTTGTTCACGTGCCCCGCCTGGTCGGTATCGCAAAAACGGACAACGTCGTCGGCCCAATGATGATACAGGCCCACGTCGGCCAAATCCGGATTTTCGGTCATTTCTTGCTCGGCGCGATGTCAAAATTGGCGCGTGGCTGCACGAATGTCTTGCGCAATGCCCGGCCGCGGTCCTTGGTTCGTTGCGCACGAGCCACATCGCGCAAGCGGTCGGCCAGCCGGTCGAAGTGGGCGGGAAGGTCTGCCTCCGCCAATGGCAGATCGGCGCGGAAGGCCGGGTCGCCGACGGCTTCGTCCAGAACCATTTGCAGGTAGTCCAACCCCTTGGGCTCGCTGACGGCAAAAGACAAATGAATTGAAGGACCATCCGTTGCCAGCGCATCGTGAAAGCGGCCACGCGGCAGATACAACAGGTCGCCGGTATTCATGACGAACTCGCGCTGCACCTTGCCCCGTTGCCGCTGCACCATGTCTTTCGGCATGCCGGCAAAGCGGGCATGGATCACCGGTGCATCGAGTTGGCCCTCATAGATGCGCCAACGTTTTTGGCCATACACCTGGAGCGCGAATACATCGGTCTTGTCATAGTGCGTGTCGAACGCCTGATGATTCTGTTGCGAAATATAGGCGTTGGCCGAACTCTTGGCCCCCAGGCCTTCGGTAAAGGCGTTGACGATGGCGAGGATGCCCGGCACCAGCGTCTCGATCTCGTTCAGCACCAGGCTGGCGCCGCGGGCGAGGTGCTGTTGCACCATCTGCGGATCCGGCACGAACTGGCGCTGGGCGCTGCGGTCGACCCGCTGCCGGCAATAGGCTTGCGGCGGCACCGGCTGGGTGTCCTGCACCAGCAGCAAGTTCTGATGATTCCAGACCTCCATATTCAGCAGGTTGCTGAGGTCCGGCCAGGAGAACAGGCCGTCGACCCGCCCGGCCGGCGCCTCAATGTGCTGCCACTTGCGGCCCTTGGTCTTTTCGAGGAATTCCTCGACCGACGTCGGGGCCAGCAGGTCTGCAAAGCTGGTGATAGCCATTGTTTCGGTCCGGCCTCCTTAGCCGCTGGGTTAGCTCTCCGCCGTCTCTGCCAGGTAGTCGACAGCCGCGCCTACGCCGCCCTGCCCGATCGGCACCTGGCAAACGCGCAACGCCGCCTCTATGCCGCCGAGCGCACCGATGATCATCGGCTCGTTCAGGTCGCCCATATGGCCGATGCGGAATACCCGCCCGACCAGGTCGCCGAGCGAGCCGCCCATGGCGACGCTGAAGGTCTCACGCGCCGTCGCGCGGATGATATCGGCATTCATGCCCTCCGGCGTGCGCACGACGGTCAGGCTGTCGGCCCGGGCTTGCGGCGCCACGATGTTGTGCTCCAAGGCGCCGGCCTGACCCCAGGCCTCAACCGTCTTGCGCACTGCGGTGGCCAGACGCGTGTGCCGCTTGAACACCTGCGGCCAGCCTTCCTCGCGCAGCATCGCCAGCGACTCGACCAGCCCGAACACCAGGTGTTCCGGGGCAGTGCCGCAGAAGCGGCTGTAGCTTTCGGACTTCAGCCGTTGCGGCCAGCTGAAATATTCCATCTGGCTGCGGCTTTCGAAGCTGGCGGCCAGCGCCTTTTCGCTGACGGCGCAAATGCCCAGCCCCGGCGGCAGCATCAGGCCTTTCTGCGAGGCGGCGATGACGACGTCGATGCCCCAGTCCCGCATCGGCAGCGGCACGCAGGCGAACGAGGCGATGGCGTCGCAGATCAGCAGCGCCGGATGATTGGCCGCATCCATCGCCCGCCGGATCGCCGGCATGTCCGAGATCGCGCCGGTCGCCGTCTCCACGTGCACGGCCAGCACGCCCTTGATCTCGTGCGCCTTGTCCTTGCTCAGCACGTCTTCGATCACGGCGGGGTCGATGGGATGGCGCCAGCTGCCCGGCACGCGCCGCACCTTCAGCCCCAGGCGCTCGGCCATATCGCCCCAGACCCGGCCAAAGCGCCCGATCTCCGGCAACAGCACGGTGTCGCCGGGCGAGAAGCAGTTGACGAACGTGCCTTCCCAGCCGCCATGGCCGCTGCTGGTGTAGAGAAACACTTCGGACGACGTCTGGAACACGTCCTTCAGGTCCTCGAACAGCTTTGCCGCCATATCGGCGAACACCGGGCTGGCGAAGTCCATCGCCGGGCGGTGCATGGCGTTCAGGATGCGGTCCGGAATGTTGGTGGGACCGGGCGTGTGCAAAAACTCGCGGCCGCGTTTGACCATGGCGCAAATCCCTTGAGGCGTAGCTGGCGAGGAGCTATTGGCGATACGGATGCCATTCCCTGCCAGTATTTGGCCACGAGGGCAAGCAGTCGCCTCTAGCCAGCGGCGCTAAGAGACGCCACATTGGCAGGCGACACGGCGCAACCCCTTTGCCAGGAGATGTCCCCATGCGCATGCTTGACGAGATTTTCGGCTCCAAGACCGTCACCCCCGACCGATTCCCCCATGCGGCGCAGGATATTGCGCCCGGCCCGGATGGCGCCTTGCAGAAGGTGGTGCTGGGCGGCGGCTGCTTCTGGTGCGTCGAGGCGGTCTAC
>JAYPXD010000130.1:0-3129 GCA_038135395.1 Alphaproteobacteria bacterium | reverse complement strand
TGGCGGCGATGCGTCCACGGCGGACTATCGCACCGTCTGCACCGGCATGACCGGCCATGCGGAGGTGGTGGAGATCACCTACAATCCGGCCAAGATCACCTATGGCGAAATCCTGAAGGTGTTTTTCGCCCTCGCCCATGACCCGACGCAGTTGAACCGCCAGGGCAACGACGTCGGCACGCAGTACCGCTCCGCCATTTTCTATGCCGACCTGGAGCAAAAGGCGGTGGCGGAGGGCTATATCACCCAGGTGAACAAGGCCGGCCTGTTCGACAAGCCCATTGTCACGACGCTGGAGCCGCTGGTCGAATTCTTCGTCGGCGAGGACTATCACCAGAACTACGCCGCCAATAATCCGTACCAGCCCTATATCATGCACCTCGCCGCGCCGAAGGTGGAGAAAACCCGCAAGCACTACGCGGACCGGCTGAAGGCGGAATAACCCCCACACCGCCCCGGTTTCCCGGCCGCAGCCTGCACCGTAGGCGGAGCGCCGGGACCGCTCGCTGGGGAAAGCCTCCAACCCACCCTCTCTACCGTCATTGCGAGCCCGCGTCAGCGGGCGTGGCAACCCAGGCCGAGTCTCAGCGCGTTCCGGCGTCGCCCTGGGTTGCTTCGTCGCCTGCGGCTTCTCGCAATGACGGGTGGGGGGAAGCCGTGTCGAAAGACGACAGTGGAGACGCCCCACCGCAAGGCATGGCAAACGCCAGCCGTTGCGCTAAACTCCCCGCAAACACCGCCAGCCGGAGAACGCCCCGCCCATGGAACCCAACCGCTTTCCCTACAGCCCCATTGTCGACCGCCCCAAGCTCCGCTGGCCGAAGGGCGAGCGGGTGGCGGTATGGGTGCTGCCCAACGTCGAGCACTACGAATACCAACCCGTCCACCAGAACGTGCGCAACCCCTGGCCGCGCAGCCCGCATCCGGACATTTTCGGCTATGGCGACAAGGACTACGGCAACCGCGTCGGCTTCTGGCGCATGACCGACCTGATGGACAAGCACGACATCACCTGCACCGTCTCCCTCAATTTCTCCGTGATCGAGCATTATCCGGAGATTTTCGAGGCGATGCAGGCGCGCAACTACGACTATCTCTGCCACGGCATCTACAACACCCGCTATCTCTGGAACCTGCCGGAGGACGAGGAGCAGGCGGTGATGCAGGATTGCGTCGATACCTTGCGCAAGGCGACCGGCAAGCAGCTGGCCGGCTGGTTCGGGCCGGCGGCAAGCTTCACCGTGAACACGCCGGACCTGGTCGCCGAACTCGGCATGAAATACACGTCCGACTGGTACCACGACGACCAGCCGTTTCCGATGAAAACGCGCTCGGGCAAGCCGCTGATCACCGTGCCCTATTCCATGGATATCAACGACGCCATCGAATACCGCTACCACACCGAGGGCGAAGAATTCGCCCAGATGATCATGGACCATTTCGACACCGTCTACCGCGAGGGCGAGCATGGCGGGCGGGTCATGGCCATCGCCCTGCACCCCTATCTCTACGGCACGCCGCACCGCATCCGCTTCCTGGACAAGGCGCTAAGCTACATCAAGGGCCATTCGGATGTCTGGTGGGCGACGGGCGAGCAGATCGCCGACCACTATATCGCCAACTGCCTGCCCGACGTTCAGGCGCATCTCGCAGGGCTGGAGGGCTGAGCCATGAGTGACGCGAACAAACTTCCCCAAACCGTCCGCTATCGCCAGGGCGCCGGCTACGACCATTCGCATTTCGAATGGAACCCGCTGACCAAGCGCAAGCCCGTCGCCTGGCCCGGCGGCGCGCGCATCGCCTGGACGGTCTATCTCTACCTGGAATACCTGGAGCTTGACCCGCCGGCGGGCTCGGTACGCGACCCCCGTTATGGCGGCGCGCTCGGCTCACACTTCCCGGACTACCTGAACTATTCCCACCGCGAGCACGGCAACCGCGTCGGCTTCTGGCGGGTGCTGGACCTGCTGGACAAGCACGGCATCAAGCCGACCGTCCCCGTCAACGCCATGCTGGCGGAGCGCTATCCCCGCATGGTCGAGGAATGCGTGAAGCGCGGCTGGGAGATTGCCGGGCACGGCGTCTCCGCCACCCAGATGCTGACCTCGAAGATGAGCGAGGCGGAGGAGCGGGCGACCATCGGCCGTTGCCTGGATACGCTGGAGAAGGCCGCCGGCAAGCGCCCGGTCGGCTGGTTCGGCCAGGACTTCTCCGAAAGCGCCCGCACCCCGGCTTTGCTGGCGGAGGCAGGGCTTGCGTATGTCGCGGACTTCCCAAACGACGACACGCCCTACGCCACCAACCACGGCTCGCTGATCTGCATGCCGAACCAGGCGGAATGGGACGACACGCAACTGATGGCGGTGCGCCGGCTGATGCCGTGGCGCTGGCGCGACGTAGTGTGCGAGGCGTTCGATTACCTGCATGCGGAGGCGCACCCCGCCGGCACGGTGATGACGCTGGCGATCCATCCCTGGCTGCTGGGCCAGGCGCACCGCATCAAATACCTGGACGAGGCGCTGGCGAAGATGACGTCCTACAAGGACGTCTGGCAGGCGAGCGCCGCGGAGGTGGCGGCCCACTTCCGCACGCGCTGACCTGAACCGCGGTAGGGCGCCGGCCCTACCGCGTTTTCTTCATCTCGACGCCGGCCATCCGCTCCATCAGCATGAAGATGCGGGTGAAGTCCTTATCCGTGCCTTCCTCCCGCACCATCTGGCGGAACAGGCTGCGCACCAGGTTGCCCATGTAACCGGGCACGTCATAGGCCTCGGCCTCCTGCCGCCAAAGCTCCAGGTCCTTCAGGATAATGTGGTTGCCGCCGCCATAGTCGAAACTGCGGGTCAGGATCGCTTTCGGGATCTTGTCCATGGTGGCGCTGTTGCGGCCGCTGGAGGCATTGACCACCTCAACCATCTGCTCGGGATCGAGACCGGCCTTCGCGCCCAGCGTAAACGCCTCCGACGCGGCCACCAGGTTGCAGAAGCTCATGATATTGTTCACCAGCTTCATGGTCTGCGCCGCCCCGACCCGGTCGCCCAGATAGGTGAGCTTGCCGCTCATCGCCTCCAAACCAGCCTTGGCGGCCTCGAACGTCGCCTGGTCGCCCGAGCACATGATGGACAACGT
>JAYPXD010000129.1:0-10166 GCA_038135395.1 Alphaproteobacteria bacterium | reverse complement strand
TGGTCGGAGTGAGAGGATTCGAACCTCCGGCCCCTGCCTCCCGAAGACAGTGCTCTACCAGGCTGAGCTACACTCCGTGCCGCACGCAAGGTGGGTTTCATACAGACGTGCTGGGGCTATTGCAAGCACATCCCGCGCCGAATGTGCGATTAATACGTGCGCGCGACACAAAAGGCTGCAACGTCCTGCAACGCTTGCCGATGTGCGCCTTCGGGAAAGACCGAAAGGGCCGCCGCCGCGGCCTCCGCATGCCTGCGGGCAACGCGTCCGGTTTCGGCGAGCGTGTCATGCGCCAGCAACAAGCGCTGCGCTTCCTCAAGATCGGAGTCTTGCTGATCGCCTTCGCCGATCGTTCGCTCCCAAAAGGCCCGCTCCTGGGACGAGCCCTGCTGGTAAGCCAGAATGATCGGCAGGGTCACTTTGCGCTCGCGGAAATCGTCGCCGACCGACTTGCCCATCGCCGCCTCATTCGAGGCATAATCCAGTTGATCGTCCACCAGTTGGAACGCGATGCCGAGCGACTGGCCGTAGGACCGCAAGGCCGCCGCCTCTTCAGTGGTCCGACCGGCCAAAATGCCGCCGACTTCTGCTGCCGCCGCAAACAGCGCGGCGGTTTTGCCCTCGATCACCCGCATATAGGCATCGACCTCGGTCGCAGGGTCGCCGGCGGTCGTCAGTTGCAGAACCTCGCCCTCAGCGATGGTGGCGGAAGCGTTCGCCAGGATGCGCAACACATCGAGCGAGCCGGCCTCGACCATCAGTTGGAACGAGCGGCTGAACAGGAAATCGCCGACCAGAACGCTGGCCTGGTTGCCCCAAACAGCGTTGGCCGTCGCGTTGCCGCGGCGCAGGTCGCTTTCGTCCACCACATCGTCATGCAGCAATGTGGCGGTGTGAATAAACTCGACGCAGGCCGCCAGGCCCCAATGCGCCGTACCCTGATAGCCGCACATGCGGGCGGCGCCCAGCGTCAGCAGTGGCCGCAACCGCTTGCCGCCGGCAGCCACGATATAGCGGGCCAGCTCCGGAATCAGGGCGACCGGGCTTTGCATGTATTCCAGGATTAACCTGTTGACCTCCGACATATCGTCGGCCAACAGATCGCGCAACGCGACGAGCGCATCGCGCGGAGCAGCGGTTGATACAGATTCCGGTGGCGTCACGGCGCCTCTCTCAGCTAGGTCAGTGTCACAACATAGGCAGGCGGTCGCCGCGGTCAACATTCGCAGCCGTCATGCGGTTGTGGCAAACACGGCATCCTCAAGGGAACGCAATGAAAATGGTTCTCAAAACCAACAACTGGGTCGAGATGGGATGGGCCCAATCGGTCCTTAGCAGCGCCGGCATCGAATCCGAAGTCTTTGACCGGCACACCAGCATCGTCGAGGGCAACATCGGTGCAATCCCACGGCGGTTAATGGTGGCGGACACAGACCAAGAACGGGCGGAGCAGGCACTCACGATGGCGCGGGCGACATTGGAACCATCCAGTGCCAAGCCTTGAAGCGTATTTTCCGGGCGGTCTGACGGATGACCGGTTGCTGGGCGGACGGGTACGCCTGCTGCAACCGGTCGGCGGCTACCGCGTTGCCGTCGATCCGGTGCTGCTGGCCGCCGCGGTGCCGGCCAAGTACGGCGAGGTCATTGCCGACTTCGGCGCCGGCACGGGCGCCGTCGGCCTGTGCCTGGCCGCGCGGGTGCCCGGCTGCCGAATCATTGCAATCGAGTTGGAGCCGAACCTATCGGCCCTGGTGCGGGCCAACGCGGCGGCCAATGCGCTGGACGGCGCGTTTCAGATCGTTACCGCCGACCTCGCCACCGCGCCGCTGCCGCCCGCCAGCGTCGACCACGTCGCGATGAATCCCCCTTATCTGGCCGATGGCGCAGCAACGCGGCCGCCAGAACGCCTGCGCAGAGTTGCCGCGGTTGAAGGTTCCCTGCGGCTAGACGGCTGGATCACACAGGCTTATGCCGCCGTGCGCGCCAAAGGCACCATTTCCCTGGTCCATCGCGCCGACCGGCTGGACGACATTGTCGCTGCCTGCCGGCGGCTGCAAACCGGCGGGCTGGCCATCCTTCCGATCTGGCCGAAGCCGGACAAGCCAGCGCACCGGGTGATTGTTCGGCTACGCAAAGGAGACCGCAGTCCCCTTTGCCTGCACCCCGGCCTGACGCTGCACTGCCCCGACGGCACTCTTTCGCCCGCCGCCAACGCCATTCTGCGCGACCTGGCGGCGTTGCAGGACTAGGCCGGTTTGCCAGGATGCCGACAGAATCAGGGTTCGAAACCTGTAAAAAGTCGCGTAGATAGGGTCGCTGTCCCCAAATCTATGGAGCCGAGTGCCTGATGACCACTTCCTATGACTACGACCTGTTTGTAATCGGCGCTGGCTCCGGTGGCGTGCGGGCCAGCCGCATGGCGGCGCAGACAGGCGCGCGCGTCGGTATTTGCGAGGATAGCCGCATCGGCGGCACCTGCGTGCTACGCGGTTGTATTCCGAAAAAGCTGTTGGTCTATGCAGCGCACTATCACCACGATTTTCAGGACGCGGTCGCCTATGGCTGGCAACCGCACCATCCGACTCACGACTGGGGCACGCTGATCGCCAATAAGGACGAGGAGCTGGACCGGTTGAACGGCATCTACATCCGGCTGTTGAAAAATGCTGGCGTGGAGATCCACGAAGGCCGGGGCCGGGTGATCGATGCCCACACTGTGCAGGTCGGCCAGCAGGCAATTACGGCGAAGAATATTCTGGTGTCCACGGGCGGCTGGCCCTTCATCCCAGATATTCCGGGCGCGGAGCATGCCATCACGTCGAACGAAGCGCTGGACCTGCCGGAGCGGCCGCGTCGGGTGATTATCGTCGGCGGCGGCTATATCGCAGTGGAATTCGCCGGAATTTTCGCCGGGCTCGGCAGCGAGGTCACCATGGTGATCCGGGGAGAGGAGTTGCTGCGCGGCTTTGACAACGATCTGCGGGTGGAATTGGCCCAGGCTATGAACCGCGCCGGCGTCGAAATCCACACCCGCAGCAACATCGTCCGCATCGACAAGCATGAAGCCGGCCTCACCGCGCGCACGGACCACGGCGCCGATATCTCCGCCGACGTCGTTATGTTCGCGACAGGACGGGCGCCGAATACGCGCGGCATCGGCCTGGAGGACGCCGGGGTGAAATTGGGTGCAAATGGCGAGGTTCTGGTCGATGCCTACTCGCGCACCAACGTCCCAAGCGTCTGGGCCATTGGCGACGTCACTGACCGCATGAACCTGACCCCGGTCGCCCTGCACGAAGGCATGTGCCTGGTCAAAACCATATTCGGCGGCCAGCCGACCAGCCCGATCTACGACAATATCGCCACCGCCGTGTTCTCGACCCCGCCAATCGGCACCGTCGGCCTGACAGAGGAAGAGGCCAGGGCAAAATTCGGCAAGGTCGACATCTACAAAAGCGATTTCCGGCCGCTAAAGCATACATTGACCAAGCGGGATCATTTCACCTTCATGAAGATGATCGTCGATCCTGCAACCGATAAAGTCCTGGGCTGCCACATGATCGGCGACGATTCGGCCGAGATCATCCAGGGCCTTGCGGTTGCCTTGAAATGCGGTGCGACCAAGGCGCAGTTCGACGCCACCATCGGGATTCACCCGACAGCGGCGGAGGAATTTGTCACCATGCGCACCAAAGAGCCGGAATGACCGGCAGCGCAGCGGCAGGCGGTCAGGCGCTCTCGCCCGCAGCGGCGCCAGCCGCCAGCATCGCGGCGATCTGCTCGGACGAGTAGCCGAGTTCGGCCAGAACCTCCGCCGTGTGCTGGCCGAACGCCGGGGCGAGGCTCCGAATCTCGGCTGGCGTCTTCGACAGGGTATAGGGCGGGCGCATGATCCGGATGCGCCCTTCCGTCGGATGATCGGTCTCGACCCAGAAACCGACGTCCGCCAGATGCGGGTCGGTGACGACTTCTTCCAGCGAGTTGATGTGCATGCCGGGCACGCCCGCTTCCGCTAAGGCGTCGACCCATTCCCTGGTCGTCTTGGTAACCGCCAGGTCCGACAACATCTGCGTAAGCTCGCCGCGGTGGGCCAGGCGCGAGGCCCGGTCCCGAAACCTGGGGTCCGACAACAGGTCTTCCCTGCCAATGATCCGCAACACCGCCGCCCAGTGCTTGTCGCTGGACGGCAGGATGCAGACATGGCCATCCTTGGTCTGGAACGGCCAGCGCAACGGCGTTGCGTGCCGCTCTGACCCAGACGGGCCAAGCGGCGGAATGAAGGCATTGCCGGCCAGATGCTCGATCATGGTGAAGCTGGTCATGCTCTCGAACATCGGCACCTCCACCTCCTGCCCCTCACCGGTCGCCAGTTTGTGGTACGCGGCAGCGGAGATGGCATAGGCGGCAAAGAGGGCCGTGGTCTTGTCGGCGATCAGCATCGGCACGAAACGGGCCTCGCGCCCGTTATGGGCCTCTAGCGCGACAAGGCCGCTGGTGCCCTGGATGACGTCGTCGAATGCCGCACGGCCGGCATAGCGGCCCTCGCGGCCAAAGCCCCAGATGTTGCAATAGACCAGGCCAGGATTAAGGGCTGCAACGCTCGGATAGTCGAACCCGAGCCGGGCAAGCGGTTCCGGCCGCATGTTGTGGATAAAGATGTCTGCGCCCTGGATCAGGCGGCGTAACGCATCCGCGCCGCCTTCCGTTTTCAGGTCGAGCCCGATCGAGCGTTTGTTCCGGTTGAGCTGGAGGAACATATTGCCCATACCGGCATGGCGCCGAGGCGTGCCCATGCGGGTCATGTCGCCGTCCGGCGCCTCGACCTTGGTCACGTCGGCGCCCATATCGGCGAGCAGTTGCGTTGTGTAGGGGCCAACGACGACAGTGGTCAGGTCGATCACTTTCAGACCGTGAAATGGGCCGGGCATGGGCGGCAAGTCCTCAGTAGAGCATGGCGAAGTTGGCAAAGAGCTTACGCAGGCGCAACGTACGAGGCCAGTGCCTGCCAGCCCGAATATTCGCTCATTTTGGGAGGAATTGCGGCAATCGTCATGCACCAACGATATTCTGACCGAATTTCATAGGGCAGATGGGATTTCCCCACCCGCTTGACCTACAGGGTTGATCCACCCTTCATCTGCCGCCGCTTCATCCAGCGGGCTACGAACGTCGCGCTGGTCACGACGATGATCATCCGGCCCAGATGGTGCAGCGACACGAATGGCACCTCGATGCCGAGCGACAGCGCAATCAGGCTCATTTCGGCAAACCCGCCGGGGGAATAGGCCAGGTGAATGGCGCGGAAATCCAGCCCGGTCGCCGATGCCAGCGCCAGAGCGGCGGCCGCAGCCGACGCCAACAGGCATATCGTGGCCATGCCGGAAATCATCATCGGCCGCACCAGTTCATGCACCCGCACGCCGCTAAAGCGCGATCCCGCGCCGGCCCCCATGACCAACTGGGCGACGGCGATGAAATCGCTGGGCGGCCGCGACGTGGTAACGCCGGTTATATGGATGATGCCGCTGGCGATCATCGGGCCGATCATCTGCCAGGCGGGCACTTTCAGAAACTTGGCGACAATCGCGCCGACAGCGCCGGTAACCGCCAATATTCCCAGTTCGCGTGCCGGCAAATGCCAGAAAAAACCACTGCCACCCAAATTGGCGGGCGGCACGTATCCGGCCAGGATGCTGTAGGCCGGCGGGATGATCGCCATTACCATCACGACCCGCGTTGCATGAATCAGCACAATCGTCCGTTCATTGCCGCCAAGCGCGGGCCCGAGAATGATCATTTCGCCCAGACCGCCCGGCGAGGCGCAAAAAAACGCCGTGACCCGGTCGATGCGGCCGAGGCGCACGAATATCTGAAAGCTGAGCCAGGTGCCGAACAACACGAACAGGCACATCCCGGCGAAGCTGGTGATCCACAGATGCAGATGCTCCAGCACTTCCGGCCGGAACGAGGAGCCCAGGGTCACGCCCAATACGATGATCCACACCCGCCGGAACATTTGCGGGATGAACAAAGTCAGGCCGCTCATGGAGGCCACCATGGTGGCGAACAACGCGCCCAGCATCCACGGCAAGGGCGTGCCGAGATAGGCAAACACCGCGCCGCCGCATCCGCCGATGGCGAGCGTCTGCGCCATCAGCAGCAGTCGGGTTCGGGAAAAGGGCGACGAGCCGGGTGTTTTGGCGGCAGGCGAAGGAGAACCGGGCGATCCGGCGGCAACGGTCACGTGACGAACTGCTCCTTCAGCACCCGCTCGTCCAAATCATGCTCGGGATCGAACAGCAGCGTGAACGAAACGCCGGTATCCTCCTCGACCTCGACCCATCGCACGTCGCGCATTTCGGTAAAGTCGGCGACCGCGCTCACCGGGCGCTTGTCCGGATCGCACACTTCAAACCGCACCAGGGCATCGCGCGGCAGGATGGCCCCGCGCCACCGCCGCGGCCGGAACGCGCTGATCGGCGTCAGGCACAGCACCTCGGCCGACAAGGGCACGACGGGGCCGTGCGCCGAAAGGTTATAAGCGGTCGACCCGGCCGGCGTTGCGACGATCACGCCGTCGCACATCAACTCGTCGATGCGGACGACGCCGTCGATGGTGATCCGCAAATGCGCAGTCTGGCGGGTCTCGCGCAGCAACGATACTTCGTTGATCGCGTGCGCTGACATCTGTTGGCCATCCATCGTTTCGACGCGCATCAGCAACGGCGTCAACTCAACCCGGTTCGCCCGGGTGATGCGGGCCATCAGGCCATCCCGGTCGAAATGATTCATCAAAAAGCCAACGGTGCCGCGATGCATGCCGAATATGGCAGCCCCGACGCCGATATAGCGATGCAGGGTCTCCAGCATGAAGCCATCGCCGCCCAGGGCGACAATCACGTCGGCCTTTTCCGGCGCTACCGAAGGATAGTTGCGCCGCAGATCGATCAGCGCGTTTTGGGCAGCGTCGGCGGGTGATGCGACAAAAGCTATCGATGGGGTTTGGACCGGCGCATTCATCACTCCGCTCAACCGCCCGTGGTCGACATGTGCCGCGGGACAGCAGCCGCGCCGCGCCGGCGGCGGTCGATGATAAAGTCATGGCCCTTCGGCTTCAGCGCTATGGCGGCGCGGATCGCATCTTCCAGCGGCGCGTCGCTTTCCGCCGCGCGAACGACTTCCTTCAGATCTGCCGAATCATTCTGTCCGAGGCAGAGATACAGCATGCCGGTGCAGGTCAGGCGAACGCGATTGCAGCTTTCGCAGAAATTGTGGGTCATCGGCGTGATGAAGCCCAGCCGGCCGCCGGTTTCCTTGACGGTGAAATAGCGGGCCGGACCACCAGTCTTGTAGTCGCTTTCCTCCAGCGTCCAGCGCTGGGCCAGATCGGCGCGGACCATCGACAAAGGCCAATACTGGTCGACCCGTTGCTCGCCGATGTCGCCCATCGGCATCACCTCGATCAGGGTCAGGTCAAAGCCCTCATCGCCGCACCAGGCGATCAGGCGATCCAATTCCCGGTCGTTGACCCCTTTCAGCGCGACGGCGTTGATCTTGATCTTCAGCCCGGCATCCTTCGCCGCCTCGATGCCCCTTAAGACCTGGTCCAGCCGGCCCCAGCGGGTCAGTTGCTTGAACAGGTCGGGGTCAAGCGTATCCAGCGAGACGTTGATGCGGCGCATCCCGGCGGCATAGAGCTGGTCGGCAAACCGCTCCAGCTGGCTGCCGTTCGTGGTCAGCGTCAACTCGTCCAGCAGCCCAGACTCCAGGTGACGGCCCAGCCCATTGATCAGGTTCATGATGCCGCGGCGCACCAGCGGCTCACCGCCGGTCAGGCGCAATTTGCGCACGCCCATGCGCACGAAAGCGCTGCAGACGCGATCAAGCTCGTCCAGCGTCAGGATATCCTTCTTCGGCAGGAAGGTCATATCCTCCGCCATGCAATAGACGCAGCGGAAATCGCAGCGGTCGGTGACCGACACGCGCAGATATGTAATGGACCGGCCGAACGGATCGATCACCGGTCCGGCGGCGGGTGTGGTAGAGATAGCGGTGGTCGCGGCCATGATGCGTGCGCCCATACTTTGCGGATATTATGCCATCGGAGTGACGATGCTCTTCGCCACTGTAAGCTGTTCGCAGCATAGCGGGGGAAGGCCTCTAACACCAGATGGTTGGCGGAGTTCAAGCGTGCAAGAGACTTGTGCAATAGCGATCCTGGCCGGCGGCGAGGGCCGGCGGCTGGGACGAGCCGACAAGGCATTGGTCAGCGTGGGTGGCAAGCCGATGCTGGCGCTCGCTTTGGATCGGGTGCGTCCCCAAGCCCGGCATATCCTGCTGAGCGCCAACGGCGATCCTCAACGATTTTCTGCCTTCGGATTGCCGGTTGTCGCCGACGCTCAGGCGGATGCCGGGCCACTCGCCGGGATCGCGGCGGCGGCGGGCTATTGCGCCCGGCACTGGCCGGACGTGCAGCGGTTGATATCCCTGCCAGTGGATGTGCCCTGCCCGCCCGCCGATCTGGCGGCACGGCTGCTGCAGTCAGACGCAGCCAAGGTGGCGGTAGCGGAGGCCGACGGCCGCCGGCAATGGGCCATCGCCTGCTGGCCGATGCCGGCGGCCCAAGCGCTTGCCAGCGCCATAGCGGCGGGTACGCGCCGGATCGAGGACGCGGTTCGGGCAACCGGCTGGCAAGCCGTGCCGTTCGCGGAGGCTGCCGCGTTCCGCAATGTCAACACGCCCGCCGACCTCGCAGAATTGGAGCGAGCGTTAACACAGTTTTAAATCAAAGATTGCATGTTAGGCATTGATTTAGCCATAATGGTTGCTGTCTCGCAACCGAGAAACGGAGGCGGACAGAGAGGATGCCCAATGGCTGTCCAGGTCGATCTTTCCGTTCTTGAGCTGGTGTGTTCGCGGCTGTGCCATGACATGGTCGGCCCGGTCGGCGCGGCCACGAACGGCATTGAACTGCTGCGCGAACTGAGCACGGCGCAGACGGAGGACATTATCGACATGACCGACGCCAGCGCCAGAATCGCCTGGCGGCGGCTAGAATTCTTCCGTGTCGCCTTTGGCTATGCCGGCGGCCATGCCGGATGGGGCACGGGCGAATTGCGCGGCCTAGCGCAGGGAATGCTGCATGACAGCCGCGTCAAACTGGACTGGCACACAGACAGCGCAATCTCCACCATCCAGGGCCGCGGCGGCAAGCTGGTGCTGAACCTCCTGCTGTTGATGGCGGAATCGATGCCGCGTGGCGGCAGGTTGGCAATCCGGATCGAGCCGACCGCCGATGCGGTCACCGTCAGCATGACCGGCGACGGCCCGAATGCCGCCATGAACCCGCGCGTCGCCAATACCGTGCAGGGGAAGATTCCGCCCGGCGAACTGGATAGCCGGGTGGTCCTGGCGCATCTGGCCTGTCTGCAAATCGGCGACGCCGGCGCAACGGCGGAATGGAGCGCTGGCGAGGACCGCGTGGCGGTCGTCCTCACCCTGCCGCAAACTGCGGAAGCCCTCGCCGCCGCAGAGTAAGGCCGGCAACGCCCATCGACGCCGCAGGCTGCCCACGGCAAGACGGCATTGCCGGCCGGCTCGCTCAGCCGCCCGCGCGAATCTCGGCGAACACCGCCCGCGCTTTCAACAACGCGCCGCGCACCAGCGGCAGGCCGATGTAGCCGGAGAGTTGCAGAATCGCCTCGACCAACTCGTCTTCCGTCCAGCCCTGGCCCAAGGCAAAGCGAAGGTGGATCGCCAGCTCTTCCTCCCGCCCCATGGTGGTGTCGGAGATGATACAAATCAGCGTCCGGGTCTTCAGGTCGAGACCGGGACGCGCCCACAGGCCGCCGAATACCGCTTCCTGTGCGTATTCGATGAACTTGCCCATAATCGGGTCGTTGTAGTTGGCGGCGTTGGACCGCTCCACCGCAGCTTCGCCATAGAGCGAGCGGCGCATGGCGACGCCTTTTTCATACCATTCGGAATTGGCCATCGGTTGTCTTTCCTTCCCTGGAAGCCAGGCCGCGGAACATGCGGCTGGCGGCTATCATCGGGTGCGGACGGTCCGCTGTCTATGGCATGGCATGGCTTTAGCCCTAGGATGGCCGATCGGGCGCGGGCCGCTCGCCAACCGTCGGCGCCCGTCGTATGCTGCCCCCTATCAG
>JAYPXD010000128.1:7152-10192 GCA_038135395.1 Alphaproteobacteria bacterium | reverse complement strand
GCACGGTCTTTGCCAAAAATGCAGGGAACAACCTGTTGTTCCTCGGCCAATGGCTGGCGCTGGCCTTCGCCTTGGAGGCGGCGATGATTGCCTACCTGCCCCAGGAAGCGGTGGCCGGATGGCTGGGCGGGTCCAGTTGGTTTGCCGTCCCACTGGCCGCGCTGGTCGGCATTCCCGCCTACCTGAACGGGTACGCGGCCCTACCGCTGGTCAGCGGATTGATGCAGCAGGGCATGAGCGTCGGCGCCGGCATGGCGTTTCTGATTGCCGGTGGCATCACCTGCATCCCCGCCGGCATTGCCGTTTGGGCGCTGGCCCGCCCGCCGGTGTTCTTCCTTTACCTGGGCACCGCATTCGGCGGCGCGGTCGTTTGCGGGCTGCTGGCGCTGGCGGTACTCTGACGCGATTTCACGCCATCGCCATGCTGCGGACCGGCAGAGTTTCCTTGCCGCCGCGGCGGAAGTGCCGGCCCTTGGCTTCCGGTTGATCCGAGCGGAAAATCAGGTCGTCGAACGGCTCGCCCGATTCATAGCGCGCGATCAGTTCCTCCGGATCGAACGATTCCCCCGGCGGGTTCGCGGCAAACCCAGCCGTCTGCATGTAGCGGTTGGCAAGGTCTGCATCCAAAACGTCGATTTGGAACTCAAGATTATTGCCGTCGGGATCGTCGTAATACATCGACAGCGTGATGCCGTGCCGGATCGGCCGCACCGGCAGGATGCCGCGGGCCTTCAGGCGCTTATAGGTGTGGATCAACTCGTCGATATTGCGCCAGGAATAGGCGACATGGGCAACGCCGGGGCCGCCCTTCGCAATCCTGCCATCCGACCCCGCAGGCGGCGGCCCCAGGTTGATGATGGCGACGCGGTGATGCTCGTCATCATAGGTCATGAAACAATATTGGTCGTTGCGGTGCGAGGCCTCCGCCTCCAACACGTTCAGGTACCAATCGACCATTTCGTCGAAATGATGGGTGCGGAAGACGACGTGGCAGAAATTGCTGGGGGAAACCATGACAAATCCTCCTGTGCGGTTAACCGTGGTAAAGCAGAGTGTGCATAACGCTTTGGTCGAAGGGCGGCGGTTCTTGCCCGAGCAGGGCCTGCATATAGACGGTGGCCAACTGCTCGCGCGCGGCGGTGCCGTGATTGCGCATCGTCATCAGGTCACGGAAGAACAGTTGCAGCGGGTTGCGCATGGCCGCGGCACTGCCGCCGGCATTGGCATACACCTCGGCAAAGCCTTCGAAGCTGGCGGCGTTGGCGTCCGCCGCCTCGAAACGCGCCCGCACCCGTTGCAGGCGGCTGGGCGGTTCGCCCTGGCAGCACCGGTCATAGATCGCATTCCAGGTCAGGCCCAGCCGTTGCCGCACGCCCTCGACGCGCAGCAGGCCATTCGCCAGCCGCAATTGCAGGAAGGGGTTTTCCGCAACCGGCGTGCCGGTGCCCAGGCGGTTCACCCGCACCCGCGTGTCATCCAGAAAGGCGTTCAACCCGCCGGTTGCCGCGCCGACGGCGACGCAGGCAATTGTCGTCCAAAAAATTCCCATGCGGCCAAAGCGATACAATGGCCGGTCGTTCACCGTATAGCCGGGGTTGGTATCGGCATACTCGTCGATCACCCGGTGGGTGCGATGCTCCGGCACGAAGGCATTCTGCATCACCAGAGATTTGCTGCCGGTGCCCTTCATGCCGGCGACGTCCCAGCTGGCGTCATCAACGGCCAGATCAGCCTTGGCGACAGCGAAGCTGCGGAATTCCGGCTTGCCGCCCTCGCCATCCGGGATGACCGCGCCGACAATGGCCCAGTCGCTGACATCGACGCCGCTGGAGAAATGCCACCTGCCCGACAGCAAAAACCCACCCGGCGCACGCTGCACCGCGCCGGTTGGCGCATAGGCGCTGGATGCGCAGGCGTCCGGGCTATCGCGCCAGAATTCCGCCTGGAACGCCGGGTCCATCAACGCAACCTGCCAGGAATGGACATTCAAAATCCCGCCCACCCAGCCAGACGAGGGACAGGCGGACGCAATTCTGATCACGGCCTCGTAGAACGATACCGGATCGACTTCCATCCCGCCCCATTGCCGCGGCGTCAGCGCCCGCATGATGCCGGAACCGCGCAGCGCATCGACAGAGGTCTGGGAAAGGCACCCGACCGCATCGGTCTCGGCGCGGCGACCGGCGAGTTCCGGCAGGATGGCGTCGACCTGACGGATCAACAGCCGACCGGCGTCGCGGGCTTGCGCTGCATAGCGCTCCGCGTCCGGGGAGCGCGGCCGCGCGCGCCACCCGACGGTTTCGTCGCGCGCCATGCCGGCTTCCACCCCGCTAGGGAGCGACGTCATTCAGCGGCGCGGGCCTGCGCTCGATCTGCGTCGATCGCCGCCGCTCCCTGCCGCATGCGCGGGATCAGCTCCTTGCCGTACTCCAACGCATCCTGCAATGGCTCGAACCCGCGCAACAGGATGCCTTCAATGCCCAGCGGGTAGTATTCGAGGCAGCTTTCCGCCCCCGGTTCCGACGTTCCGACCAGGCAGGTAGAATTGCCGACTGCGCCCGTTGCCTCCGCAATCGCCATCCAGAGCCGTTCGTCGTGGACTTCGCCTTGCGCCGCCGCCGCCAGCAACCGGTCGCCAGAGACGCTGCCGGCCGGCACAGGGCGCTGGCCGCCGTGCGCCTTGATGTCGGCCAACATCTTTCTGGCCTTGTCCCAGGCCTTGCCTTCAGTTTCGGCGATGATCGGGCGCAGCGAGATATTGAAGCCGGGCTCCTTGCCGAACGGGCGTTCATACTTGGCGCAGCGGGCGCGGAAATCCGCGATCCGCTCGGCCACCATCGCGCGGGGTTCGCCGAAGATGGCAAAGATATCGCAATGCTCCGCCCCCATCTCGAGCGCTTCCTCGGACGAGCCGCCGAACAACACGGGCGGCGTCGGGCGCTGGTATGGCAGCACGTCGGACGAGCCGCCACGCACCTTGTAAAATTCTCCGTCAAAGTCGAACGGTCGCCCGGACCACTCGTTCCGCATGATCGCGACA
>JAYPXD010000128.1:0-7142 GCA_038135395.1 Alphaproteobacteria bacterium | reverse complement strand
ATACTCGCCAGACCGGCGATAGCGCGTGGATTTATCGGACCAATCGCCGTCTTTCGCCATTTCGGCATCGGAGGCGCCGGTGATGATGTGCAGCCCCATCCGCGGCAGACCGTCGTCCGTCACCCAAAGATTGTCAAAAGTCGCGAATTTGCGCGCAGCCAGCGTCGGCGCGACAAAGCCCGGACGGTGCGCAATCAGGTAACCCAACCGGTCGGTCTTGGCCGCACAATAGCTGGCGACGCCAAAACCATCGGCAGAGCTGGAGCTGTAGCCCACCAAGGCCCAGTCGAAGCCCGCCTTGTCGTGCGCCTGGGCAAAGTCGCGGGTGTATTCTTTTGAGATGCCGCCGGTAATAATATGCACCGTAGTCTCGCCCGAGGGAGGGGCGACGCCGATCATGCCGGTGATGCGGACGGGCATTGTATGGTCCTCCGAATGTTTGGTGGTAGGATGCCGCAACGAATAGCTCGGATGCAACGGAAACCGTAACATGACCCCCGAAGACATTCTCTCCCACCCGCCGCTCACCCTGTCCCAGGCGCAGCGCGAAGCGTATTTCCGCGACGGCTTCGTTGCCGTACCGGGCGTGGTGCCGCCCGAAATGCTGGCCCGCATTCGGGCGAAATCCGAGGAATTTCTCGACAAGAGCCGTAGCGTCAGCGGCCGCCACGAATTTTTCGACCTTGGGCCGAACCATTCGCCGGATCGCCCACATGTCCGGCGGTTGCGCAAGCCGGTCGATGCCGACCCGTATTTCTGGGAAGTCGCCGCCGGCGACGTCATGACCAGTGTTGCCGCCGACCTGGTCGGCCCGGACGTGAAGTTTCATTCGGCCAAGCTGAACTACAAATGGCCGGGAAGCGGCGAATTGGTGAAATGGCACCAGGATATCAACGCCTGGCCACATACCAACTACAGCCCGGTCACGCTGGGCATTCATCTGGACGACGTGGGCGAGGATGAAGGCCCGCTCGCCTGCGTGCCCGCCAGCCACGAGGGACCGCTCTATTCCCAGTTCGGCGCGGACGGCAACTGGACCGGACACCTCTCCGCCTCAGACGAAGCCAAGGCTGGCCTGGAGACAGCGGTCAATCTGACCGGCCCCGCCGGCACGGTCATCGCCATCAACTGCCGCACCATCCACGCCTCGTTTGCCAACCGGACCAATAGGGTGCGTCCGCTGCTGCTCTATATTTACAGCAGCGCCGATGCCTTCCCCTGGATGGTGTCGCCGACGCCGACCAGCCATTCGGGCGAGATCGTGCGCGGCCGGAAAGCCAAATTCGTCCACATGGACCCCCGCCCCTGCGAAGTGCCGCCGGAATGGGACAAGGTCGGGTACAACTCGATCTTCGCCGCCCAAAAGGCCGGAATGTAGCAGCGCCAGGCATTTTGCTGTTTTGGGGGCTTAGGCCCCCTTGATCGCGGCCCATTCGGCCCGCATCCACTCGACACAGCCGATGGCCTGGGCGAACAGCGAGTATCTGCACCCTTCGCCATAGTCTGGGCCGGGGATGAACTCGGTCGAAATCTGGCCGAGTTTCTTTGCAGGATCCTTGGCCCGGTGGCGCATCAGCATGCGGATGCCCTCCTTCCAGGGCTCCAGCAGGGTTTCGTCCCAATCGGCATGGTAGTCGCCGGGGGCGGGCCGCACGAAGGGATACTGAATGCCACGCCCGACCGCGCCGTTCTCATGCCGGCCGGTGAGATTCTTCGGGTTGTTCGGCACCGCCGCCCTGGCATGGCAATGACGCACCCACCCCGCATCGATCCATTGGGCGATGACGTTGCCCGGCTTGTACGGATCGAGCACCAGCGCGCCGCTGCGCACTTTCTCGTCCGTGCCGAAAATCTTTTGCTCGTCCGCATTGCCCATCTTGAAGATCACATGGCTGTGGTCCAGCGTCATGTTGAACTCGCCGCCGCGCTTCTCGACCATCTGGCCAACCTCGGCGACGCGCGGAAAATCTTCCGACCACATGTTGACGTGCACCTCAAAGCACGGTTGGCAGCCATGTTTCGCGCCGATCTCCGACCAACGGAAATAGGCATCCACCACCTCCTCATTGGTGACGACATGCCCATCCGCGTGCAAAAGCTTGATCTGGGTATTGTGCACCAGAGAGCCCATGCGCTGGCCAACCGCCAGATTGTGCGCAATCCGCTTTTCATCGTCCGGGTTGCCAAGCTGGTAAAACCAGCCGCCGGCGCGGACCGGCAGGCCATACTGGTCGCGGCCTTTCTCGAAATCCTCGACCTGGTCGGGGTCCGGCGTTTTGTCGACGTAGTCGAACACGCCGGCGTCCTTGACCATACGGAACCGCTCCAGAACGGGCGGCATGCCATCGGCGAAGGCGTGCATGATGCCGTTGGTCTGTATGCCGAATTGAAGGTCGTCTGCCATGATTTCCTCTTACCCCTACAGCCGCATGCGGAAATCGTTGCCGCCGTGCAGGTCACGCCCGCCCATGAGATACAGCGTGCGGTTGGAGTGATCGGTGATGCCCATGTCGCGATGCATGCGCGCCGCCTCGTCCCGGTCGAACAGGCTGGTGGTCGGCATATAACGCAGGGTCATGCCGCGGCGCGGCTTGGCCGAATGGTTCGCCTCCGAGCCGTGCAGAATATAGACGTCATGCAACGAGACCTGCCCAGCCTTCAGCACCATGTCGACGGCCTTGCTCTCGTCGTACTCGTCGGCATTCAGTTCCTGATGCAAGGTGACGTCATTGCCGCTGTAGGTGTGGTGGGCCCGCAGCCGCTGGTCCTTGTGGCTACCGGGAATAATGCGCAGGCAGCCGTTTTCCGGCGTCGAATCGTCGATGGCGATCCAGACCGTGCAGGTGGCCAGTGGCCGGATTGGCCAGTATTCGCCATCCTGGTGCCAGGGCGTGCGCTTGCCGCCAGCCGCCGGCTTGGCGAAAAAGCTGGAGTTCCAGAGCGCGAAATCCGGCCCCAGCACCTGTCCGACCATCGTCAGGATATCCGGGTGCCGGGCATAGTTCAGGAAGGCCAGGTCGAAGGCCAGCAGGTGACTGCAATAGTTGTAAAACTCAGGATGTTTGGCGACCAGGCGGGAGTGCCGCTCGCGCAGGTCGGTCAGTTCATCCTCGGTCAACGAGAATTGCTGCGGGATGACATAGCCGTCCGCATGGTATTGGGCGATTTGAGCATCGGTTAGCATCGGGGTCTCCTTAAAGCGCTGGCCGTTTGTCGGCCCAGGGCCGCGCTTGTTCAAAGGCGGCGGCGGCCTGCAAAACAGTAAGATCATCAAAACGCGGGCCAACAACCTGCAGGCCGACCGGCAATCCCGCCGTAGTGAAACCGCAGGGGATCGAGGCTGCCGGCTGGCCAGTAAAATTGAACGGGTAGGAAAATTCGGCCCACTGCACCCAGTCCCATTCGTGCTGCGGCCAATGCTCCGGGTTCAGGCGGTCGGCGGGAAAGGCGGCAACCGAGACCGCTGGCGTGATCAGCAAGTCGTAATGTTCCATAAACCGGTGCCAGGCCTCCATATAGGCAAGCTTGCGCGCGCGCATCGCCATATACTCCAGGGCCGTGCGGCCTTCTCCGGCCTTGATGCAGGCGACAAGACCGGGATCGAGCTTGTCCTCCCATTCCGGCAACAGGTGCTTGAAGCCGGCGGTCTCG
Source organism: Alphaproteobacteria bacterium (assembly GCA_038135395.1). Taxonomy (GTDB): domain Bacteria; phylum Pseudomonadota; class Alphaproteobacteria; order Bin95; family Bin95; genus JACKII01. The sequence continues at coordinate 3,491 of JAYPXD010000128.1, read as the reverse complement.
TGCACCGCCCAAAAGAAACGGATCAGTTCCGGCCCATCCTGGGCAAAGGCGAGCGCGGCATCGCTGACCTGCTCAACCTGGCAGCCCATCTCCTCAAAGGCGGCCACTCCGGCCGCCACCAGATCGGCAACCTCGCCATCGACGCGGGCAAGGCCAAGGTCGGACGAATACGCGACTTTCAGCCCCCTCAGGTCGCGCTGCAATTCGGCGGCATAATCCGCGGGCGGCGCTTCTAGCGAATAGTGATCCCAGGGGTGTGGGCCGCCCATGACCTGCAACATCAGGGCGGAATCCCCGACCGTGCGCGTCATCGGCCCGTTGTGGCTGACCTGGTCCATATTGCCCACCGGCCAGCTGGGCACCCGACCGAAACTGGGCTTTATCCCGAAAACGCCGCAGAAATGCGATGGCATCCGAATCGACCCGGCCCCGTCCGAGCCCTGGTGTAGCGCGCCATAGCCGGCAGCGGCGGCAACACCGGCGCCAGCGGACGATGCGCCGGCGTTGTAGCCATGCTTCCAAGGGTTATGCGTGATCCCGGTCAGCGGCGAATGGCTGACGCCCTTCCAGCCGAATTCCGACGTGGTGGTCTTGCCGAGCACAATCGCGCCTGCCTGCCGCAATCGGGTGACAAATGGCGAGTCGGTGCCAAAGACTTGGCCTTTCATCGACAATGAGCCGCGCTGGGTTGGCAGATCGGCAGTGACCGCCAGGTCCTTGATCGTAACAGGCATCCCAGCCAAAGGTCCGACCGTGTCGCCACGTTGGATAGACGCTTCCACCGCATGCGCAGCCGTCATCACTTTATCGCCATCCAGCGCAACGAACGCATTGAGCTTCGGCTCCAATGCTTCGATACGCTCCAAAACCGCTTCGCAGAGCTCAACCGGCGACAGCTGTTTCGACCGGATCAGGGGCAACAGGTCCGTTGCCGGGGAATAACACAAGTCGTCGGATGGCATTGGCAGCTCCATTTACCGTCGGCGAGAGTGATACCCTAACCCTCTCAACGCTATGTTGTCGCGTATTCTTGCGCGTTTCGTGCTATTTTGGGGCAGCAAACAGTGCCGGATCGAGCTTTAGCCCGATTTGCAGGCGGCCCAGCACAGTCTTACTGTAGCGGCCCTGTTCATCGTATACGCCCCAGTCAATCAACCGCCATTCCGGCTCGCGCTGGAACTGCATAACCGCCTGTCCCGCTGCAACATTGCCCCGCTCAGCCAGAGCGATGAATACGTTAGCGCCCCGCTCATCGACTTCCAGCACCTGGATAGGGCCTTTCGGGCCAATCTTCGGATCCAGCAGAAAAGACAGCGGAGTTCCCGCGGTGGATACCTGAACGACTGTACCGTCACCGCCGTGGAACGTCGTCTTGGCCCCATCGACCAGCAGCATATAGTTCAATGGGTCCCCAAATTGCAGGCGAACGGCATGGCGGCCCCGGTCCATGAAGATAAAACCGTTGGTTTTGCCCTTTGCCGTCACAAATTCGAAACTCGCCGAGAGCGTCGTAACCGATTGGAGATAGGCCGCGGCCTCAGATGCAACTTTCTCTGCCGCTGCGCCTTTCACGACCCGGGCCTGAGCCGGTTGCAGCGCAACCGCAGCCAAAGCCGCCAGCGCCAACACAATCGCGCGCCTTCGCATCACCATGATCGCTCGATCCAATTCATTTCAGAGTGGCCCTTGCCGGCCAATCAGTAGCATTGCGGCCGGCAGAAAGACAGGTTGGCTATGCCGGCCGCATGGCCGTCAGCCGGCATAGCCATCGGCCGCATCCCGCTGTCGCGCCGCCGGATCGCGCGCCGCCCTGTCGCCATATCCGCCGCCGCCCGGCGCCTCGATTATGACCTGCGAGCCCGCCGGCGCATCGAACGCGCCCTTGGAGACCAGCGCCCGTTCGCGCCCGTCGGGCAGCCTCAGCTTGATCTTGGCCGCCGCTCCCGCCTCGCCGCCGCAGACGCCGAACGGAGCCGACCGCGTGCGTTCAAAGCAGACGGTCGCGCGGCTGGTGTGGTTTAGCACGGTCCAGGCCCGCTTAGCGCCGCAGCCGCCGCGCCACCGGCCCTCGCCGCCGCTGTTCGCCGTGATGGCGTAGTAATCGACCCGAAGCGGGAAGCTCATCTCCAGCACCTCGATCGGCGTGTTCATGGTGTTGGAGATGCCGGCGGCAATCGTGTTGATGCCATCCTTGCCCGGCCGCGCACCGGTGCCGCCCTTGATGGTCTCGTACGAAACGTAACGGTTGCCGTTGCGCGGGTCCTGGCCGCCGAAGGTGACCACAGCGCTGGTGCCCTGCGAACAGGCCATGACGTTGTCCGGCATGAACTGGGCCAGCGCGCCAAAGGTCATGTCGCAGACCCGGTGGCTCATCTCGTGGTTGGCATAGACCACCGGCGACGGGAACTCCGCATTCACCACCAAGCCTTTGGGCGCCGTCACGGTGATCGGCCGCCAGGTGCCGGAGTTGGCGGGGATCAGGCTCTTGGGGTCCACCACCATCTTCAGCGCGCAGAAGACGCCGCTGGCGGTAACGCTCAAGGGCGCGTTGATCGGCCCGGGCACCTTGGGGTCGGAGCCAGCGAAATCGACGGTGATCGTGTCGCCCTTCTTGGTGACCTTAATGCGGATCCAGAAGATGGCGTCGTCGTCGGCGCCATCCTCAAACACGCCGTCACCATCGCAGAAATCCTCGAAGCTGGCCTCGCCGTCCGGCAGTTCAGCCAGCATCAGGCGCATCATGCGCTCGGCATAGTCCATGACCTCCGCCATGATCGCCTTGAGGCCGTCGGTTCCATGCTTCTCAGCAAGCGCAGCGAGGCGCTGGCAGGCGCGGCGGCAGGCGGCCACCTGGGCGCGGAGGTCGCCGATCCGCTCCTCCGGCGTGCGGACATTGGCCATGATGATGGCCTCGATATTCCGGTCGATCTGGTGGTTGCGGTAGAGCCGGACCGGCGGCAGGCGCAGGCCCTCGCCATAAATCTCGGTCACCGCGCCATAGGAGCCCGGCGTCGCGCTGCCGACATCCGGCCAGTGCGCGCGGACACAGGTGTAGCCCAGCAACTCGCCCTTGTGGAACGCCGGCATCACCACGTTCACATCCGGCAGGTGCGAGCCGCCGAAATACGGGTCGTTGTGGATGAAGACGTCACCCTCCGCTACGTAGTCGCCGAACACCTGCACCACAGCCCGCACTGCATCCGGCATCGAGCCGAGGTGAATCGGCAGGTCCGGCCCCTGCGCCACCATATTGCCCGCCACGTCGAACACGCCGCAGGAATAGTCGCCAGCGATCTTCAGGATCGGGGAATAGGCCGTCTTGGCGAGCACAATCTTCATCTCCTCCGCAATCTTGGCGAGGGAGTTTTTGACCACTTCGAAGGTGGCGGGATCAAATGTCTGGGTCATGTCTCTAGCTCCGGGTCAGACGGAGGAAACCGGCGTCATCCACCTTGGCCTGCCAGCCGGGCTGGAGGACCAGAGTGGAATCC
>JAYPXD010000127.1:0-10274 GCA_038135395.1 Alphaproteobacteria bacterium | reverse complement strand
CTATTGAACCGCCCGCCGTGCAACGCAGCGCCAGCGCCGCTCGCCGGTTGGTGCGACCACTTCGGTGTTATGAGGCGATAGAAGACATCATTCGGCCCGACCGAGGCAAAAATCACCCGGTCGCCCCGTTTTCGAGGTCATCCAAGTACATCTTGACCGCGCGCGCATGCCCTTCAGTCACCAATTCTTCGGCGGTCTTGTCGTTGTAATCGCAAATGGGCTCGTTGCGGAACCAGTAGAATGCCTTCTCCGTGTCGCCGGTGAGGCGGGCGGCAGTTGAGATAATTCCGACAATCTCAAGGGTTGACTGAGAGATACGCAGCCGTTCCGCGAAACGCTGCGGCGAGATGCGCGAAGTACCCGGCTCCATCACGCTCGCACCGAATGGCGAGAGCAGAGTTGGCTGTCGTTTGGCAACTGCTGGCATTGCACAATTCCTGCATAGGTTATTGCACAAAATGGGCTGGGAACGCGCCTACGTCAACTCTCCCCCTCATTCTTCGGCGCAAACCGCGTGTAGCGAATGTCGGCGGTGATGCCGTGCGCCAGCATGCCCTCACCCTCGCAGATGCGGCTGATCACCGGCGCGATGTGGCGGGAGGCTTCCGGCGTCAGGCGCTGGTAGGTGCAGGTCTTCAGGAACTTGCCGACCCAGAGTCCGCCCGTAAAACGCGCCGCCCGGCCGGTCGGCAGGGTGTGGTTGGTGCCGACGCCCTTGTCGCCATAGGCCACGGTGCTTTCCTCGCCGATGAAGAGGGAGCCATAGTTCTTCAGGCGCGCAAAGTACCAGTCGTCCTCGCCGGTCAATAGTTCCAGGTGCTCGGCGGCATAGGCGTCGGAGAGTTCGGCGGCTTCCTCGCGGTCTTTCGCGACCACGACCTCGCCATTGTTGCGCCAGGCCTTTTCGGCGATCGCGCGGGTCGGCAGGGTCAGGAGCTGCTTTTCCACCTGCGCGATCACCTCGCGCCCGAACGCCTCATCGGTGACGATCAGCCAGACTGGCGAGTCCGGCCCATGCTCGGCCTGGCCCAGCAGGTCGCAGGCCACAAGTTCCGCGTCGATAGTGCCGTCGGCGATGATCAGGATTTCGGTCGGGCCGGCCAGCAGGTCGATGCCGGTGGTGCCGAACAACTGCCGCTTCGCCTCCGCCACGAAGGGATTGCCGGGGCCGCAGATCATGTCGCAGGCCGGCATGTCAAAGCAGCCATAGGCCATGCTCGCCAATGCCTGCACGCCGCCCAGCGAATAGAGTGCGCCCGCGCCCGACGCCTTCAGCGCATAGAGCGTCTGCGGGTACATGCCGTCGGCATCGCGCGGCGGGGCGGTGCCGATGATGGTCTGCACGCCGGCGACGCTGGCGGTACCGGCGGTCATGAACGCACCGGCCACCAGCGGATACTTGCCGCCCGGAATATAGCAACCGACCGAGCCCACCGGGATATGCCGGTGTCCCAGCATCACGCCGGGGCGAAGCTCGACCTCGACCTCCCGCATCGACTCTTTCTGGATGCGGGCGAAGTCCTGCACCTGCTGGATGGCATAGGCGACGTCCTGCTTCCAGGTCTCGGGCAGCATCGCCTCTACCTGGCGAATTCGCTCTTCTGACAGGCGGACCTGCGGATTGGTCCACTTGTCGAGGTCGCGGGCGTAGCGAAGGACCGCGTCCTCCCGGTTCTGGCGAATATCCGCCAGCATCTTGCGGACGGTGTCCTCGACCATCGCCCGGTCGAAGGCTTCGGCGGCGTCGCCGCGTTTCAGATAGGTGGCCATGGGCGGGGGAAACCTCCGGCAGGTATTGTGTGTGCTGTCGTTTAACACCACTCTTAAGAGACGTTTCTTAAGAGACGTTGGCCCGCCCGTCCATGGCCGCGTCTGAAGGAGGCCGCCGCATGCCCAATCCGCCCTTCCTGCCACGCTATATGGGCATCCCCACGTTTATGCGCATGCCGGTCTGGCAGCCGGGCGAGGCCGCGGACATCGCCATGGTCGGCGTGCCGTTCGATGGTGGCGTCACCAACCGGCCGGGCGCGCGCCATGGGCCGCGCGAGGTCCGCAACCATTCCTCGCTGATTCGCCGCTTCAGCCAGGCGACCGGGCACAATCCATTCGAGGCCGCCCGCATCGTCGACGCCGGCGACGTGCACATAGAGCGTCCCTACAACCTGACCGACGCCCATGGCGATATCGAAGCCGCGTTCCATGCCTGGCGCGCCGCCGGCCTCAAGACCCTGGCGGTCGGGGGCGACCATTCGGTCTCGCTGCCGATCCTGCGCGCCGTCGCCAAGGGCAGGGCGCCGCTGGGCCTGGTCCATATCGACGCTCATTGCGACACAGGCGACGACTATGCCGGCTCGCGCTTTCACCACGGCGCGCCGTTCCGCCGGGCGGTGGAGGAAGGGCTGATCGACCCCAAACGCACGGTGCAGATTGGCATCCGCAGCACGCTCAGCGACCTGGACCAGTGGAAGTTCAGCCGCACCAGCGGCATGCGGGTGATGATGATCGAGGAGGTCTACAAACGCGGCATCGCCGGCGCCATCGCCGAAGCGCGCCGGGTTGTGGGCGACAAGCCGTGCTATATCACATTTGACATCGACAGCGTCGATCCGGCCTTTGCGCCCGGCACCGGCACGCCGGAGGTCGGCGGGCTGACCTCGCTGGAGGCGTTGTTGCTGGTGCGCGGCCTGTCCGGCCTGAATGTGGTCAGTGCGGACCTGGTGGAGGTTGCGCCGGCCTATGACCCAACCAACAACACCGCCTTCCTGGCGGCAAACATCCTGTTCGAATTGCTGTGCGTGATGACCGGGCAGCGGCCGCCCGGCTGACGCTCAAGGCCCCTGGCGACGGCGCCCGCGCGGTTTGCCGGAGGCGCCGGCTTTCTTGCCGCTGGCCCGCCGCGAGGTGACCGCGCCTGCGGATATTTTCTCGATGGCCGTGTTGCCGGCGGAGGGGCGGCCGCCTTTTTTCTGGCCGAAGCCCCGTTCCTCCAGGCCCAGGTCCATTTTCTTTAGCCTTTGGATCTCGTCGCGATAGCGGGCCGCGTCCTCGAACTCCAGGTCGGCGGCGGCCGCGCGCATTTTCTTCTCCAGGTCGGCGATGGTCGCCTCCAGGTTGGAGCCGATGCGGTCCGCCTCGCCCAGAATGCCGGTGTCGACGTTCAGGCTGTCGCGGGAATAGACGCCCTGCAGGATATCGCTGATGCCCTTTTTCACGCTTGCCGGCGTGATGCCGTTGGCAGCGTTGTAGGCTTGCTGCTTTTCCCGCCGGCGCGCGGTTTCGTCCAGAGCCGCGGTCAGCGATTTGGTCATGGTGTCGGCGTACAGCAACACCCGCCCATCCACGTTGCGCGCTGCCCGGCCAATGGTCTGGATCAGCGAGCGGACGGACCGCAGATAGCCTTCCTTGTCCGCATCCAAGATCGCCACCAACTTGCATTCCGGGATGTCCAGGCCTTCCCGCAGCAGTTTGATGCCGACCAGGATATCGAACGCGCCCAGGCGCAGGTCGCGGATAATCTCGATCCGCTCCAGCGTGTGCACCTCGGAATGCATGTAGCGCACCCGCATGCCCAGCTCGAACAGGTAGTCGGTCAGATCCTCCGCCATTTTTTTGGTGAGGGTTGTGACCAGCACGCGGCCGCCTCTCGCCACCACGTCGCGCGCTTCGGCTATCAGGTCGTCCACCTGCGTCGCAACCGGACGCACGATGCAGACCGGGTCGATCAGGCCGGTTGGCCGCACCACCTGCTCGGTCACGACGCCCTGCACCCGCTCTAGCTCCCAATCGCCCGGGGTGGCAGAGACATAGACCGTCTGCGGCCGCATGTCGTTCCACTCCTCGAACTTCAGCGGGCGGTTGTCGATGCAGGACGGCAGACGGAAGCCGAACTCCGCCAGCGTCGACTTGCGCGCATAGTCGCCACGGAACATGCCGCCGACCTGGGGCACGGTTACGTGGCTTTCGTCGATGAACAGCAGCGCGTCGCTCGGAATATACTCGAATAAAGTCGGCGGCGGCGCGCCCGCGGGCCGGCCGGTCAGGTATCGGGAATAGTTTTCGATTCCGTTGCAGGAGCCAGTCGTCACCAGCATCTCGATATCTAAGGTTGTCCGTTGCTCCAGGCGCTGCGCCTCCAGCAGCTTGCCCTCGGCGTTCAGCTGCTCCAGCCGCTCTTTCAGCTCTTTCTTGATGCTCTCGACGGCCTGCATCAGGGTTGGCTTCGGCGTCACGTAGTGGCTGTTCGGGTAGAGGCGCACCCGGTCCATTTGCGCGATTTTCTCGCCGGTCAGCGGGTCGAACTCGTGGATCGAATCCACTTCGTCGCCGAACAACGAAATGCGCCAGGCCCGGTCTTCCAGGTGGGCCGGGTGACTCTCGATGGGATCGCCGCGCACGCGGACGGACCCGCGATAGAGCGTGGCGTCGTTGCGCTTGGATTGCAGTTCCACCAGCCGGCGCAAAAAGGCCTCGCGTTCCAGAGGCTTGCCGGCGCGGACATCGACGGTCATTTCGGCATAGGTCTCGACCGCGCCGATGCCATAGATGCACGAGACCGACGCGACGATGATCACATCGCGGCGCTCCAGCAAGGCCCGCGTCGCCGAATGGCGCATGCGGTCGATCTCTTCGTTGATCGACGCTTCCTTCTCGACATAGGTATCGGAGCGGGGGACGTAGGCTTCCGGCTGGTAATAATCGTAGTAAGAAACGAAATATTCGACCGCGTTCTCTGGGAAAAAGCCCTTCATCTCCGCGTAAAGCTGTGCCGCCAGCGTCTTATTCGGCGCCAGGATAACAGCCGGGCGCTGCATCTCCTGGATCACATGGGCAACGGTAAAGGTTTTGCCCGATCCGGTAACGCCCAGCAGCACCTGGTCGCGTTCGCCCGACTGGACGCCGGCCAGCAGTTCCGCGATGGCCTGGGGCTGGTCGCCCGCTGGTTGAAATTCGGATGCCAGACGGAAGGGTGGCGAATCCATGGGCTGCGGCAGCGCACCGCGGCTTGCTGGGTCAAAGAGCGCTAGGCGGTCGAGGATGGCGGTGTCCATGGCGGGCCTGCTTCGCTAGAATTCGCGTTCGTCGGTCGGATCGAATATAGCGCTCCGACGTCGCGACTCCAAACCCTGGGACCCGCAGCCTATGTCGCAAATACCCTACCAGCCGCTTGAGGGACGCTACGTCCGCCTGGAACCGCTGGCGCCCGAACATCGCGCCGGCCTGGAAGCCGTTGGCGCGGAAGACAAAATCTGGCAGTTCACGCCCCGTGGAGGCACTATCCAGCAATACATGGATGCTGCCTATGCCGCGGTGAAACCGGACAACCATCTGCCCTTTGTCGTCCGCTTTCTGGCCGAAGACAAACTGATCGGCATGACCCGGCTGTTTGATATCTCGTTGCAGCATCGCGGGGCGGAGATCGGGCATACCTGGTACCATCCCGACTATTGGGCTGGCAAAACCAATCCCGAATGCAAGTTCCTGTTGCTGCGCCATGGCTTTGAAGTCTGCAACCTGATCCGGGTGCAGTTGAAGACCGACATGCGCAACAAACGCAGCCAGGCCGCCATGGCCAAGATGGGAGCCAAGCACGAGGGCGTGTTGCGCAACCACATGGTCCTGCCCGATGGCCGCCTGCGCGACTCGGTTTATTTTTCGGTGCTGCCGGATGAATGGCCAGCGGTTAAGGCCGGTCTCCAGGTCAGGCTGGATGCATGACCGTTAACCGCGGATCAAGATTTGCCGTCTGAAATCGTGGTTAAGTTCATGCGAAATTAACCATTTGGCCCTTAGGTTTACCGCGCTAGCCTACCCCAACCAATCGGGCTAGCTGCATGAGCCCCCAGACAAGCCCGGTTTCCCCTGCCGGGCTTGTCGCCTATGGGCGGCCAAATAGTCTCAGTCAAATACTGTCCGGACTGGCCGCTTATTCTTGCTCTTGCCGGTCAAGGCTCCTAGGGTCGCCGCGGTTTCAACCCCGAACCGCAAGGATCATAGTGCTATGTCGATCGTTGCCGATCGCCTCTCTGTTATTAAGCCGTCGCCGACCGTGGCGATGAACACCAAAGCGATGGAAATGGCCGCCGCTGGTGAAGACGTTATCGGTCTGGCCGTTGGTGAGCCCGACTTCGATACCCCTGATAATGTGAAAGAGGCCGGCATCAAAGCAATCCGTAGCGGCGACACCAAATACACCGCGCCGGATGGCCGTCCGGAACTGAAGGCTGCGATCTGCCGCAAGCTGAAGCGTGAGAACGGGCTGGAATACACCAACGCCCAGATCACCATCGGCAACGGCGGCAAGCACGTCCTCTATAACGCGCTGATGGCCAGCCTGAATCCGGGCGACGAAGTGATCATCCCGGCGCCCTACTGGACCAGCTACCCCGATATGGTATTGCTGGCGGAAGGCAAGCCCGTCCCCGTGCAATGCCCGGTGGAGCAGGGCTTCAAGTTGAAGGGCGCCGATCTGGAAGCGGCGATCACGCCCAAGACCAAGTGGCTGATCCTCAACTCGCCCTCGAACCCGTCCGGCGCCGCGTATACATGGGATGAGATGAAGGAGGTCACCGACGTTCTGCTCCGCCATCCGCATGTCTGGGTCATGACCGACGATATGTACGAGCATATCGTCTATGACGGCTTCCAGTTCTGCACGCCGGCACAGGTCGAGCCAAAGCTCTATGACCGCACGCTTACGGTCAACGGCGTTTCCAAGGCCTATGCCATGACCGGTTGGCGCATCGGCTATGCCGCCGGCGCGAAAGTGCTGATCGACGCGATCCGCAAGATCCAGTCGCAGAGCACGACCAATCCCAGCTCGATCAGCCAGACCGCGGCGGTCGAAGCGCTGGACGGTCAGCAGAACTACCGCGCTGCGTGGATCGAAAGCTTCAAGCGCCGCCGCGATTTGGTTGTCGCCGGCGTCAACACAGCCCCGGGCCTGACCTGCAACACGCCGGAGGGCGCGTTCTATGTCTATCCGTCCTGTGCCGGCGTCATCGGCAAAAAGACGCCGTCCGGCAAGGTGATCGAGAACGACGACGATTTCGCCTTTTATCTGCTGGAAGCGGAAAAGGTCGTTGTGGTGCCGGGGTCGGCGTTCGGTCTCAGCCCGAACTTCCGCATCTCCTACGCCACCAGCGACGAAAAGCTGAAAGAAGCCTGCCGCCGCATCCAGCGCGCCTGCGCGGCGCTGCGGTAGCCCGGATGCGCCATGCGGGGCGGCGTCTATGCCTGCCTCGCATGGCCGCGCCGAAGTCTTTGCCCATCGGTCGGCCTGCGGCGTTGGGCCGAACTCATGCGAAGGCCCTGCGATGCCGGCCGCTACCCCCGACGATCTGTTCCGATATCTGGATACGCTCGCCATAGCGCACACCACCACTTGGCATGAGCCGGTGTTTACGGTCGCGGAAAGCCAGGCGCTGCGCGGCGTCCTACCTGGCGGCCATTCCAAGAATTTGTTCCTGAAGAACAAAAAAGGAGACATGTGGCTGGTCACTGCCGCCGAAGATGCTGCCGTAGATCTGAAAAGCCTGGCGGTGACGCTGGGCGCGGGGCACTTGTCCTTCGGCAAACCCGAGCTTCTGATGCAGTATCTGGGCGTTGAACCGGGCTCGGTCACCCCGTTTGCTTTGGTCAATGACGCAGGCCGTCAAATCACGTTTGCGCTGGACAGGCGGCTGACAGAGATGCCGCCTCTGCACTTTCATCCACTCACCAATCGCGCGACGACCGCGATCAGTCCGGCCGATTTTTCCAAATTCTTGTCCGCCCGCGGCAATAGAGTGGTTCAGGTTGAATTTCCGCCGATGCCGGCGGCATGACGCAAAGGCAGTCTGGTCGTCTGCTCTTGGCTCATTATGAGAGTATCTTACCCCGACAAATTGATGGCCTTGGCGAGTCAATTTGATCGGACGATACGCTAGCTTCGATGGAATAGGACCAGGAACAATAGCCCCAATCCTGAGAGTGTCGCTGCAGCTGGCCACAGGAGCACTGTCTGAACGCCTGGGTCCCAAATTTCGGCGGCCAAATAGCGCTGGATAACGGCCTGGACCAGGTTCAGGCTGTTGACGTCGATGGTGTACCAGATCTCGCCGCCCGTAGTGAATGGATAGGCACCGGTCTTGAACCAGATCATCCCATCCCGAACAGCAGCAATTGTGCCGCATAACAACAAGATCCATCCGAGAAGCCGACCGATCATCGTTGAGGGTCCTTACAGTGATGGAGAGTGGTTTCCGGCATTGGCACTGCGACACCTTGCCAGCGAAAAATAACCAATGCCATGTGGCGCAGCGTTGCGTCAACAGAGCAACATAAGTATGGTTCGCCCCTCGTTCTGCGGGGAGGTGGCCGAGTGGTTGAAGGCGCACGCCTGGAACGCGTGTATACGGTAACCCCGTATCGAGGGTTCGAATCCCTCTCTCTCCGCCAACGAGTCCTTCTCCGAGGACAGGATTTCCTGTCCTCGGAAAGACTCCCACTTAATCAATCCCTTATAAGGCCCTGACAGGCTGACTCCGTCGCTATGCGCGGTGGAGAACAGCGCTGCGGGTGTTTTTTGGGGCAGTTTCTCCGGGCGCCAGTTCCGGGGTTCGGAGTCGGGTTTCTATCGTTGGCTGATGGGCTGTTGCGGCAGCAGCCGTGCCTCCTGCTCTGTCCAGTCCAGGGATGCGGCGGCGACCAGGGTATCGACGGTGCTGACCGTCAGTGCCCGTCCCGCCAGCAGGGCTTCCAGCACCGTCGGTGACAGCGCGCGCAGCGGCAGATGCTGTCGGATGAGAGCGTCGGTGACACCTTCCTCGCGTGCGAGAGCAGTCAGGGTGAGTTCGGGTTCTTTCATGAGACGTTCATTCCAACGCCAGGTCCGGGCGACGGCTCGGAGAATGCCGTTGGAGGGTCGCGGCAGCTGGTCGTCCGGGGTGATCAGACTGAGGGCACCGCCGCGTCGGGTGAGGGTGAAGGGCTGGCAGAGCACCTCGCTCTGCTGGATCTCCGTGCTCTGCACTCTGCGGGTACCGGCGGCGGGGACTGAGAGCGTGATCTCAAGTTCTCCGGGGCGCAGTACCACCCGCTCGAGGTGAGGCAGCACCGCCGCCCAGCGCTCGCTGTCTGAGCGTTGCGCGATCTTGTCTGCTGCTGCCGCTGACCGGTAGGTTTCCGGTGCCGTCTGCCGATGACGCTCGATGGCTGTGAGCACGGCCTGTTCGAGGTCGTGCGCGGGCAGGCGGCGGGGCAGCGCTGCGCCAGCCGGTGTCCGGGCCACGTAGTAGCGGTAGCGTTTGCCGTGCCGGCAGGCGTGATTGGTGCCGAGCGGGTTACCGTGCTGGTCGACTATGCGTCCGGCCAGTCGGGCGGGCTCTGCCACGCGTGTCCTGTTTGAGTCCGCGGCGCGGTTGTCTGCCAGCGTCTGCTGCACGGCCGCCCAGGTGGTCTCGTCGACGATCGGGTCATGCTGCCCGTTGTAGGTTCTGCCCTTGTGCGCCACCAGCCCGCGGTAGGTCGGATTACTCAACAGGCGATAGAGCGCGCCGCGTCCAGGGGTGCCGGGCGGTCGGGTCTGACCCGCACGTTGTTTGCTCGTGACTCCCTCCCGGGCGAGCGCTGCCCGCAACAGGCGGACATTGCCAAGCTCGAGATAGCGGGTGTAGATGTGGCGCACCTGTGCGGCCTCGGCTTCGTTGACCACGAGCTTCCGCTCGTGGACGTCATAGCCGAGCGGCGGACGACCACCCATCCACATGCCGCGGGCCTTGGAGGCGGCGATCTTGTCCCGGATGCGCTCGGCGGTGACCTCGCGTTCGAACTGGGCGAAGGACAGCAGGACGTTCAGGGTCAGGCGACCCATGGAGGAGGTGGTATTGAACTGCTGGGTGACGGAGACAAAGGAGACCGCGCGGGCGTCGAACCGCTCGATGATGCGCGCGAAGTCGGACAGCGAGCGGGTGAGGCGATCTACCTTGTAGACCACGACGGTGTCGAGCCGGCCCTGGTCGAGGTCCTGTAGAAGCCGGGTGAGCGCAGGGCGCTCGAGGGTCCCGCCGGAGAAGCCACCGTCATCGTAGCGGGTCTCGATGAGTGACCAGCCCTCGTGCTGCTGGCTGCGGACGAATGCTGCGCAGGCCTCGCGCTGGGCATCGAGCGAGTTGAAGTCCTGCTCGAGTCCTTCTTCGCTCGATTTGCGGGTGTAGACGGCGCAGCGCAGGCGGCTCACAGCGCGTGCCGGCGTCGGTCGGGCGGGAGCCCGAAGAAGGCGGGGCCGGACCCGCGGG
>JAYPXD010000126.1:1838-10400 GCA_038135395.1 Alphaproteobacteria bacterium | reverse complement strand
AGATTACCCTGCGCCGCGTGGCGGATCGCCCGGGCGTAGCGGCGGCGATCTTTGGCCCGCTGGCCGACGCGGGGATTAACGTCGATATGATCGTCCAGAACGTCTCCGCCGACGGAGAAACGACCGACATGACCTTTACCGTCGGCAAGGCGGACCTGGACCGGGTCAATGCCCTGCTGAAGGACAAACAGGCCGCCATCGGCTTTGGTGAAGTTATTTGCGATTCCGGTGTTGTTAAGGTCTCGATCATTGGCGTGGGCATGCGAAGCCACGCCGGGGTGGCGCAGAAAATGTTTTCGACCCTGGCGGAGCGGGGAATCAACATCCAGGTCATCTCCACGTCAGAGATCAAAGTCAGCATCCTGATTTCAGAGGACTATGCAGAATTGGCACTACGTGCGCTGCACACGGCTTACGGCCTGGATGCGATTGGATAACGGGTGGGAACCAACCCCGCATTAGAGCGACTCTGGAGCCGCGGCAGCGCATTTCTGGGCGCGCCATATGCCATTTTGGGCGGTGCAATGACCTGGGTGTCAGAGCATAACCTGGTGGCGGCGATCAGCAATGCCGGCGGCTTTGGCGTTATCGCCTGCGGGGCCATGGAACCCGAACGGCTGCGCGAGGAAATCCGCGCCACCCGCCGCCTGACAGAAAGGCCTTTCGGCGTCAATTTGATTACGATGCACCCAAAGCTGGGCGATCTGATCGCGGTGTGCCTGGCCGAGCGCGTCGAACATATTGTGCTGGCGGGCGGTATCCCGACCCGGGCAGCGATGCGGCAGGTCAAGCAAGGCGGTGCGAAGCTGATCTGCTTTGCGCCGGCTCTGATCCTGGCGCGCAAGCTGGTGCGCGACGGCGCCGACGCTTTGGTGATCGAGGGCTCTGAGGCCGGCGGCCATGTCGGCCCGGTATCGACCAATGTGCTGGCGCAGGAAATTCTTCCGGTGATTCGGGACGTGCCTGTGTTCGTTGCGGGAGGAATCGGCCGAGGCGAGGCGATTCTGGCATTCCTGGAAATGGGCGCATCAGGTGTTCAATTGGGAACCCGCTTCGTTTGCGCCATGGAAAGCGTCGCCCACCCCGCCTTCAAGCACGCCTTCATCCGGGGCGAAGCGCGTGACGCTCAAACCAGCGTGCAGGTCGATCCAGGCTTTCCCGTGATCCCTGTCCGCGCCCTGCAAAATCAGGCGACGGCCCGCTTTGTCGCATTTCAGCACGAAACGATCGCCAAAGTCCGGAATGGTGATCTGGAGCCCCGGGAAGCACAGTTGGCGATTGAACATTTCTGGGCTGGGGCACTTCGACGCGCCGTCATGGATGGCGACGTTGAGCAGGGCTCGCTAATGGCGGGCCAAAGCGTCGGTATGGTGCACAGCGAACAGCCTGTTGCAGCGATCATCGCAGAATTGCTGGACCAGGCTAATGCCGCCTTGCTCAGCCGCAACGGAAAATCGCAATGATGGGTGGCACAAGTCGTCTTTGGTTTTGTTGCAAAAGTGGGATACCTCTCGGTCTGCGCGGTTCCGTCCACACTAAAAGTGTATGGCACCGTTGATCCCGCCGCCGGGTACAGGTAGGAATGGATCTAATAAAAAACATGTTAGTCTGGGCTGTCGGTCACACCTACGTATGGTAAAGCCGATATCAAAACAGAGGGTTAAGGTGCTAAAGCACGGCGACAACACACTGTCGGCGCGAGACCCAGTGACTGGGAGCGATTGCAGCGACGCTGCGACGCCTGTGGCGATCGATATGAGCATTGGCCCGTGGCTGCGTGAGCGCCGCATTGGGCTGGGCCTGACGATTCCGGTTCTTGCCCGCCAACTAAAATTGCAGGGTCGGTATATCGAAGCGCTGGAACGTGAGGACTTTGCGTCCATGCCCGGCCAGCCCTATCTCGGCGGCTATGTTCGCTCAATCGCAACGGCGTTGGAACTAAACCCGCGGGAGGCGATGGAGCGGCTGCATACGGCCCAGCACCAACCAAGAACCCGACATTCGGCGAGGCCGCTGAATTTCCCCAGGCCGTCGCTGGAACGGCGCCTACCCATCAGCGCAATTATTTCAGTCTCCATCGCGGTTTCCATCGGCGCCTATGCCTATTGGTACGCAACCAAGTCAGCCGATATGGGCCGCCCCCTGCTGAGCCCGGTAGCCGACCTGGAGGCATCCTCCGAGCCACGCCTGGAGAGTGAACATCTGGCGCCTGCGCCAGGCCCGTTGCAACCGCTGGGCGTTCCGGCCCTGTCGGAATCAGTGGACGCCGCCAACGCGCTCGGCGAAGGCGCTGTTACCAGGCGCAGTGTCCAGACCGCCCGCCAACAATTGCCGCAAGGCGCGGTTCCGCGCCCACGGCCGGGAACGCCGGCAGCTGCAATCTGGGCCGCGCAAATCGAATGGCCATTGCCTGACAAAGATCAAATGCCGGAGAGCGTCAGAATCGCATCCGCGCCAGTCACAGAGAAGGCAACCGAGACGCAAGGCCTGCCAGCCTCTGCTTCCCTTGCCGCATACCTCCCATCAGTCCGGCTGCGCTCCGATTTGGGGCCGCTGCGGGGAACGGTTGGCCTGCCGCACGTTGTTCAGGTCGCACAACAAAAGCCTGTCAATTTCGATGCGTCAGAACCTGCACAGGTTGCACGCACCCAGGCGTTCGCGGCGGTGCCATCCTCTAATGCGGTAATGCGCCCGATCAGTGGTGGCGATGTGCGCGCAACCCGAGCCAAATCGGCAGAACCATACGATCCGCTGGCAACGCTTCCGCCTGTGAATACAGACGGCGCAACGCCTTCGGAAACGATCCTGATTATCGCTGACGAACCTTGCTGGATTGAAATCCGCAGTTCGACGGGCCGTGTGATTGCGCAGAAGCTGCTGCAAGCTGGCGAACGGTTCACTGTGCCCCAGCGTTCCGGCCTGCAACTCACGGCAGGGAACGCCGGCGGCATCAGGGTTCTGGTCGATGGAGTGACGGCCGCATCATTTGGCAGTTCCGGCCAAGTTGTCCGTGGCGTGTCGCTTAATCCCTACAGCCTGTTGGCCCAGCGCTAAGGCCCGCGCCTTGCCGGGCCGCCGGGCGGGTTCGATACCGCTTATGCCCGCCGGTTCAGCCATCGGCAACCTGGCCCAAGGGTCCGGTCAGGCTTTGCCGCCGGCCGCGAGGCTGGGCCACCTGATGGTGCGCAACGCCATCGCATACCGCACCAGAGCGGTCAGCAGGCGGCTAAGCCACCCATGCGGCGCGAAACCAATCGCCTTAAACACCATCCCCATGGCGCGCTCGATATGGCGGGGGTTGTACAGCCGGTAGGTGCGCTGGGCGTATTCACTGCCAGCCTTGCGCCGGTCGAACGAAGCCGCGGGAATCACGGGGGCGTTGGCGATGTGGTAGGCAAATCGCAGTTCGTCGTCTTCGGTTTCCAGCATACGGCTGAAGGCGATCCAGGCCCGCTTGCGACGAGACAACTGCTCTTGTTCCAGATACCGATGCAGATGCCGGTAAAACAATCCGTAGTGTCGCCATTCGTCGGTGGCGATGCGCCGGCAGATCTCTCTCAAGACCGGCTCGTCGGTGGCGTCGGCTATCGCCGTATAATAGGAACTGGTGCCGACCTCGACGATGCACCGGGCAATCAGCTCGCCCGGACGTGAACCGCGGACAGAGGTATCGGCGTCCAGCGGAATGTGATACCCGGCGCGAAACGCAGCAAAGCGGGCGTCATAGTCGAAATCGGGATCGACCAGTTTGGCCCATCGCCCCAGCGCAACGCCGTGCTGGACCTCTTCGCGCGCCCATTGCACCGCTGCCGCCTCGAATTCCGCATCGCCTTTGAAGACATTGCACAAATACCGCGCATAATCGGCAGCATTGGATTCAACCATCGACGCCGCACGGACGACCGGCACGATGTCGTCGTTGACCTTGCCGCGGTCAAACTGATGCCAAGGAATGTCGTCCAGCGTCCAATGCGGTTCCATGTACCAAACTCCCCTATGCCCAACCGAGGCAACGGGCCGGTCAGGCGCCGAGAATCGGTCGCGCAGCTTGCACATATCCTATGGCTGGCACATCACCTGCCCAGCCGCTGCCCATTCCTAGGCATATAAGCATTCGATCCAGGGGAGCAAGGGACGCCGCCGCAATCCCATCCATCAAACAAGCTTAATATTCATTAATATCCGACGATTTTTGCCGCCGCCGCCCCCTGGAAAAAAGTTGCAGGGCCAATGATACAGAAACCGAGAGTACTGCCACCGGTATAAGCGTGTCGTCCCAAGCGTCGAACGCGATCCAGTCGCCCAAATCGCCCCTCTGGTACAGCAGGATCAACGCCGCATTGCCCAGCGAGCCGACACCCAACGGCAGAAAGAAAATCGTGCTGGTATCCAGGATCTCGGCGGCGATCAGGACGATGCCAAGAATGACCCAGACCTGGGGCAACAACAGCCAGTAAGACAATTCCACGTCAGTTCTCCTCGCCCTGCCCCCACGGCGAGGGCGACGCGCCGGGCCGGGCGCCGCCGGGCAGGCTGGACAATAAGACTTCGAGGCTGCCCAGCGCTGCGGTCACATCGGTCGGCAGCACCAGCGTCTTGGTGTTCGTCGACTTGGCCAGGCTGCCCAGCGCCGTAATCTGGCGCTTCATCACGTCGTAGTTGACAGCCGGTTGCCCGCCTTTCGCAATGGCTTCCGCTACCAATCGTGTCTGCTCGGCCTCCGCCTCGGCTTTGACCCGCACTTCATATGCGGCTGCGTCCGCCTCGATCCGCACCGCATCCGCCTTTTTCTGGGCTTCATAGAGCCGGGCGTCGGCGGCCAACTCAATCGCCCGGCGTTCGCCATCCGCCCGGGCGATCAGGGCGCGGCGCTCGCGCTCGGCATTGAGTTGCTGGCGTTGGGCCTCTTTGGTCCGGTCATCGACGATCACGTCCGTAATTTCGGTTCGGGTGATCTCGATCCCCCACACCTCCGCCGCTTCCTGCAAGTTCCTGGCGATTTCAGCATTCATAGACTCGCGGCTGGACTGCAATTCGTCCAGTTCCAACTTGCCGGCAGCAGACCGGACAATAGACGAGGCTGCCGTGTGAATAGCGCCGTTGAGATCGAGAATTCGGTAGACACTGCGGCTGGCATCGGTCACGCGAAAGAAAACGGTCGTTTCCCTGCGAATTTCGACGTTGTCCTTTGTAATGATCGAAATCGTAAACTCTTCCAACTGCCGCTCTAAAATCGAAATTCTATGCTTAACGTTATCGATAAAGGGGACAATTAAGGACATACCGGGTAATAAAGTTCGCGTATATCTCCCAAACCTTTCAACAACAAAGACCTGGGACTGAGGCACGACCTTAACACCCCGCAGCAATGTAATAATCGCAAATAATAAGATTACTACGGCAATGCCGGTGCTTAATACCTCACGGTCTTCCATCTCATGATCCCCATTTGGGCCGCCATCGTGTTGGTGGCGGCAAAGTCATCGGAAACTGCAACCAGCAGGATCATCGCCCTGCCGTATGCCGGTAGTCAATCAGCTCATGTCCAAACCGAACGATGGGCAGCAGATGCTCGCCGTTCGCCATCTTAGTTTGACCAACAGGATGCCGCCTATACAGACTATGCTATAGATTTCTCGATGATATTGGAGTTCCAGCGACGCCTGTCCAGCACCGGCATTACCCCACCGTCAAAAGGCACGACGAAACCCGAGTGGCGGCAAACCTTTCCCGGGGCCGCGATAGGCCTGCCCGGTTTTTCGAGGAAACAGCACGGCCATGAGCGAGACCCTGACCTTCCGCGCCGCGACAGCAGCCGACCTTCCCGCAATCGTCGCCCTGATCGCCGACGACGGTCTGGGCCGCGGCCGGGAGAAACCAAGCCTGCCGTTGGACCAACGCTACACCGCCGCATTCGAGGCCGTCGAGCGCGACCCCAACCAGTTGCTGGCGGTGGCGGAGCGGGCCGGCGTTGTCGTCGGCACCCTGCAACTGACCTTTATCCCGGGCGTTTCCCGGCTGGGCGCATGGCGCGGCCAGATCGAGGCGGTGCGTATCGCCGCCAGCGAACGCGGTTCCGGTTTGGGACAGCAGATGATGCAATGGGCGATCACCGAATGTCGGGCGCGCGGCTGCAGCCTGGTGCAACTGACGTCCGACAAATCCCGCGACGGCGCGCACCGCTTTTACGAACGCCTGGGATTTGTCGCCAGCCACGAAGGTTTTAAGCGCGAGATTGATCTTTCCTCCCCGGAAACCGCCGGTTAAGGCCCGCCAGACCGCAGATTTCCAGCGGTGCGACGGGGAAGGGGCTTGCGCGACCGATGCAACATATGTTGAGCAATCCGGAATATCGCTCTTCAGCAACACTATCCGAGGCCAGATAATGTCCCAGCCTGCCGCCAAATCATCCAAACTGCCCCCGTTCGACTGGGCCGATGCACTGCGGTTGTCCGGGCAGCTGTCCGAAGACGAGCGCATGACGTATGACATGGCCAAGCGCTTTGCCGACGAGGAGTTGATGCCGGGAGTCCTGGAGGCGCACCGCCACCAGACCTTCGACCGCAGCATCTACAAGAAGTTCGGCCAGGCTGGCTTCCTCGGCATCGGGTTGGAGGGCTATGGCTGCCCAGGCGGTTCCGCCGTCATGTATGGCCTGGTGGCCCGGGCGATCGAAGGCTGCGACAGCGCCTATCGCAGCGCGATGAGCGTGCAATCGTCTCTGGTCATGTACCCCATCCATTCCTATGGCACCGAAGACCAGAAGCAACGCTACCTGCCCAAGCTGGCCTCCGGCGAGCATGTCGGCGCATTCGGGCTTACTGAGCCGGATCATGGCTCCGACGCCGGCGGTCTCAAGACGCGGGCAAAGAAGGTCGACGGCGGCTATCGCCTGACCGGCGCGAAGATGTGGATCACCTCCAGCCCCATCGCCGATACGTTCGTCGTTTGGGCCAAGGACGAAGCCGACGACATCCGCGGTTTTATCCTGGAACGCGGCATGGAGGGTTTGAGCACCCCGAAGATCGAAGGCAAGTTCTCGCTGCGGGCGTCGCCGACCGGCGAGATCGTCATGGACAACGTGTTCGTGCCGGACGCCAACTACATGCCGGGGGCAAAGGGTCTGGGCGGTCCGTTCGGTTGCCTGAACAAAGCGCGCTATGGGATCTCCTGGGGCGCAATGGGCGCGGCGGAGACCTGCTTCCATGCTGCGCGGGACTATACGCTGAACCGCAAGGCGTTTGGCCGGCCGCTGGCGGCGAACCAGCTGATTCAGAAAAAGCTGGCTGACATGCTGACCGAGATCACGCTGGGCCTGCAAGGCTCGCTGCAGGTCGGCCGCCTGATGGACGAAGGCCAGGCCGCGCCGGCGATGATCAGCCTGATGAAACGCAACAATTGCGGCAAGGCCCTGGAGATCGCCCGGGTTGCGCGCGACATGCATGGCGGCAATGGCATTCACGACGAATACCACGTCATCCGCCACATGATGAACCTGGAAGCCGTCAACACCTACGAAGGCACGCACGACGTGCACGCCCTGATCCTGGGCCGCGAGATCACCGGAATGCAGGCCTTCAGCGGTTAGGAAACTCTTACCGGCGGCGCCGAAAGCGCCGCCTTTGGTTGCTCACGGCCGCAGCCCGAACCGCCGCGGTCCCGGGTCGCGCAGCGGCGCGGCGAGGTTGGCGAATTCTTCCAGCAGGCCGCGGGTCTTGCGCGGGTCGATGATCTCCTCGATCCAGAAGGCCTCTGCCGTGCGGAACGGCGAGCGAAGCTTCTCCAGCCGCTCCTCAATGCGTTTCAGTTCCTCGGCGGGGTCGTCCGCGGCGTCGATATCGGCCCGATACGCCGCCTCAATACCGCCCTCCAACGGCAGCGAGCCCCAAAAGCCGCTGGGCCAGGCATAGCGGGTCACGAACCGCCCCACCGGCACGTGTGCGCCGCCGGCGACGCCGAAGGCGTTGCGCACGACGATGGCGCACCAGGGCGTCGTCGATTGGTTGATCGCCGCCATGGCGCGGACGCCGTGGCGGATCGTGCCCGTTTCCTCCGCCTCTTTCCCAACCAGGAAGCCAGGGCAATCCGCCAGATAAATCACCGGCAGGTGAAAGGTTTCGGCCAGATCGACGTGGCGGACGATCTTCTGGCACGTATCCGCGGTCCAGGCGCCGCCGTAGTGGTAGGGATCGCTGGCCATGATCGCGACCGGCCATCCATCGATCCGCGCCAGACCGCAAATGATCGAACGACCAAAATTTGGCGCAATTTCGAAGAACGACCCTTCGTCCACCAGCCGCTCAACGATGGGCCGCATGCGATATGCCTGCCGCCGGGCCTTTGGGATCGCGCTGATCAGGGGCTCCTGCTCTTTCGGCGGCACAGGCTCAGCCCTGGGCGGCGCGTCATAGACGGAATTCGGCAGGTAGGACAGGAAGCGCCGCGCCGCCTCGAACGCCTCCGCCTCCGTATCGACGGCATTGTCGACGCCGCCGGCCCGGGTTTGAATCCGCCAGCCGCCCAGCTCCGTCTTAGTCAGGTCCTGGCCGATGCCTTTGACCA
>JAYPXD010000126.1:0-1828 GCA_038135395.1 Alphaproteobacteria bacterium | reverse complement strand
GCGACGAACATGGCCGACGTATCCTTGGTCATCACCGAGAAATGGCTGGCCGCCATGCGGGCCGCGCCCAGACCTGCGACCGATCCCAGACCCAGCGCCACCACCGGCACAGTCGCCAGGTTGGTCGCCATCAGGTCGAAACGGCTGGAGGTGCCCTGCCCGCCTGGCAAATTGGCCCGGCCCGTCGTCTCGATGGTGCGGACAGACCCACCGCCGCCCGACCCTTCGATCATACGTACAATAGGCAAGCGCAGCTCGTTCGCCATCACCTCTGCCAATTGCGGCTTGCCCTTGATGGTTGCATCGGCCGACCCGCCCCGCACGGTGAAATCATCGCCGCAGACGACTACCGGTCGCCCGTTCAGCCGCGCCCGACCGAACACGCAGTTGGCCGGCATTAAGTGCACCAGGTCGTTGTTGGCGTCGTATTCCGCCTTGCCGGCAATCGCGCCGATTTCGTGAAAGGAGCCGGGATCGGCAAGCCCTTCAACCCGTTCGCGCACCGTCAGGCGCCCGCCGTCGTGCTGGCGCTTGACTTTATCGGCCCCGCCCATCTGGCGGGCCATAGCCTCGCGTCGCGCCAATTCCTCCAGCTCAGGCTCCCAATTCATAACGGCGTTCCTTGATCGTGTAGCGGATATTCGCCGTTATCATAGGCAGGTGAAGGGGGCAGACCAGCCGATTCTGAGCAGCCATGCAGCGTTTGCATAGCTGGGCGGCGATAATAGCTCTCCAATTGTGCAGCGTTTCTGTCAAATTACGGAGGTGTTGTCGATTTGAGACAACGCTGTTCGGGATCACTGCCACTTATGTTGGCCTGCGATCCAGACGCGTCTCCCAGACGTTAAGCCTCCCTGTTCTGACTTTACCGGGTCTCCTACCAGAGACCCGGTTTTTTCTTGTCTGTGCTTGGCAACTGGAGACACTCCACCTTTGCACCAGATTGAACGTCATCCGTTGACAGACTATTCGGAAGGGGAGGTCGAATCTGGTGTAGGTATGGCCTACATAGGATTGATTGACGCTTCTGAATTCCGCCCTATCAAAGGTGCCGCGCTATGTACAAGCAAAACATTGACGGCTGCATGGCAGCGAGTATCGGGCCGGCCGGGCTTGCAACCGCAACGTTCGACGCCTGGATGAAAAGAGCGGCCCCAGGCCTTGACCAATTGCGCCGGGGCCATCGCGATGGATCGCTGCCGCTTGTGCTGCTGCCGGAACGGCGGGACGACATCCCGATGATCGAGGACCGCGCCTCCTATCACCGCGAGCGAGCGGATACCGTTGTGGTGCTGGGCACCGGCGGCTCCAGCCTGGGCGGCCAAGCCTTGTACGCGCTGGCGGATTCGGGCTTCGGTCCCAGCGGCGATTCACCGAAGCTTGTGTTTCTCGACAATATCGACCCCCATACATTCAACCACTTGTTCCGCAGCCTCGATCTGTCGCGTACGGATTTCATCGCAATCTCCAAGTCAGGCGGCACGGCGGAAACCCTGACCCAGGCGCTGGTCTGCATCGAAGCGCTGCTTGAAGGGGAAGACGAAGCCAAAATTGGCGACCACTTTACGATCATAACCGAACCCAAGCCGTCGCCAATATCTGCTTTGGCCCAGCATTACGGCATGACCGTGCTGCCGCATGACCCGAAGGTGGGTGGCCGTTACTCGGCATTGTCGCTCGTCGGCCTGCTGCCGGCTGCAATCGCCGGCCTCGATCAGGTCAACATCCGTGCTGGCGCAGAAACAGTCATCGCCGACCTGCTGACCGGCGATGACTGCCCGGCGGCGGTTGGCGCAGCAGTCCAATGCGCCCTCGGCAAGGTTAAAGA